>CALIHW010000203.1 GCA_938020525.1 uncultured Granulosicoccaceae bacterium | reverse complement strand
CTACTGCGAAAGCGATCTTTTGGCCAGCTATTGCGATCGATATCGTTAAATATGAATGACTATTCGCCTCAATCGATCGAAATATCTGACTCAAAATCTCACTTTCTCGCTACGACCGTCATTCTCGGACAAGCTCCTAGCCACTGAAGCTGCTGGTTGAAGTATGCAAATTCTGCTGATTGTTACTCATCTATTGGGCACTGGTCATTTACGCCGTGCGATTAACCTGTGTCGAGCTTTCGCAGATAACGGTGATGAGGTCTATCTGGCCAGCGGTGGCTTGCCTGTTGACACTTTTGAAACGGATGGGATTGCACTGGTGCAACTACCCCCTCTGCAGTCAGATGGCACTAATTTTACCCGTCTGCTTAACGCTGATGGTTTGGTTGCCGATGATGCGTATTTGACTAGCAGGGAGGAGAAGCTCACAGAATTGTTGTTAGAAGTACAGCCTGAAATAATTATTACCGAGCTATTCCCGTTTGGCCGGCGTATGTTGCGACATGAATTCTGTAGCACGTTGGAAGTGACTCGATTACTGTCGAACCCTCCTGTTGTATTGTCTTCAGTGCGGGATATTTTAGCGCCACCCTCAAGTGAAACGAAAGCGCACCAAACCGAAGCGTTGATTGCTAGCTACTATGATGGCGTTTTAGTTCATTCCAATCCAGACACGACTCCGCTTAATGTTAGCTGGCCGGTGACTGATCTGATTCGATCGAAAATATTTTATACCGGTTATGTAGCTCAATCGATCAGCGGTAGTTTAGAAGCCAATACAGATAATAAGGAAGTAGTTGTCAGCGCCGGAGGCGGCTCAGTCGGTACGCATATTTATGAAACCGCAATTGAAACTGCGCGATTGATTTTGCCGAACATGCGATGGCGGATATTAGTCGGTGGTAAAAACTCATCATCAGAAGTACAAAGATTAAAGAAACTTGGCGTGGGCACTAATACAATCATCGAGCCTAACCGTCCTGACTTCAGAGAGCTATTAGTCAACGCTGCCTGTTCTGTAAGTATGTGCGGTTATAATACTGCGATAGATTTGCTGTTAACCGGTACACCTGGGGTCCTGATACCTTTTGATGCAGGGGGGGAGCAGGAGCAAACCTTGCGTGCTTCCAGTCTGGATTCGCGGGAAGCTTATGTCGCGTTGCAAGCTAAACATCTGACACCTGAATACCTTGCTCAGGTGGTCCAGCAAGTGATAATAGCCGGTCGCTTTGTAGTGGATAAACAACAATTCGATGGTGCGGTTGAATCTGTTCATATAGCCACTAAATTATTGGAAGACAAGAGGCAGAAAATATTTTGAGAGATCGAGAAACATCAGTAATTGTCAGGCACTGGTAGCATGAAAGCTTTTCGAGAACTTGAGGCACTACTGTCTGCTCGTGAAAAACCTGTCAAGGTATTCTTTCGAGATGATGATGGCGGCTGGGCTGACGACCATCTGCAAGCAGTGTGTGAAGATTTTACCAATCTGGAACTGCCGCTTGATATAGCTGTTATCCCTGATGCATTATCGGATCGTTCAATAGAACTTGTCAGTCGTCTTATCAATTCCAGTGATAGATTCGCTATTCATCAACATGGCTTTACTCACGCTAATCATCAACTGCAAGGCCGATCCTGTGAGTTTGGCAGTGATCGGAGCTATCAACAGCAATATAATGATATAGCAGCGGGGAAAAAGATTCTCACTGCAGCATTTGGTTCTCAAGTAAAGCCAATTTTTACGCCACCGTGGAATCGCTGTAACAGTGATACTGCATCTGCCCTGCATGCGCTTGACATAGAGTACCTGTCGAGAATTGTGCGATCAGAACCCATTGACACTGCAGTACCGGAATTTTCAGTGACCGTAGACTGGTTGAAGAAAAATAAAGGCGTCGCATTGAATCAGGCTCAGCTCACTGACTATATATGCGGCCACTTCAATACGGCTGATGACGTCATTGGCATAATGCTACATCATGAGCATATGGATCAGGACAATCGTGTACTGTTTGGTGAATTTGTCGATACCCTCAAGGCATCACAGATCGTGTCATTTCATTCGATGATGAGTATTGCGCAATGAATTTAAACTATGGACTGAGCCCTGAACTGAGAAACGAATAATGAGCAGACTTGATAGCTTTATCGGCCGCATGACTGCGCAAAGAGATTATCTGGACCATATCGCTTCTCATCCACTGTTGCCGGACACGGGAGATGTATTTGAAATTGGTTTGGGTAATGGACGTACCTACAGTCATCTACGGGAAAAATTTCCGGATCGGAGAATTATTGTATTTGATCGTGTAGTTATGGCTCATAGTTCCTGCGTTCCGGAAGACGAGAATATGGTGATCGGTGAGATAGCAGAGACTGCAAAAAATTATGTCGGTTCGGATGCTGCATTTGCGCACGCCGATATTGGCAGCGGCAATGAAGAGATCGATGCAAAAACACTAGAATGGCTACCACAGGCGGTGGTTGATCTGATCGCTCATGGTGGTCTTGCAATGAGTTGTGGAATGCCGTTACCGCACGCCAGATTAAAGGAACTATCGGTTCCCGATACAATTTCCAGCCAACGGTGTTTTGTATATCAAAAAATCTAGTGGTCCATTGGCGGCCCATCTAAATTGGCTACATGAATGTTTGAATTTGATCAGTACCGGGCAGTTGATCCTGATCCGCCTATCCAACCGTCGGAAGAAATATCGTTTGCCTCAGGCATTCGAAAGCGATCATTGTTAATCTGGAGTGAGCATTGTATTGAATGTGCAGCACCGGAGTGCTTTCAAACTTGTGATCTGTATACACCACGCCCCGATAACAGGTGCAGGCGTTTCGAAGTCGGTATGCGCCGCAATACCCATTTTCGCAGTCAGACAGGTAGTGCTGCCGACATAATCTTTGGCAAATGGGGCAAGCTTGAAGCCAGAGGTAACACCGTGCTGGTGCACAATGGATTGTTATCATTCATTGAAAGTGTTGTTCCGCGGGTTCAGGTGCTGGTCAATGCTTTTGGGAGGCTTGTGCGACGCCTCGGTGGCACTCCGCCCTGGACATCCCTCTCGTTTGAACTGATGGACTACTTCAGTAAACGATTGCAGAAGGTATCGAGGCGTCGGGAACACCCGGATGGTTTTCTTATCGAGATCTATAATCCCGCAAAGCACGATAGCGCCGTGAAGTTTTCCTGCGCGGTATCCGGGTCAGAAATGTTGTCTGTACCTGAGAACGGAAAAATGGCGTTTCCTTACTGGCAAAAGCTGTTACTGGCACCGGGTTATAACCGGTACTTTATTCCGTACGACAAACTGAGCAATATCGTCGAGTCGCAATTGCGCTACAACGTTTCTTTTACTCCTGAACAAGAATCCGGCGTAAGGCTGGTTTTTATTTCAACCGATTTTGTGACTCTGGATGCGCCTAAATCTGTTTTGCAAGAGTCAGTAACTCATAAGAGCGATTCAACGCTTGAGAAGAAAGATGCTCTGGCAGCTGCCTTGCCGCAGGATAAATCAAAACCACCGGTTAAGTGTGTCATATTTGATTTAGATAACACGCTATGGGATGGTGTGTTAGTCGAGGGAGAGGTTGCACTAAAGCCATCGATACCGGCGTTGTTCGAATCCCTTGATCAACGCGGCATTTTGATAAGCGTTGCCAGCAAAAACAATGAGGCAGAAGCATTAGAAAAACTATCGGAATTCGGACTAGAAGAGTATTTAATCTACCCGGTCATAAACTGGAATCAAAAGTCGCAGAACATAAAGTGGCTTCTCAAAATGTTAAGTATCGGTTCCGATACGCTGCTATTCATTGATGACTCAGATTTTGAACGGGAAGAAGTCTCTGCGTCAATCACCGACATTGAGGTGTTACCTGATTCTGCAATAGACACATTACTCAAACATCCAAGATTACAGGGAGGGAAAACTAAAGAATCTGGTAACAGGCGTGTCATGTACCAACAACAAGCAAAAAGAAATGAAGTCGAAGTAGCTTTTGGCAAGGACTACCTGGGTTTTTTAAAATCCAGCGAAATCGTTGTGGAAATTGGTATGATCGCCGAGCATCAAAGAGAACGGGTAACAGAGTTATTGCAACGCACCAATCAACTGAATTTTTCCGGTGTCAAGTACTCAAGAGAAGCGGTTGATGAGATTTTGCAGGATGAAAGCACTGACAAGCATGTCATTCACTGTAGAGACAAGTATGGCGACTACGGACTTGTTGGGTTCTCCATTACCCGTACTAACCAGCGAGATATTACCGTACAGGACTTTATGCTGTCATGCCGTGTGCAAGGCAAGCTAATTGAAAAAGCTTTTTTCAGTTACCTGGTTGATAAGTACACTGACGGAAAAGCAAACGTCGCTGTGAATTTTTTAGCCACTGGAAGAAACGACCTTGCACAGTCCGTGTTGCGGGAAATAGGTTTTGTTCAATCAAAAGACGGGTATGCACAACTGCAAGTTGAACCCGGACAACTCGATGTGGATTTTCTTGAGCTGCGAGTAAGCACCAGGTAGGGTGCAAAGAATAAGACTGTAAAAGTTGGTATTTGATATAACAGGGTGCGCACCTATCTATATGGTTCAGAGCATTCCAGTACCATCGCCGTAGGGGGGATAAGCTGGCGCATCCATCCATGTGTAGCACGTTAGATACGTAATTATCCGGTCAGTCTTTGGTGAATTTATTCGCTGTGACTATGGAGCGTTCGTTGTAGTAGCTTGATGGATGCGCAAGCTTATCCACCCTACGAAATATGACATCATCACTACGTGCGCTCCGACAAGTGGCTTCGTGTGATTATCTTTTTCTCAAAGCCCACCTGTACGATCAGTGATGAGAGTGTTGGTCGCTCGCCTATCTATATGGTTCAGAGCATTCCAGTACCATCGCCGTAGGGGGATAAGCTGGCGCATCCATCCATGTGCAGCACGTCAGATATGTAATTGTCCGGTCAGTCTTTGGTGATTTTATTCGCTGTGACTATGGAGCATTCGTTGTAGTAGCTTGGTGGATGCGCAAGCTTATCCACCCTACGAAAATATGGCATCATCACTACGTGCGCTCTGACAAGTGGCTTCGTGCGATTGTTTGTTGCTCAAATATTAGTCATAGAACATTTTACAGTGGAACTAATCCACAGCAGCTATACGCTGAGTAAGTTTCTCCCACCAGAAATTCCATGATTCTTTTGACCCTTTCCACTCATTTTGATCGATGGGGAAAAAACTTGTCAGGTTTCTTCCCTGTAGACCACATGAGCGATTTTTTCTTGTTACCACTTCAAGCTGAATAGAGTCCAATGATGTACCGAAATATTTTGCCAAGCTATGTTCCAGCTGTTCTATTATGTCGATCGTAAACTGAAACTGATCGTACTCAGGCTCATCATAAACTTCAGTAGCCAGGTTGTTTTGAGTATTGGAGACAACAAAAATGGTTTTATGTGGGTCAAGCTCTGAGAATCGAGTGCGGAGATGCGACCAGCGCTTCATCTCTTTATCGATGGTTTCATCAATATTTAATTGTCGAATCTGATTTCTGGTAACGGTGAAGTTATGCCAGAAAAAAAGATTGTAATGTTCCCAATATGGGCGTTCTTTATGAACCCGAATGTTTTCTCTATTAAAGTCAGGAATATCATTGTTTAGCAGACTGATGACGCTTTGTGGTGGGCATATCAGCCAATCAAAAATCCCAGAGTGTACTTGCGATTCTACTGACGCAGCACCTGGTCTATTTTCGGGGTCAGCTAGTCGACGCAACTGATGAGCTGTCTGGCAAGACATCCCCAGGCTTACGAGGGTTTTGATTTCTGAACTACCAGTCAAAGCTGTAGTGAAGATTAGACAAGATTACGCTTTACTCTATAGAAATAAGGTTCCGGATTTTTTCATAGTTATACCGCGCGCGAACGTAATTTTCGATCTCTATTTTGTCTACATTTCTGCTGACTGAGCCAGTCAATACTGCTGTTTTACCGTCGTCATTTTCAATGAGTTGAACATTGGCGGTATCTACGCCCGCAACAGTTAATGGTCTGCTGCTTTGGATGCTTGCGCAGCCGCTCACTGCAATTGCAGTTGAAATCATGGAGATACAAATCAGCTGATTGATCGCGATCATAGTTTTCTGCCTACGATTAGGTGTTCACTAACCATTTTCATTCGTCACCACCAGGCCCAAAATGGGAAAAATTACAGGGTCTGACATGGGTGCCTGCAGCTTAGCTGCGAGAGCTACCTGTGTCAGCATTAGTCATGGCTATTGTAATATGAATTTGAGTCGAATTCTCAAAATTCATGGGCTTGCAATAGGGCACTTTAGCATCCTATGGGTAGTCATGAGACGTTAGTGATTGCCTATCCCTTTGTGACGCTTGTGGTATTTGTCTTTGGAATATCCCGACTTAGATTGTCGTTAGGATTAGGGAGTCAGACTTGATAGTAGTCTTTATACCATTTGACAAACTCCGAGATACCGTGCTCAACCGTGGTTGCGGGTTTGTAGCCCACTGCGTCAACCAGGTCTGTTACGTCCGCAAAAGTATCTGGTACATCACCGGGTTGAAGTGGCAGTAAATTTTGCTTTGCTTTCATACCCAGGCAGTCCTCCAGTACCTCAATGTATCGCATAAGATTGACTGGCTCATTATTACCGATGTTGTATACGCGATAAGGCGCGGCACTTGTAGCTGATCCAGGTGTGTCACTATTCCAGTCGGGGTTTGGTGCAGCGACGTTGTCGAGTGTTCTCACTACACCTTCGACTATATCGTCGATATAGGTGAAGTCACGTTTGTGATTGCCATGGTTGAATACATCTATTGGTTCACCGGCAAGAATTTTTCTAGTGAATAAAAATAAGGCCATGTCAGGTCTGCCCCAGGGGCCATATACGGTAAAAAACCTGAGTCCGGTTGTTGGAATGTTAAACAAGTGGCTATAAGTATGAGCCATTAGTTCATTTGATTTTTTGGTTGCCGCATAAAGGCTTACCGGATGATCCACGTGATCATGGATAGAGAAAGGCATGTTTGTGTGTGCACCGTATACCGAACTTGTTGATGCGTACACCAGGTGCTCCACTTGATGATGTCTGCAGTTCTCGAGAATGTTCATGAAGCCGTAAATATTTGAGTCTATGTAGGCATACGGATTTTCAATTGAGTATCGGACGCCCGCCTGCGCCGCCAGATTAACCACACGATCAGGTTTGTGTTCTGCGAAAGTTCTGTCCATGGCTTCCTTGTCTTCAATCGAAATTCGGGCTTCAACAAAGTTTTCATGTGCCAGCAGCGGCTCGAGCCTCGCATGCTTTAATGAGGGGTCATAGTAGTCGTTAATGTTGTCTACACCAATCACCTGATCTCCTCGGGCGAGAAGCTTTTTTGAGAGTGTGGAACCGATAAAACCGGCCGCTCCGGTGACGAGTATTTTCATTAGATTGGCTCAGGAGGATAATGAGGAGGAATATTGGCAGAGTATAGATGTTTTCACCTGATTTTCTCAGTGCTGTGAGTGTCTTGGCTGCAATGTTGCTAAATTTTTCGTCGCAGTGAGGCCTTGTGCAAAATGTAGGCGCCGATTTCTTCCACTGATTTTTTTGTGGTGTTCACATAGGGCACACCAGCAGCGCGGTAGATCGCCTCAGTTTGCGCTACTTCAAACTGGCAGGTTTGAGCAGAGGCATAGGTATCACCGCTAAAACGAGCCTGGCGAATCTGTTGCAGCCGGTAAGGATCGATGGTCAAGCCGAAAAGCTTGTTCCTGTAAGGCTCGAGCGCATCCGGCATTTCTGTGTTCTCGAGATCAGGTGCTGTCAATGGATAGTTGGCGGCGAAAATGCCGAACTGCAGTGACAAATACAGGCAAGTCGGTGTTTTACCTGATCGGGATGCTCCGATGACCACGACATCGGCTCGGGCATAGTGATCTGTCTCCATTCCGTCGTCAGTCGTCATGGCGAAGTTGACGGCACTCATTCTTGCCGAATACTGCGCGAAATCAAGCACCCCGTGGGATTTGCCTACCGAATGTGAAGACTCGATATTAAGTTCTTTTTCAAGCGGATCGATAAAAGTATCGAACAGGTCGAAAAAGACTACGTTTCCGTCGGCAATTATTTTTCTGATATCGTCATTGACTAGGGTCGCAAACACCAGTGGTTTTTGGTTATTCTGTTCAGCGAGCGTGTTCAGGGTTGTTACCAGATCTTGTGCTTTTTCCAGGGTATCAATAAAAGGCAGGTTTTCGATGTCGAACTGGACGCTCGGAAACTGGCTAAGCAAGCTATGGCAGAGTGCTTCGGCAGTGAGTCCGGTTCGATCAGAGATTACAAACGTTGTGCGTTTCTGCATTATTGAAAGCCTTGTTTTACGATTCTCTTGGTGAGTGCTCCCGTGTTTGTATTTCGAATGGAAGCTTTCGTGGTGAGCCAGGTGTGTAACAGCAAAGCTTGTAACAGCAAAGCGTGTAACGCCCTGGCGTGATATCGGCAATACCTGTTCCGTATTTGAAGATTGTATACGACTAAACGAATTATCGCGCAGAGAGTTAATTTTATGAGTAACTATGTAATTTGGTTTGACAAGCTCTCCATGAACGACGTGCCAGTTGTTGGCGGTAAGAATGCGTCCCTCGGTGAAATGATCAGTAATCTTGCTAACGCCGGGATTTCGGTACCGGGCGGATTTGCCACAACGGCCGATGCGTTTCGTGATTTTCTCTCGCACAACTCGCTTGATCAGAATATCAACAATCTCTTGCAGGATTTCGATGTAGAAGATGTTGATGAATTAGAGAAGGTTGGGCAGAGAATTCGTTCTATGGTAATGGAAACACCGTTTCCGGAAGCACTGGAAAAATCGATCAGGGACTCTTACGCAGAGTTGCAAGCGGGTGGTCAGATCGCCGTGGCTGTAAGATCGTCGGCAACTGCGGAGGATCTGCCTGAAGCATCGTTTGCAGGCCAGCAGGAAACCTTCTTAAATGTTGTCGGTATCGATGAAGTGCTGGCTCGCGTAAAGGAAGTGTTCGCATCGCTTTATAATGATAGAGCAATCTCATACCGTGTTCATCAAGGCTTTGATCATGCAGAAGTCGCATTGTCCGCTGGTATTCAAAGAATGGTTCGCAGTGATGTTGGTTCGAGTGGTGTGATGTTCTCCATAGACACAGAGACAGGTTTTGAAGATGTTGTTTTTATCACTTCTTCGTGGGGGTTGGGCGAGTGTGTTGTGCAGGGTTCCGTTAATCCGGATGAATTTTATGTCCATAAACAATCTTTGGCTGCCGGCAGACTAGCAATACTCAGACGCAATCGCGGTAGTAAATTAATTAAAATGGTTTATGGGGAATCGGTTGCCGTCGAAACTATAGACACAGATTCTCGGGAGCAGATGCAGTTTTCGTTGACTGATGAAGATGTCACATCGCTAGCAAACATGGCGGTCACTATCGAGAAACATTATGGCCGACCCATGGATATCGAATGGGGTAAGGACGGCGAAGATGGTGGTCTCTATATCTTACAGGCGCGTCCTGAAACGGTGGAGTCCCGTTCTAGTAAAAATGTTATCCGTCGTTATGAGATGGATCCGGCTTCATCGAAGGTGCTGGTAACCGGGCGCAGTATTGGTCAGCGAATTGGTGCGGGCAAGGTGCGCAACATACCGAGCCTGGATCAACTATCCAAAGTACAGGAAGGGGACATTCTAGTGACAGATATGACGGACCCTGACTGGGAACCGGTAATGAAACGTGCCGCCGCCATTGTGACCAACAGGGGAGGGCGAACCTGTCATGCAGCAATCATTGCTCGAGAACTTGGCGTACCCGCAGTAGTAGGATGTGGTGATGCGACCTCAAAACTTGAAGATGGTCTTGACGTGACCGTCTCCTGCTCTGAAGGCGATACCGGTAAAGTGTACCAAGGTCAGATTGAATACAACGTAAAAGAAATTCAGCTTGACGGATTGCCTGAACTGCCGTTTAAAATCACAATGAATGTGGGGAATCCTGAGCGCGCCTTTGACTTTCAGCGCCTGCCTAACCATGGCGTTGGGTTGATGCGCCTTGAGTTTATGATTAGCAATACTATTGGTGTTCATCCTAAAGCCCTGTTGAACTATGAAATGATGGAGGACTCTGTTCGTACAAAAATTGACGAACGGCTGGCAGGTTATAAATCACCGATTGATTTCTATGTTGAGAAGCTGACGGAAGGTGTTTCAACTCTTGCCGCAGCTTTTAATCCGCACCCGGTTATTGTCCGGTTAAGTGATTTCAAATCTAACGAGTATGCCAACATGATCGGCGGTGAATTATTTGAGCCGCAAGAGGAAAACCCGATGATCGGTTTTCGTGGTGCATCCCGCTACATTTCGTCGTCTTTTAGAGAGTGTTTTGAGCTTGAGTGCAAGGCACTTAAAAAAGTACGAGATGAAATGGGCCTTGAGAATGTCTGGATCATGATTCCGTTTGTCCGCACGTTGCAGGAAGCGGATGATGTTTTGGAGCTACTAAAGGAAAACGGTCTGGAGCGTGGACGTAACGGGCTCAAGATCGTAATGATGTGTGAAGTACCGAGTAATGCCATTCTCGCTGAGGAGTTTCTCGAGAAGTTCGATGGCTTCTCGATAGGATCAAATGACCTAACTCAACTAACGCTTGGTCTGGACCGCGATTCCGGTTTGATCGCACATCTTTTTGATGAGCGTGATCCGGCAGTCAAAAAGATGCTGGCATCAGCCATAGCGGCTGCAAACAAAGCTTCCAAGTATGTGGGTATTTGTGGTCAAGGTCCATCAGATCACCCCGATCTGGCCAAGTGGTTAATGGAGCAAGGTATCAGTAGTGTTTCGTTGAATCCGGATACAGTGATTGAAACATGGCTGTTTCTAGCGGGCCAGGAGGTTTAAATAAAAATCTCTGTGAAATGTGCGTTGTGTAGCTGGTTGACGTGGTTGCCACTTACTCACACTGTTGTGTGATGTGCTTTCCGTGGGGTTATTTCAGTTATTCAAAATGCTGAGCACTAGTGTTAGATCAGTAACTGAATCGAATAGCTTTCAGAAGTAAAATCAGTTTGTTGTTTTGCAATGCGTAAGACTGGATTCGGATGACATCAACTAAAGCACCGACAATTGATCTGACTTCTGGATTATTGTTACTGGCATTGGCGACTGTATGGGGTGGGTCATTCTTTTTCGCAGAAATAGCACTTAGAGAAGTGCCCCCGTTGACGATCGCACTTCATCGGGTCTTCTGGGCTGTTCCCGCACTGGCTTTGGTTGTCTTTTGGCAAGGCATTGCAATACCCAAATCGATGCAGGCATGGATGTGCTATTTGGTCATGGGTGCGTTGAATAATGCCATTCCGTTTTCGTTGATATTCTGGGGGCAAACAAGTATCAGTAGTGGTCTTGCTTCTATTTTAAACGGCACAACTGCTGTATTCGGCGCTGTTGTCGCCGGCATGTTGCTTGTCGATGAACCACTGACGCCAAGAAAGATAATCGGAGCGCTGTTCGGTGTATTTGGCGTAGGAGTTATCATGGGTCTCGATGCTCTTACCAGCTTCAGTTTACAGAATTTGGGACAGCTAGCAGTTATTGGGGCTGCGTTGTCTTATGCGTTCGCCGGTGTGTGGGGCAAACGATATCTTGCAAAGTACCCACCGATTATGAACGCCTTCGGGATGTTGGTCGGCAGCACTGTTCTTATGCTACCAGTGGCTATTTTTACCGAGGGTATGCCAGTGATGAATCTGTCTCGGGAGGTCTGGGCTTCGCTATTCGCCATTGCAATTGCCTCTACTGCAGTAGCTTATCTTCTGTATTTTAAAATACTCGCGCGAGCAGGCTCCTCAAACCTTATGTTGGTAACTCTGTTAATACCACCGGTCGCTGTGTCACTGGGGGTTGTGTTTTTGGGTGAAAAATTGGGAATAGAAGCACTGCTGGGTTTCGGAATAATTGCTGCCGGCATAGCAATTACCGATGGCAGACTGCTAGCCAGGATAAAGCGCATGGCAGGATCTTCTGAAGGCATATAGCGTTAATAGAACTACAGAGTTAACAACAGCGACACTTCCAGCGTCAGGATTGTTCTTCTAATTCTTTAAAATATTCATCTGTGCGACGGCGAATTTCTTCTTTGCTTAGCTTTTCCAGCTCTTGCGAGATAATCCATACATGCCCATAGGGGTCGACTAGTCTCCCGGCACGTTGACCATAGAATTGATCTTCTATCGGGTATTGGAGTTTTGCGCCAGCTGTCTGCGCGCGACTGGCGGTGCCATGTGCATCATCTACCTGCAAGTTAATCCTCACGCAGGTGCCGCGAAGTGATTTAGGACCTTTGTTGCCAAATTGCGGCATCTCTTCTGACAGCATGATGGTGCTATCGCCGAGTTTTAATTCGGTGTGAATAATGTTGCCCTGATTGTCTTCGAGTCGTGGTCCAATCTCTTCAAAGCCAAACGCAGCCTCATAAAAGGTGATTGCTTCGTCTGCCTTATTGACAGTGAGGTAAGGGGTGATTGTCGCGTGGTCTGACATGGTGGCTCCAATGCTGTTTCGTATTAGTTACGGTAAAAGTCCAGAAAAACGCCTTTGGACCATTGCGATGTTACCCGAAAAAACACACAGTGCACGACCATCGTCGTGACACGGCAATATTCACTTTCATTAATATTACTGACCAGCTGTACTAATCCAGCTTCACCTCAAGTGCCGCTGCCTGGTTTACAAAGTGCGAGGGGACTTCCAGGTCATGTGCAATTGACGTGATGACTTTGAGCTCGGCTTTAGAGATTTTTTTATCAGCGCGAGCCACTGTGCAAAGGTCCCGTACAATTTGCATGCGCTGAGCTACTGTGGCCGAGGCGTTAACCTGAGTAATGCGATCTTTGAGATCATCCGCAAGCCGTTCAAGGTTAAGGTCCTCACTGAATGTGCGCTTACCGAAAAATTTCTCGAATACAGCGATCTCTTTCTCCGAGATTTCTCCGTTTGCATTCGCCACCGACAGTGCAGCTGCAAACAACAGGCGACGCATATTTTCATCACTGTCTGTGCGACCCTCAAGATAACTTGGCTCCATGATAGTCATCAGCACTTGTACCCCGGCTTCGAGATCCTCAATACTACTGCCGTCTTTTTTTGCCAGTATAGAAGAGTCGTATAGTCGCAATGCACGTACCCGCAACGGACTAAAAGGATGGGTCATGAACCAGTCTTCCTGTGGCGCTCCCTGACCCGGTTCAGAATCTTCGAGTTGCATTTCATCGACCTGCTGCATGAACTCATCGATATCAATTTTAACCAGTTTACTGCTAAGGCCGGATGCCAGCTTAAACAGTGATCTTGCCACACCTTCTGGATCCTGAGCGCAATGTGCGCCAGCTCTGTCGGCAGATATTTCAGCATAGCGAGACCAGGTGGTCAGTTGCAGTGCGAGCTTCGGGCTTGGCCTTGGTTTACCTTTTAGCAGGTAGCCGATCGGGATGTCATGGTGACCGTATAAGTAATGACCGAGTTCATGGCCCATCACGAATTTAAGTTCAGAGCCTTCAAATCCCTCCAGCAAGCTGGAAGAGAACATGATGAACAGACGGCCGTCCTCAGGCTTTACACAGGCGGCGTTATAAGTAGGGCTGGAATAAACATATAGTTCTGTGGGGATCGTAACACCCAGTTTTTCGATGCAATCATCAGCCATTTCGTGAAGCCAGGGTGCCATGCCTCGACTCAGTCGCACCGACGTAGCGAGCAGCCGACGGCGAGTGCCCATCGGGCCTTCTTCTTCGCGCTTTTCGATCATCTCGTTGATGCGTTTTACTTCTTTTACTTCCATTAGCTGACGAGCGATTTCTCGGTCTTGTTTTGATCGTAGCTCTTCGGCATTCATAATTTTATTCCGATGACTGGATTGATTTTAGTTTGTTAACCTGAGTGTATCGTGCTGTTGGATACGGCTCATAACTTAGCAAAATTCAATGGCTGGATTACATTGTCTGGCATAGCAGTATACAGCGGTTTAGAGCAATTCGGAGAGCTTCCCCAGGGGAGGGTGTCGTCAAAGGTTTTAGTGACTATCACATGACGTTAACCAGTGCCGCTTTTGTCATTCTCCCTGGGGAGAATCCGGCGTGTAGTTTGCGCCGGAAGAGGGGTGTGTCTGGTTAGATATTCAATAAGACTTCGAGCTTCAAATTTGATTTCATTGCCAAAAGTATCCCTCTCCCAATGCAAACTACGCATTGGACTCTCCCATAGGGAGAGTGACTTGGCTTTGGGTACGTGCATTAAAATATAGTCGAACAGGATTCAAATAATGCTTTGACGACACCCTCCAGGGTCACGTACCCAGCGAGGACTTACCCAGATGCGCAGCTACTCTTCGGGGCTGGGAGTGGAAGAGCCGGGTAGCAGAACAAGTGGTGTCGAGCTACCGGCGTTACAACTAGCTTGTCGCGATGATAGTTGACAGTGCTGCTTGTTCTCCTGAGACGCAGAATGTCTGTTGCACTAAATCAATGAGCGCGTGATTTTAACTCTTTGTTAACTGCTTCCAGTTGTTTATCGACATCCACTAGCATTTCACTGGTAACTTCAAGTTCACGGTCTTCATAGACATCTTTATCTGTGTGCTCGTCGCGCCATGCATTCACTGAAGCATCACGTTGAATCAATAACTCTTCGATTTGCGGTCTGAACAATCGCATCGTTTCTGTGATCCAGATGTTCACCGGCCACGACGGGTATAGCAAGTCCATGTTGAAGTGATCCAGCATAGTGATGACATCGTCTGCTTTGTACCAGGTTTCACCCGTCACCCATCGGTTGGTTGAAAAAAGACCAATTGGATAACCCTTGGGGTCCATTGATACTGCTATTAGATGGCTTAGCGCATCGTCGCCTGCTGGCCACTCTACTTCACCATCATATGGGGCGGGGTCGAACTTACGGGGCATACCTTTAGCACGGAGGAATGTATGAAAGTGGCCGTTTTCGCCTTCTATTCCACGGTGAGCATGATAAAAATACTGTGAATGTGAGTCGCTGTCATGCACATCACCTTTCGGGTAGTGTTCCAGTTCGTAAAATGTACCCTGTTCACGCAGGACCTCGCGTACTACATTGCCGTATTTTTCATTCTTCTGTAAAAGCCGATAACAATTTTTTATTCTGTCACCAGCCGTCAACATTCCATGTAGTTTCTCTTCTGGCAAAGCTGCCAGTTGTTCTGTGAGATTGGTTGAATACTGTGCTTTAGCTGAAAGTTGTGTCATTTTACTTTGACCAGTCTGAATCCTATTAATATATGCTTGAGGTTTGTGGGTCTGCTGTGTCTTGCCGCCGGACGACAAACACCGCAACCTTTGTCATCCCACGAGCCGCCTTTGACCCACGCTCTTCTGGCTCCTTCGGTGGTCATGACCCATTCGAACACCTGGCCAGCGCCATCTACCAGGCCGTTAGGTCCGGCTGCAGATCGAGTGCCTATCGCGGTGGTATCGAATGGCCCGGTATCGTGGCTGTTCAATTTATCACTTTCAAAGCTGTTTCCCCAGGGGAAGTAGCGTCCATCGGTACCGCGCACTGCTTTTTCCCACTCGGTTTCAGTAGGTAGTCGCCAGGTTTCATCCAGCTTTTCAGACAACCATTTAGCGTAGGCATTCGCGTCATCGTAGCTGACGAGCACGACCGGATGATCGCCGCGGTTTGTCGGCGGAGTATTTTCTTCCCAGGCGTGTCGTCTTGTACGACTGTATGGATGGATCAGCCCGTAACCTTCCCAGGTTTGCTGATCTACATTCGGGGCAGGGTGGTTCGTGGCCTCGATAAACTCGGCATACTGCGCGTTGGTAATTGGTGCGACAGTAATCTCGAAAGCAGCAGTGGTCGCCGCGGCGCGATTTCTTTCAGAGTCGTACCATTTTCCGGTTCTGGTGCGAGAGTGACCATACGCCGTCTCATCTAACTGGTAAGCATATTCACGTTCGTCAGGTGTTGAGCCCATGAAGAACTCGCCCGCTGGAATTGAAGCGGTTGCTGGAGCAGAAATCGAGACGGTTGCTTGCGCCGCCGGCACTTGATCTGCTTGTGCGCAGCCTGCCAGGAGCAGAATGGTTACAGTAAAAAAAAGAGCCCGTCTAGCGGGCTCTTTTTGTACTGCTTTAAGCCGTGTGATTAGTTGGTCTTCGCAGCACACGGGTTACAAGGGTTGCATGGATTGCAAGGGTTCTTTGCAGCGCAAGGGTTGCAAGGATTACATGGGTTGCATGCTTTCGCAGCGCAAGGGTTGCAAGGATTACATGGGTTACAAGCCTTTGCAGCGCAAGGATTACAAGGGTTGCACGGGTTACATGGATTGCAAGGGTTGCCCGCGGCTTTAGCAGCACATGGGTTGAAGCTTGCCTGTAATTCCAGTGCGTAGCCACTCAAAGCTGCAAGTTCACTAGAGTCCCATGCCAGAGGCTGAGCCTGCATAGGTGCTAGCATGCAGAAGTTAACCATTTCGTCGATGTCTATCGCGCCAACACCAGCTTGTTGAGTAGGCATTGCCACTTCATGTGGGTATGGCTCGGCAAATGTTGCGTTCAGCAGCGCGCCACCGACGTGGCAAGACTGGCAAGCCAGGCCGTTGCTGCTGAGCGAGGTATCGTTCCAAAGCTCTTTACCTTTAGCAGACATTGCGGCAGCTGCTGTTACATCGAACTGTGCGCTTGCAGGTCGAATGAAGTCCGAAGCTGCGATACCGCCTGCTCCACACGGGTTGCATGGATTGCAAGGGTTGCAAGCACCTGCAGCACATGGGTTGCAAGGATTACAAGGGTTGCAGGCCTTAGCAGCACATGGATTGCACGGGTTACAGGGATTACATGCCTTAGCAGCGCACGGATTGCATGGGTTACATGGATTGCAAGGATTACATGCCTTAGCAGCACATGGATTACATGGGTTGCACGGATTGCAGGCTTTAGCAGCACACGGATTACACGGGTTGCAAGCGTTGGCAGCACAAGGGTTGCAAGGATTACATGGGTTGCAAGCATTGGCAGCACAAGGGTTGCAGGCCTTTGCGGCGCATGGGTTGCAGGGATTACACGCCTTAGCAGCGCATGGGTTGCATGGGTTACAAGGATTGCATGCAGCAGCAGCAATTTCTTTTTTCACTGCAGTTGGATTAGCGTCGCCTGCTTTAGTGCTGGAGCTGTCACAGCCCGCCAATGCCAAGCCGGTTGCTGCGATACCGCCGGCTATCGCCAAATACAGCGGGTGTCGGCGATTTAGATTCTTGGGTAGTTGACTCATAGAGGGTGTTCTCCGGTTTGGGCGTTGCCCGTCTGTTTTGATTAATTGTAAGCACGTGACGGGGAATCCCATCTGTCTGTTGCAGTCGACATCACTTCATTAAGTTAGTTCAACGGATGACTAGTAACTGACCTCAGAGGCATTTACTTGTCGATTCTAGATATGTTGGGTTATTTCGGCGGGGGTGGCATTTCATCAAAAGTTGGCAGATCAGGTGCCATGCAGTCCCAGTCCGGCTTATCTTTATTATAAACCACGGCCTGTGGGCTGAACCAGTTGTTGTCGTCTGCACAACCGACAGCAACTGCCATTATGCCTGCTCTGGCTGAGTTGCGGCCAAAGAGGCGCGCGCCGCAGGTTGAGCAAAACGCGCGAATATTCTCGTTGCCACTATCAGCCGTGGATGAGTATTCCGCGTACTCACCACTGATAGTGATCTGTTCATCTTTGAAAAACGCCAGTGACATGTGGCCAGTGCCGGATGCTCGCTGGCACCCCTTACAATGGCACTGTGCCATCCGCATGGGATCCCCCTCAATCGAGTAGCTGACAGCACCGCAAAGGCATTTTCCGGAAATTTTTGACATAGTTGATTAGTTAATTTGTACTAGTGGCGCCGAGTTTGAATCATTCCAGACTGACTGACAACCCTTGCGGCGCCAGCGCCTCATCCATAGACTTGCGTGCCTGCCTAAAGAGAACAAGTAGAGAACACAATATGGTTCAGATCCATAAACTCACCGATGGTCTTTCAGTTGCCCCGCAACTCAGTCCAGCTGATGTTGCTGAGGTCAGCAAACAATTCAAATCACTGCTTTGCAATCGTCCCGATGGTGAAGGAGGGCCAGATCAGCCGTTGTACGCTGACATCGAGAAGCTCGCCAGGGAAGCCGGCATGACAGTCGCCTATCAACCGGTAAATGGCAGTGAAATCAGGGATGTAGATGTTGATGATTTTGAAGACCAGCTTGCCGATTTACCGACGCCTGTGCTTGCCTATTGCCGGTCTGGCACACGTTGCACGGTGCTTTGGGCATTGAGCGAGGCGGGTAAGCAACCGGCTGATGATATCGTCAGGACGGCAGGAGCAGCCGGCTTCGATATGGATGCGTTGCGTCCGCGGATCGTGGATCGCGAGTGATTGTAATTTCTTGTTACTCCTTTATTACTTGTTATGTTACACCTTTTTAAAAGCGAATAACTTCGGAGCATAAGTTTCATGAACGCAACAGACATACTGGGTCAACTTCTCGGCGCCGGCCAATCAGGCGGCGGCAACCTAAATTCTGGTTCTGGCGCCAAAGTTCTTGAGGACCTGCTGGGTGTTGGCAGCGGACGTTCCAGTGCGGGTAGCGGTAATCAGGGTGGTGGTGTGTTTGGTGGCGGCCAGACTGGCGGTGGTACTTCAGGTGGTAGTGCCGGTGGAAGTATCGGTCAGCAGAACAGCGGCAGCACCAGTGGTGGCGGAGGCTTGGGGGATCTCCTGGGTAAGGCACTAAAAGAGCTTGGCCGAAGCCAGACTGGTGGTAAGCAGGCGCCTGCTGCGAGTAACAATCCGTTCGATCAAACTCCTCAGCAGCCACAGATTAGCCAGAGTGATCAGGCAGCGATTTATATTCGCGCAATGATTCAGGCCGGTCTATCTGATGGAAGAATCGATGACAAAGAACAACAGGCAATCCTGCAAAAGGTCGGCAACATAGGGCAGGAGGAACAGAATTTTATTCGTAGTGAAATCGCCAAGGGCCTGGATGTTAATGGCCTGATTCATTCAGTGCCCAGAGGTATCGAAGAAGAAGTGTACGCCGTATCGTTAATGGCGATACAACTTGATAACCGTACAGAAGCGCAGTTTCTGGATGCTGTTGCAAAAGGTTTGAGAATTACTCAGGAGCAGTCTAACGCCATTCATGATCGGTTTGGTGTGCAGAGGTTGTATAGTTAATTGTTGGCGGCCCATTGGATATTCGAAGCTTCGAGCTTGCCGATACGGATCAGGTCATAACGCTTTGGCAGGCTTGTGATCTGGTCAGACCGTGGAATGATCCAGCGCTTGATATCCAGCGCAAAGTCGCTGTAGGCGACAACCTTTTTTTGGTTGGTGTGTCGCAGGCCGACATTGTAGCCTCCGTGATGGGAGGATATGACGGGCATCGCGGCTGGATGAATTATCTAGCCGTCTCGCCTGACCAACAGCGTAAAGGCTATGCAACTGATCTTATAAAGCATCTCGAGTCAAAGTTGCTCTCCATCGGTTGTCCAAAAATCAATCTGCAAATTCGCACTGACAACATTGCAGTGCAGGAGTTTTACAAGAAACTCGGCTTTGTTATTGATGATGCCGTGAGTATGGGTAAGCGCCTCATTCCGGATAACTAGATAAGCTCTTCTCATGAAGAGTTGCGACTAGTTTTGTGTACTTTGCATTCAGTGTGCAGAAAAGAGAGATGGTGTAGCGTGGTACTCAAAGTACGCTAGCTACCATTGGCTATTGAGTCTCTGGATTGATCGAATAAATCAAGCAAATAAAGCAGGTGATTAAATTAAGCGACTAACGCAAACTGCTCGCAGTGAACGGCTTTGGTGAACGCCAGACACATGTCTTTGATGCTGGTCTCCTGTACACCTGCCGGTAGATAAAAGCGATATTGATGTCCGTTGTCATCGCAACACGGCTCGCCTAAAAAGAAAACCAACACTTCAATTGCAGAGAGTGCGTCTACCGTAGGGTCGATGCTTACTTCAAAAGTGAACCTATCGATCTGAAATTGCTTTTCGTGCATGGCATCACCGTTTACATTTTGCCGTTGTCTGGAAAGTATAGACGGCACTCGACAAATTTCTGACAAACCTTCAATTCATCTAATCGGCGGAGTGATAACGGCTTTTGATTGCAGGTATGGAATTTGCGGCGGCCGTTTGGCAGTGAGATGAAAGCGCAACCGACCGACTTTCGACAGTATTTGTTTCGATAAAGGATTTGCTGATGTTATCCAGGTACAAAAATACAACAGGAGTGGCGGTTGCCCTTCTGTTATTAAGCGGATGCAGCGAATCCGATAGTTTACGAGTCCAGGATAGTAATAACGCTGCAGACACCGAGCTGTCTGCTATTGGAAGTCACACTCCACACACGGGTCCTGCGGATGGCATCTGGCCACCACAACCGCAGAATATGACTAATGTGGAACCTTATCCCGCAAGTGCGAGAGCCGGGGTGCTAAATGGCGTGCTCTCTGCTGCAAGAGGATCCATCACAAATAACCCGCAGGTAAGATCCAGTCTGGGTAGTGATTATCGTGAAATTGACGCAACACTTGGTGATGAGAAAAGTGACGTTATAGCATCGATAATTTTTTACAACTACAGCATCAATGAAACGGTTATCGCATCGCTTGAAAACGACGGCACAGTGAGTTCAGTAACTTCTCCAGCTTCTGTTTATCAGCCAATGGAGCATCCGGAGGAACAACTCGATGCGATTGCACTAGCCCGGACAGCATTAACCAATAGCAGTTTTGATGTGACCGGTCTGGAGTCGACTGCGATGCTTGCCTACCCGCAGCAAAGTAGTCTCCCGAGTGCTAACGAGCAATTCTATGATCATCGTGTTTTGTATGTCACCTTCGGGCCGGGTAGCGGAGCGCTACCAGTTTATACGGCATTGGTGGATATCAGTGATGCCGTTGTATTAGAACACGGATTGGTGAAGTAAAATGAGATTCAATTTGAGAGCACTTACTGGAATAATGTTGCTTCTGGTCGCAGCCTCCTCAAGAGCTGCAGATGTTGACTGGTCTGGCTGGAGTTTTAACTACAGCACCAATAATAATCTTTCAGGACTGGTACTTACGGACGTTTACTACAACGATAAAAAAATATTGGGTAAAGCCAGTATGCCGGTTATGCGAGTGGAATATGAGAATGATATCTGCGGACCCTATGCGGATATCTTATCACCCGGCGCACTCAGAAACCCGGGCGGTGGTTCGCAAACGCCGGCCTGTGAAAATCAAGCGGTCTGTCGTCGTACATTTACACAGAACGGTGAAAACTTTCTTGAGGTGGGAGCAAACTGGCAAATAGGTGAGTACCAGATTTATCAAACCTATTACTTTAGCGAGAATGGTTATATTGATTCCCGGGTATACAGCCGCGGATTGCAATGTCAGATTCAGCATAGTCATCATGGTCAGTGGATGTTTGACCTTGATATCGACGGTGCATCTGATGATCAGATTGCAAAACATGCTAGCGATATTCAGGTTGCAGAGTTTAATGACCTGAAAGCGAATACATCCTATTGGACAGTGCAGGATAAAAATACCGGTAGCAAAGTGCAGATAACTCCATCAGACAATGACGGAGAGCCTGACAACTTTTCCAAATGGGATCTGGCAGGTCGCGCTTTTGTAGCATCCGAGGTAGGCGCCTGGCGTCATGGTGCACGTGGTGAGATAGGCAATCTTTTTAACACACCAATTCAAAGCATAGACGGCACTGATGTCGTGCTCTGGTATGTTAGCCACCTGCCACATAGTCCTCAGGAAGGAGCAAGCCTTTGGCACTCATCTGGACCGAGGCTAACAGTGCTGGATGAGACGCAACCGCAGCCAGATCCACAGCCAGATCCACAGCCAGATCCGCAACCGCAACCAGATCCACAACCGGAGCCAGATCCACAACTGGAGCCGGGATCCGATAATACGCTGGTCAATGGCGGTTTTGACTCTGGCGGGCTTGCCGGTTGGAATAACTGTGGTGCCGCTAGCGGTGTTGAGCCAGTAGTAACGGGACAGAATGAAGGGGCTGGTGCTGCAAAAATTTCAAACGGTGGTTGCTTGTATCAGGAAACAACAGCCGAGGCTGATGCCACCTTTGAACTTACGTGTTCTGCAAATCGAACAAGCGGAGGCTGGACGATTATCGAACTGGCCTATCTGGATTCGGACTTTGAAAATCTGTTTACCGATGTGAAGCAGATTGACCAGGTTGCGGGCTTTAATCAATATACCGTTTCCGGTCAGGCACCGGAAGGTACTGCCTATGCAGCAGCACTGCTGTACAGCGAATCGGATACTGTTTTTGACTCCTGTATTATGCAGTCTATTGATAGTTCGACTGTGCCTGATGTACAGATGCAACCCGATTCTGCACTGACTAATTTGCTTGCTAATGGTGATTTTGAGAGCAACCTTAACAGCTGGAATTCATGTGCAACATCCAGTCTGTTGGCGGCAAGTGCCGATGCTGATACGGGTAGCTCTGCGTTATCTGTTGGCAATGGAGGTTGTGCGTTTCAGGAGTTCGCGATAGAACCCGGCAATTCATACAGTATGTCGTGTCGTGCCAAAAGTGAGGGCAATCAACTTTATACTAGTGTTTCATTGACGCTTATGGATAGCAATTATGCAGCAATTGAAAATGCTGAGGTTGCAGTCACGACTAGTACATTTAGCGACTATTCCGCAGGGCTTATTGCACCTGGCAACAGCAGATTCGGGTCAGTGGTAGTCTACAGTGAAGATGTCGGTGTCTTTGATAACTGTGTGGTTTCTGTAGAGTAGTTGTCAGGTACCAAATTCGGTTATTTCCGTCACAGCATGATGCGTTTAGTTATATTTCCTTAGAACGCGACCGTTATGGTGTGGCTGTAATTTACGCGATACACCATCTGTTTTATTGCACTATTGTTTTGTGTGGTTTGATTGTTATTATGTTCCAACATAAATTGGGAACATTGTATGTTTCAGTGCCGTAAATTATCCAGGTGTAATGCTTCAGGTAAGTTAATTACTTGTTTAGAATGTCTTCGCGCATGAGAGAAGAAACCGTAAAAGGGTTTCTTCTCTCAAGGCAATGGCGGGATTTTACGCACGGCATTGAACTATCCTTTTGGGCGCAGTCGGAACGAGGCCCGTTGAGACTTACAGTGCCGGATCAAAGCGCTGTATGCTTTATTGATCGGGCTCAACCAATGGGCCTGCCTGCCAGCGCTCACCGCAAGGAAGTTAGTCTTAAGTCTACTGATGGGAATTATGTCGATGCACTTTATTTCAATGCACAAAAAGACCTGACCGCACTGAGTCGGTCTGAAGAGTTCTCGACAGTGCTGCACGAGTCGGATATTAAACCCGCAGACCGCTACCTGACAGAACGTTTTGTCAATGCTGGTTTTATCGCGCAAGGGGTTGTCGATCAGCACAGTGATTACATTGAGATGCGCAACCCGAAATTAAAACCGCTTGACTACATACCAGAGCTGACACTCGCCTCAATTGATATTGAAACCCGTGGGTTATCTGACCAGCTTTATTCTATTGCGTTGCACAGTGGTGAAAATCAGATTGTTTTAATGGTGGGTGATAAACAGTCACAACAGCAGCTATCTGGAAAAATAGACAGCGTGGAATTTGAATTGCGCATGTTTACTTCAGAAAAGCTTTTACTGCAAAGTTTTTTTGAACTATTGCACCAGCTTAATCCCGATGTCATTGTAGGTTGGAATATTGTTGGGTTCGATCTTGATTTCATTGCACGTAAGTGCGATGCACTTAATATCTCGTTTGATCTTGGTCGTGGAGGGGATGCGTCTGCAGTATTGCGGCCAGGGAATAACACAAGTCAGATAAAAATTGCGCGCGTGCCGGGTCGAGCAGTGCTGGATGGAGTAGAGATGTTGCGCTCTGCTTTCTGGTCTTTTGAAAGTTTTTCTCTTGAGAATGTCGGTCGGGAGCTTCTCGGGCGCGGTAAGACGATTAACAGCAGTGTAAACAAAGTGGCAGAGATTAATCACCTCTATCAAAGCAATAAGCTTGAGCTTGCCCGATACAACATAGAAGACTGTAAGCTTGTGACGGATATATTTGCCAGAGCTGATCTGATTAACTTTGCTATTCAGCGTGCCCAAATGACTGGCTTGCCAATAGACAAAACTGGTGGTGCTGTACAAACGTTTGATAATTTGTATTTGCCTCGCCTGCACCGTAAGGGCTACGTAGCGGCTACCGCACAGGTGACCGGTGCGGGTAGCCCGGGTGGCTATGTACTCGATTCAAGACCCGGGTTATATCGCAATGTAATCGTGCTTGATTTTAAAAGCCTGTATCCGAGTATTATCAGAACATTTTTGATTGACCCGCTTGGGTTGTCAGTGTCCGGTGTGAATCCAGTGCCAGGTTATGACGGGGCAGAATTTTCAAGAGACGAGCATATATTGCCGGAGCTGATAGAAACACTGTGGTCAAAGCGTGACGATGCCAAGGCGGATAATAACGCTGCTTTGTCTCAGGCAATAAAAATTATTATGAATTCTCTTTATGGTGTGCTTGGTTCCTCTGGGTGTCGTTTTCACAATCATCAATTAGCCAGCAGTATTACCAAGCGCGGTCATGAAATAATTCAAAAGAGCCAGCGCTTTATTGAAGATGCAGGATGGGAGGTTATCTACGGCGATACCGATTCGCTTTTTGTTTTGCTCGATGAAACTCTGTCTGTGGAAAAGGCGAGTGATATTGGCAACAGGTTACAGGTGTCACTAAATCATTACTGGCAAAATACTTTATCAACAGACTTTGATCTTGAATCCCACCTTGAGGTGGAATTCGAAACGCTATACACCCGGTTCATCATGCCAACAGTGAGGGGTGCGCAGGGTGGGCCGCGTGAGAATGCTGGAAGTAAAAAGCGTTACGCTGGCCAAATAATCAATAAGGATGGCTCAACGCAGATTATCTTCAAAGGGCTGGAGGCAGTACGCACTGACTGGACGCTAATGGCACGCGAGTTTCAGCGTGAGTTGTATGCAAAAGTGTTTGATGACCAACCAGTGGAATCATTGGTGCGGGATACGACTAGCAAAATACTGGCAAGCGAGTTGGACGAGAAGCTTGTATACCGTAAACGACTAAGGCGCAAATTGTCAGAATATCAGCGCAATGTACCACCACACGTACAAGCGGCCAGAAAAAGTCCGAACCCGCACAGATGGATTAACTATGTGCAGACAATGGCAGGGCCGGAGCCAGTGGATAACATTACTGCCGAGCTGGATTACCAGCATTACCTGGAGAAGCAGTTGATGCCAGTGGCTGACGGCATACTGCATTTTTTAAACACCAGCTATCACTCGGTAATGAGTGAACAGTCAGAGTTGTTTTGACGCGTTAAAGTGTAGAAAAAATCTTATCTTGGAGTGCGCGTTACGATGACGCTATATTTGCGTAGGGCGGATAAGCTTGCGCATCCACCAAGCTGCAGCATCAGCTGCTGAAAAAATTTACAGCAAAAAATCGTAGTCAGAAGACCGGGTAATAACGTTGCCTGACGTGCTCGCACATTGGTGGATGCGCAAGTTATCCCCCCTACGGCTACGGGGAGGGGGTTCTAAACTCAGATAAGCGAGCGACCCGAACTCTGATCGCCTGCCAATTCGCGGTTTGGCTAGTCGTCTTCTTCCACGGTAGCTGCCATTTCGATTCCTTCCAGTAGCTTGTCGTCCTGGATAGGTAACGGCTCGGCATCATCGCCAGCTTTTTCGTGCAACGCTTCGGCGGCGGTGCGTAGCTCGCGATAGTGTTCGACTAGTTGATTGCTTTGCTCAAGCAGCTTTTTGCGTTCTTCGAGCTGTTCGTTCAGTTCTTTAATTTCTTTCTTTTGAGTACGTGCCATTGCCTCTGCAGACTTGCGGGCAGTGTTCTCTTCAAGCTTTTGCTTCTTTAGCGTTTTGAGCTTTTTGACGACGTTTTCAGGAGTGTCGGCAAGGGCTGTATTGATGTTTTTTAGCTCACGCTCTTTTTTTGCAAGCTCATCTTTGGCCTTTTTCAGCGAGCCAGAGTTGGTTTCCCTTCCTGCAGCCAGTGCTTTCTCTGCCGCTTCTTTTGCAGCGACCGCATCATCGATAGCACCTTCAGCTTTCAGTCGGGCTTTTTCAGACTGCTTGAATTCTGTGCGCATGTCATTGATCGAAGCGTCTGCTTTTTCACGAGCGCTTTTGATATTGGCGTCAGCATGATTAGCACGGTCAATCAGTTTATTTAACGCGTCTTTTAATTGTGCGGCAGAAACTGTTGTATCGAGGTCGAGGGCTTTGATGACCTCGTTTGCCAGCAATTGCTTGCTGAGTGCCAGATCTTTCCAGACCTGAAGTTGAATATCGTCTGTTGCTTGACTCACACAGGGTTCTCTTGGTTTTGGGGTACCTGAGCTTCATTCAGCTCGGGAATTCTGCTTTCGGGTAGCGTTGGGCGCGAGAGTGTAGCACGGTGCTTTCCGGCCCTGCAGCTCTTGGAAAATACAGTTCATCGTATTTTGGCGGTTCATCACATAACTTTCCGGCGTCTGTTTGTGCAACTTTACCTTTCATGTGCTTATGAAGGGAGATTGTAAATTGCGGATGGTCGCCAGTTTGCTTAGATGGGTGATTGGTTGGTAGTGCCTGTTTTAACTTCGGTAGCGCTACGCTCGGTTACGCCGAGCTGGCGGCCACGTCGGTAAGTTGAGTTGTACGACAGCTATTCGAGCGGGGATAAAGTCCTGCACAGAGCATAAGCGTCGTACGAACCCTGCTCATTATAGGCATAATGCTAGCTTGTACAAGCCCTGCCTAAAACTTTTACCCTGCTTTACTTTGAAATGCTGATGTAGTCGCTAAGTTCATGAGCCAAACTACAGACATCGCAGGAATCTGAAAACCGACAATAAGGCTTTGACTGGCGGCGTCGAATACTTCGGGCTAGGAGCTTGTCCGAGAATGAGGGTCGTAGCGAGAAAGTGAGATTTTGAGTCAGATATTTCGATCGATTGAGGCGAATAGTCATTCATATTTAACGATATCGATCGCAATAGCTGGCCAAAAGATCGCTTTCGCAGTAG
>CALIHW010000202.1 GCA_938020525.1 uncultured Granulosicoccaceae bacterium | reverse complement strand
AACGTACTCATTAGTTGGGTCAATGTAAGTACTTATAGAACCGCAATCGTACCCTTCATGCCAGCTGCAAAATGCCCTGGCAGCAGGCATCCGAACTCATAGTTGCCAGCTTGGGGGAATTTCCAGATTATTTCTTTAGTCTTCCCGGGAGATACATGCGCCATATAAGGTTCTTCGTGTTCCATAGCAGGGAACTTAATCATCAATTCAGCATGCTCTGCTAGCGACTCAGGGGTGCCGAGTACAAATTCGTGTTGTATTTCGCCATCGTTGGCAACTACGAAGCGAATAACATCGCCAGCGTTTATTGTTATATCCGATGGAGTAAATCGCATAGTGTCTGCCATAGAGACGCTAATGGTTTGTACGGGTTCAAGACCGGGTTCATATTCTCCAAATGGCGTGCTGACAGCATCGAACTCTGCCTCTTCGTTGTGATCCTTATTATCCCCATGAGGATAGCCAGTGCCGGTGTACAACACCGTAGCTGTGACCATAAACGATAGTATTTTTGCGTTTAGCTTCATGTCTGTTTTCTCGTTAAATAAATTTGATATCTGGTGTTTTGATACGCGTTATTCGTCATCATCAATAGTGACGATCACCATTTTTCCATCTTTTTCTATCACAGTGAATTTCACCTTATCGCCCTTTTCAAACTGGCTGATATCGGTGTTTTCGTCGACCCGGAATACCATGGTCATGCGAGGCATGTCGAGGTTGGGTATCTCTTCGTGCCTGATGGTTATTTTTCCAGACTTTGGTTTTACCTTTCTTACTTCACCACTGATGACTGGAAGGTCGGTGTCTGTGTTCGAGTCGGTCGATGACTCATCAGCGTATGCTGACGCTCCGATGAAAGAACAGGAGATCGATATAATTACTGCTGCAATAGTGTTTTTCATGATTAATTTTCCTGCGTTGTGTTTTTGGAGTTGCGAGGTTCTACACCTACTATATAGACCTCTGTAGCCTGGTCCGGTTTATTCGATCTGGGCATGGATTGTCCGGATACTTTTTCCTGCCGTGGTGGAATGGGAAGATCATCACCCTCATACTCAAATGCAACGGTACCTTCAGGGTGTTCAAACCAGCCGGGATCGGAGTAATCGCCATGCGGCTGGTCTTTTCTCACCTTAACCATCGAGAACATGCCTCCCATTTCAACTGATCCAAACGGGCCGTCTCCCGTCATCATGGGTACAGTGTTGTCTGGTATGGGCATTTCCATCTCTGCCATATCTGCCATGCCTCGCTCACTCATCACCATGTAATCGGGTATTAAGTCGGTGATTTGTTTAGCGACGCTGGTGTGATCAACCCCAATTAATGTTTCAACATCATGACCCATGGCATTCATGGTGTGATGAGCTTTATGACAGTGAAATGCCCAGTCGCCTTCTTCATCTGCCAGAAATTCGATCTGCCGCATCTGGCCAACTGCGATGTCTGTAGTCACTTCCGGCCAGCGTGAACCCGGTGAAGTCGGACCACCGTCAGTGCCTGTCACTTCAAACTCATGACCATGCAAATGAATGGGATGATTGGTCATGGTCAGGTTGCCAATGCGTACTCGGACTTTGTCGTTCTTGCGAACATTCAAAGAGTCGACCCCCGGGAAGATTCGGCTGTTCCAGGCCCAGAGGTTGAAGTCGAGCATGGTCATTATCTTCGGCGTTGCACTACCCGGATCGATGTCATAGCCCGCAAGAAGAAAGCAAAAATCACGATCGACTGCTTCACTTTCAACAAACTTGCGAGGGTGCGTAACCCATGAACCCATCATACCCATCGCCATCTGTGTCATCTCATCACCATGGGGGTGGTACATAAAAGTACCGTGGCGGCGCGCTGTAAATTCGTAAACGAATGTCTTACCGGCAGGGATACCGGGTTGATTTAATCCGGTAACACCGTCCATGCCATTTGGCAAACGTTGACCATGCCAGTGAACACTGGTGTGTTCTGGTAGTCTGTTGGTCACAAAGATACGTAGCTTGTCTCCTTCAACGACTTCAATAGTCGGCCCGGGAGACTGACCGTTGTAGCCCCACAGATTGGCATAAAAATCTTCTGCCATTTCACGTACAACAGGTTCAGCCACAAGATGAAACTCTTTAACCCCGTTGTTCATGCGCCAGGGGAGCGTCCAGCCGTTAAGTGTCACCACCGGCTGGTATGGCCGACCAGTCGTTGGTACAAGTGGAGGCATGGTTTCTGGTGAGTCCTGACTAACAATTTCTGGTAAACCTGCAAGGGCGCTCCTGTTAACCGAAGTAGCTGCCGCGGCGGCGATGCCCGCACGAGTTATAAACTGTCTGCGTGAGTTCATAAGGTTCTCCAGGTGTTCGCAATAAGGTATTTGTTGTGTGATGGTTCAACGTGCGCTAAAGCTAAATGAACGTAATTTCGGGTTGTGTTATGAGTATTCATAGCTAGTGCCCTGCCTCCTCGTCTCCACCACCTGCCCCTGACATGGCAGCTGCCATGCCTATCTGCATGGAAGTGGGTTGGCCGGTCATTGATGATCGCAATGAAGCATCAGCCATCCAGAATTGACCTAACGCGTCAATAGAGGCTTGCACAGTCTGAATTTGCCTGCGCGAATCCGCAAGCAATTCAAAAACACCGATGATCATGCCGTTGTAGTTCAAAACATTCTCTTCTGATACAAGCTGCTGTAGCGGTACGATCTCATCGCGGTAGTGTTTGGCGATATCGTAGCTTGTTCTATAAGCCGAGTAAGACTCACGTAAATGGGAATTGGCGGATCGAACTACTTGCTCGAGTGCGTTGCTCGCAGCAAGTGAAGTGGCATTTAAACGGTTTTTAACTTCGTGTAAGTTTCTGAAAAAAGGTAATTCCACTTCAAGCTCATAGCCTTTAATCGTTTCTCTATCATCATCGTCCCAGACACTTTCTCTAATTCCAGCGAGCTCTATATCTGTAACACTGGCTACCAGCTCAATGCCTTGCTGCCTGGTTGCCGATTCAAGCTCAGCGGCGGCCATTGCAACATCAAGACGGGTTTCTACAGCAACGTTTGATACTTCACTCGCAGGGATTGGCTCGTCTGGTAAATCCGGCAGTCGGCCAGGCAGTTTTAGCTCTCTGGCTTGAATTCTGTTCAAACCCAGCAGTCTCACCAATGCCTCTCGCCTTGCCAATGCATTGTGTTGTGTTGCCGCTAAGCCGGTTGCGGCATCGGCATAGAATGCTTGCTGGCGTGCTCGATTGATGGCATTAAAGTTACCGATTGCCTGCATTTGTATAGCCAGTTCGGCGCTGGCTTCTGCGCTGGAAAATACCTGTTCGGCATAGCTTGCCTGCTGTTTTGCTACAACCGCTGAGACCCAGGCATTGCGAATCTGCGTCACCAGGTCTGTAATACTTGCAGTTAATTGAAGCTGGTTTTTTTCAATCCCGCGTATAGCGCGCTCGCGCAACATCGGAAACCGAATAATGTCCAGCAACCCAATACTTAGCAGTCTTTCAATTTCCAGTTCAGAGTCAGATGTAAGACGCGAGAACTCAAACACCGGGTTGGGAATACTGCCACTCAATGCGACGGTGGATGAAGTCGCCCAATGGTTTGCAAGTAACTGTTGCAGGGCAGGACTATTCACCAAGGCTAGCTCAATTGCCGATGATTGACTCAGGGCTTGCGCCAATAATTCTTCAGCGCGTGCGTTGGCTGCTTCTTTTTGTTGATCGGTCAGTTGTAAGACTAACTCGCCTTGAATGAATTCAGCCGAAGCACTATTCGCTATTAACAAAGATCGATCAAGATCAAAGCGAACGCAGGCTGACAGCGGCAACAACACTAAACTCAATATAACAAGACGAAAATATGAAATTGTAGAGATAGAACTCATTGTTTATCTCCCTCACTTTCTCGCTCCGCTCTTTGCGCCTCCAGTACCTGTCGGGCATAGCTGCGCCATCCACCTATTTCCCCAACTGTTTCATTGGCACTTGACCAATCTATTTCAGGTAGATAGTCGTAAGATTTGTAGTCTTTAAAAATTGAGGAATAGCCAAAATCAGGGTGCTTTTCAAGATCATCTTTAACGGGCAGTTGCGGCGTTTGAGCTCTGAGTTCAGCTATTTGTTCGACAGTCCAGCCAGCCTGTTTAAGTTCTTCATCACTATAACTTGCGGCAGTCGGGGGAGTGGCATGCAACAAAGGCGCAGCCGCTACTATCAATGCGAGTATTAAAAATCGCGTAACGTTGAATAATTGACTCATGATTAATCTCCACGTCAGGCATAGCTATCAGCCTGAAAGCAATTAAATTGAGGAATCTGACGAGCGTATGAGACACATACGGACTTATAAAGGCACAGCAGTCAGATTACATAGCACGGCATTCAGTCAGAGCAGCATGGATACCGTGTTAGTTTGCTAGTGGAGAAATTTGGGAGGCTTGTAGAGACCGGAAATCACAACAGATTTCGCGCTATGATCAGCAATTGGCGTAGGAAACGCCATAATTGAAATAACGGCCAGCGTCTGAGCGCCGGAAATAACGCCAGTGGTGCAGTGCGCGGCACATTCTGCCAAGCAGGACGCATGGTCAATACAGTTTTCGTCTGTGATATTCGAGTGGTTTGAATGGTCACTGTCCATGGCCATCATATCCGTTGATGGTGAGCTATGCATGCTATGCGAAGCATGAGATCCCCTAGCCGAGTGACTACCCATTGTCGATTGATGGGTTGAATGATCGCCCATTACTGAATGATTAACCGACGCCATACCAATAGCACTTGCTGTGCTGGAAAACATTAGTGCCAGGCAGATAAGCATGGCAAAAACATTGGTATGGGGTGAAAGATTTTTCATTTTGGCTGTAACAGGTATCTCTTATTTAGCCGCATTACACACTATGAATATTGCAGCCTGCGGTGAGTTAGTCAAGGAAATTTACAGTATTGTTAACAATTGACAGCTGCAGTGTAGGGTAGCTCGTCAAATTATTAGCAGGTTACCAACTTTCAAAAAAACAGCGCTTCAGGATATACTTAGCTGGCGAAGTGCAACCGAAAGTGATCCCGATCACTTGATCGCGGCGCAAGCTAATCAGCTGAGTGAGTCGGCGCGGGATTATCAACATCGCATCCGCATAAGTCAGTGGCAATACACAGCCGCGGATCACTCAGTGCTTTACTTCTATTGCTGCCTGTTAAATTCGGGCTCCGCATCAACAGCACGCGAGGTTGCGAGTGAAAAAAGACAGCTTTTACCTGCCTGATGGCATGATCTACCTGGACGGCAATTCGCTGGGCCCGATGCCACTTGCAGCAGCCAACCGGGTGCAGCACACAGTCGTTGGTGAGTGGAAAGAACTCCTGATCACTGGTTGGAACAAAGCCGGCTGGTATCATCAACCGCGTGTACTGGGTGATCGACTGGCACCACTTGTTGGAGCGAAAGAAGGGTCGGTTGTCATTGGTGATACGCTTTCCATCAAAGTTTTTCAGGCACTGGCAGCAGCGCTTCAGTTGCGCCCCGAGCGCAATGTAATTCTGTCGGACAGCGGTAACTTTCCGACAGACCTCTACATTGCAGAAGGACTGATAAAAAGCTTTGATCGCGACCACAAACTCAATCTGCAATTAAAAGTTGTAGAGCCGGAAGCTGTTGCCGATCATCTCGACGATAGTGTTGCGGTAATGATGCTGACGCAGGTTGACTACCGTACCGGTCGGCTACATGACATGGCAGCACTTACCCGTAAGGCACAAGACAACGGCGCGATAGCGTTGTGGGATCTGGCGCACTCGGCGGGCGCTCTGCCCGTACATCTCGCAGACTGCAATGCGGAGTTTGCTGTCGGTTGCACCTACAAGTATCTGAATGCCGGACCTGGCGCTCCGGCCTTTATCTATGTACGACCCGATATTGCGGATACCGCTGAACCTGCATTGTCCGGCTGGATGGGACACAGCGAACCCTTCGCGTTCGACCGACACTATCAGGCGGCCCCCGCTATTGAACGTATGCGTATCGGCACGCCACCAGTGCTCCAGATGGCAGCACTCGATGCTGCACTCGATGTCTGGGATGATGTTTCAATCAATGATGTGCGCAACAAGTCAATAGAGTTGTCAGAGTGCTTTATAAAAGAGGTTGAAAAGCGTTGCCCTCAGCTCACGCTCTATAGTCCTCGCGACGCATCACAGCGTGGCTCACAGGTGTCATTCACCTTTGATGAAGGGTATGCGGTTATTCAGGCGCTGATAGCAGAAGGTGTTGTCGGCGACTTTCGTGCACCCAATGTGCTGCGCTTTGGCTTTACACCGCTCTATCTCGACATAGATGATGTGGTACGCGCAGCGGAGATTCTTGGGAAGATAATGACAAAGCAGAGTTGGGATCAACCTGCATTTAAACAGCGCGCGGCAGTGACCTGATGACTGATAAGGCCAACAAGAGTGCTCAGGGCTCTAAGGGCACGGTTGCAGAGGCTGCGGAAACAAACTTCAACGATAAAATGAGTTACTCAGACTATCTGGGTCTCGACAAACTACTCAGCGCACAGCAACCACTAAGTAACACACATGACGAATTACTGTTTATTATTCAACATCAAACCTCTGAACTGTGGATGAAGCTTGCACTGCATGAGCTGAATGCTGCGCGCAATGCCATCCAAAATGACAGCTTCAGACCGGCCTTTAAAAAGCTGGCTCGTGTCGCCAAAATATTTGAGCAACTAAACAGTGCCTGGGATGTACTACGTACAATGACACCAACCGAGTACACCTCGTTTCGTGATGACCTGGCACAGTCATCCGGGTTTCAGTCCTTTCAGTACCGGCTAATAGAATTTACCGTCGGCAACCGCAACAAGGCCATGTTAAAGCCTCATGCACATCGACCGGACATTGCTGAGCAACTACAGGCTGAGCTACAACAACCCAGCTTGTATGACGAAGTTATACAGGCACTTTCTCGTGCGGGCTTTGAGATTTCAGATGACATACTCTATCGTGACCAGTCTTTAAAACACAGCCATCACGAGAGTGTTGAAGCTGCATGGAAAAATATATATGAATCTCCAGAGCTTTACTGGCCACTTTATGAACTGGCCGAGAAACTGGTCGACTTCGAAGACTACTTTAGACGCTGGCGCTTCAACCACGTAACGACGGTAGAACGTGGTATCGGTTTCAAAGGCGGCACTGGTGGTACCGGCGGGGTATCGTATCTTAAAAAAATGTTAGAGACCGAATTGTTCCCTGAGTTGTGGCGAGTACGAACCGTTTTGTAGAGTCTTTTTTAGTTTTTGTATACTTTGGGTCCCTACCACCCTAATTGCCACCTTGGCTGCCACCCTAACTGCCACCCTGGCTGCCAGCATTACTCCTGCGTTTGGCGAGAAAGGCGTTATGTGATTCTGGTGTGCCGTCATGGAAGCTGCCGGTCCATTGATCCCACGGAATCTCTAAGCCGCCATAGTTACAGGTAAAAAATCGGTGGTGCAGCTGATGGTGGAAGGTTCCTAGCGGCAGAACCAGTTTGCCACCTGCCATTATGCCCTGATAACCGGTGTGAGTCGTTGCGGCAGACAGTGTGAAATACATCAGGTGAAATGCGATTAGCAGTGGTGTTGATGGAACAATAAAATGAATAAGAACAGTGCTTAGGTAAATAACGTGTTCTACCGGATGCATAGATAATCCAGACCACGGCCCAACGTTTGTGTTTCTGTGATGTAGTGCGTGTACGCGCTTATACAATTTTGTTGTGTGTATTAAACGATGAATCAAAAAGAAATGCGTTGTTTCCCACATTGGTAGCAGGAAAATTAATAGCGCCAGCCAGAGCCATGGCTCAGGCATACTTAAGACAGGTGCATAACCATTCGCCAGTGCCCACAGCATGAATGCTTCGTACGCAGTCCAAATGGTTACTCCACTTGCGATCGTCCAGAACATATTGTCCTTAACCTGCGAGCCAAAGGTAAACACCTTGCTTGAGGTTGCGAACGGACGGGTATCATAACGACGCTCATCACCCTGCTTACGGGCTACATAGAAATACCAGTGCAGGCCGCCTGCAACCAGACACATCAAAAGCAGATTTCGAAGCAACAAAAAACCGATCCATCCAAAACCTGCTCCATTGACCTCTGGCAGTAAGGGTGTGAAAGCAGCATTCGCAATGATCGCGAGAACCAGGATAATCAAACGTTCAGATACCGGAAGCCAGCCACTCACCATCCATTTAAGTATGTTGCGTATATTGGGTGGCCAGCTAAAGTACGGCGAGACCGCCACCGGCAGTGGCGGCGTGTATTGCCAGGTTGATCTGCCCCTGGTGTTTTTTCGCGGCTCAGCGTCAGATAGATTTGATTGGTTCATTTCTTCCTCGTTTGCTTCCTGCTGCAACACGGTGTACACGTAGGGGGATAAGATCGCCATAGCCAGACCTTACTCCTTAAACTATTACGTGTGCAAGCTTTTAAAACATGAA
>CALIHW010000201.1 GCA_938020525.1 uncultured Granulosicoccaceae bacterium | reverse complement strand
TAGCGAGAAAGTGAGATTTTGAGTCAGATATTTCGATCGATTGAGGCGAATAGTCATTCATATTTAACGATATCGATCGTAATAGCTGGCCAAAAGATCGCTTTCGCAGTAGATCATTCATTCTCGGACAAGCTCCTAGGTAGGCGATGATTTTGGCGGTGACCATGGCGATGCCTTGGTATTCTGCAAACGTGACTCCGGTTGGCAATGAGCAATACTGATTCTGAAAACCCTGCCAAAAATCCTGCGATCGATGTCGGCCCGTTTACGGTTGCTGATATTCTGGGTAATAACGGCCCCTTTGCAGATTCGAAACAAGGTTTTCGAGAACGTGCAGAACAGCAGGAACTCGCGACTGCAATAGATAAGTGTATTGCAGAAGAAAATATCCTTGTTGCTGAAGCAGGTACCGGTGTCGGGAAAACGTTTGCCTATCTGGTGCCGGCACTTACCTGTGGTAAACAGGTAATAATCTCCACCGGCACTCGTCACTTGCAGGATCAGCTTTTTCATACTGATCTACCGGTTGTAAAACAAGTATTACGTCGTAGTCCCAAGACTGCTTTGTTAAAAGGACGCGCTAACTACCTTTGTCAGCATAGATTGTTTAAAGCACTGCAGAACCCGGCTTTTCGAGAGCCAAAACTTGCCAGGCATCTGGAGTTAATTCGCAACTGGTCTGAACAGACACGAACTGGTGATGTCTCTGAAGTAATGGATGTGCCGGAGGCTTCACCTGTCTGGTCTTACGTGACTTCAAGCGATGACTTCTGTAGAGACCATGAGCCGGATGATCTTGCCGGCTGCTTTGTCAGTAAAGCGCGCAAGCGGGCAATGGAGGCTGATATTGTTGTCGTGAATCACCACTTGTTTTGTGCTGATCTCGCTTTAAAAGAAGGATCTTTCGGCGAGATATTGCCAGACACAGACGTCATTATTATTGATGAGGCGCACCAGCTTCCGGAAACCGCAGCGCTTTTTTTCGGGCAGCGCTTAAGTAGCAGACAGCTGCTTGATTTAGCTCGCGATAGTCACGCGGAGTATTTAAGTGAAGCGCCTGATGTAGGCGAGATTAGAGACAGATCTGCCGCCCTGGAAAAAGCGACACGTGACTTTCGGTTGTCACTGGGTTTGGAGCAGCAGCGAGAGGCATGGGCTAAAGTACGTGAGCTTCCCGGGGTGACTGGTGCGCTCGAGCATTTACAGGAATCACTTGAGCTGTTGTATGAACCTCTTGATGCAGCTGCTGCCAGAGGCAAAGGACTCGATAGCTGTAAACGCCGTTGTCTTGCGCATTTGGAAGTTCTGGAAGAATATTCGAATAACAGAGATGAACATTATGTGCATTGGTTTGAAACCTATCGCACAGGCTTTAGTTTGAATCTAACACCTCAAAATGTTGCCAAGCCGTTTTCCAGTGCATTGTCACAGCTAAATTGTTCATGGGTTTTTACTTCTGCAACACTTGCGGTTAATGGAAGCTTTGAACACTTTGAGTCTCAACTGGGCATCCAGGAAACTGACGAGTTACAAGTTGATAGTCCGTTTGATTATAAAAAGAACGCTATGTTGTATCTGCCAGCTAACATGCCGGAACCGCAGTCACCAATGTTTGATGAATCGGTTCTCGCTGTGGCGGAGCATGTTGTTAATGCAAGTGAAGGTCGCTGTTTTGTTCTATTCACAAGCTATCGGGCACTGGAGGCAGCTGCGACTTTCATGCGTACCAATTGTCGATACCCGGTACTGGTGCAGGGCCAGATGCCCAAGCGGGAACTGGTTGAAGCTTTTCAGTCTTTGGGTAACGCAGTATTACTCGGTACCAGTAGTTTTTGGGAAGGGGTAGATGTCAGAGGTGAAGCGCTGTCATGTGTGATTATTGATAAACTGCCGTTTGCATCCCCTGGTGATCCAGTTCTGCAGGCGAGAATACAGGGCTTGCAGCAAAACGGTGTTAATGCGTTTATGGATTTTCAGCTGCCTAAAGCGGTGCTTGCGTTAAAACAAGGTGTGGGGCGGTTAATTCGCGATGTTGATGATCGTGGTGTCTTGGTTATTTGTGATCCACGCTTGCAAACAAAGGCCTATGGCAATACTTTTCTTGATAGTTTGCCAAGCATGCGGATGGTGCAGCGCCCCGAGAGTGTCGAAAAATTTTTTGCGGCACTGCACGAGCAAGCTGCCAGTGAGTAAGGCAGTGATCACTACCGTAATTAAAGCCAGCTCATGAAAAATATCGTCGCATTGGATACCTCAACGGAAGCCTGTTCCGTTGCACTATTACATGACAATGAGCTGCTCTACCGCTATGTGGTTGAGCCACGTATTCATGCCAAAGCACTTTTGCCGATGCTCGATGAGTTGCTGGCAGAAGCAGATATCCGCCCGAATCAATTAGATGGGGTTGCTTTCGGGTGCGGCCCCGGGGCGTTTACTGGTGTTCGAATCGGCACTGCAGCAGCACAGGCTATAGCGCTGGGAGGGGATTTGCCCGTAGCACCTGTCTCGACCATTGCGAGTATTGCGCATCGTTGCTTTCGAGAGCATGGCAAAAGGAAAGTTGCCGTTGCTATTGATGCCCGAATGGGGGAGGTGTACTGGGGAGCTTATTGTATTGATGAATCCGGGGTTGTCGAATGTGTTGGCAAAGAGAAAGTTTGCGTGCCTTCTCAGGTAGATAAGCTTGATAGTACATGGACTGGCGCGGGTACTGGCTGGCAGACATACGAGACAGACTTAGCGCTTGCTGCAGGTGTTACTGTGGACGCGGATGTTGATCCATTTCCGCATGCGCAGGACATTCTTGTTATTGGCAGCAAACAACTGTTGCGCGGAGACGGTGTAACGCCTGAGAATGCGCTACCTGTTTATTTGCGTGATAATGTGGCGCTTACAGAAAATGAGCGGGCTGAAAAAAAGCAGGCTGCGAATACATAGCGGACATACCGGAGGGGCAATATGTCACAGGAACACGGGGTAAACAGCACAGACGTTGAGGCATTCCAGCGTGATGGTGTGATTTTAATCAAAGGCCTTTTTAAAGACTGGGTAGAGCCATTGCGTGCAGGTATTGAGCATAATATGCAGTCACCCGGCGACTATGGAAAAAATTACACCAAAGAGGGTCAAAGTGGTCAGTTCTTCGGTGACTACTGTAACTGGCAACGTATACCCCAGTACCACGACTTCTTTTTCAGTTCACCTGCAGCACAAGTTACCGCGAAATTAATTTCATCAGACACAGTGCGTATTTTTCATGAACATGTACTCGTTAAAGAACCGGGTACGGCGCAAAAGACGCCGTGGCATCATGATCAACCATATTACTGTGTTAATGGTGCGCAGGTCTGTAGTTTGTGGATACCACTCGACCCGGTAGATCAATCAGTGTGCCCTGAGTTTATAGCGGGTTCGCACCAGTGGGGTAAATGGTTTGTACCAACTAAATTTACCGGTGACTCTTATGTGCGTGATGGTGACAATATGGTCGAAATGCCAGACATCGACAAAGAAAGAGAAAAATACGATATAAAATCATGGCAACTTGAGCCAGGGGATTGTATTGCGTTCCACTACCTGACCGTGCATGGCGCACCAGAGAATTTATCAAACCATAGAAGGCGGGCATTTTCAGCGCGGTTAATGGGTGATGATGCAACATTTGTGATCCGTGGAGGAGAAATGTCTCCACCGTTTCCAGGGCTTGAAAAGCGGCTTGTGCCGGGTATGCCTATGGATGCTGAAGAGTTTCCGGTTATTTATTCGTGAGTGGCGTCCGCTATGTGGCGGTTAAATATTTTCATCTTAGTGAAATGCATTAGTCTTTTAGTGTTGTTAAGCCATAAGGTAAAAGAATGAACGATGATCGCCTTGCCGATTTACTATTTGAAGTGCTTGGAGGAGAAGTAAAAATTAATGACAATCAACATGACTTTAACGACTGGAAATACCTTATAGATAATGCACTGGTTGAACACAGCAAACCACAAGGTAGTGCCGGAACGCGTGTCAAAACAATTACCCTCCGCCGCTTAACAGAGGCTGGTAAGCAAAAGCTTGATTCTCTCCCAGGCTAGCCCGGTTTATTCGTGAAATGGCGAGCATAGCGCGCAGAGCATTGGTTTCACAGGGTATTTTCTTCTCGCGTTCCATGTTTTCATTTACTTGGCTTACTGATATTTGCAAGAGAAAAAATTCGCTGTGGAATCAAGAATCAAGCGGGATGCCGTCATTTTCATGAATAAACCGGGCTAGGGGAGGGCTGTTTCGCAAGTGCGGTAACACGCCTCGAGGCCACAGCTGCGTTATTATTATTGGTTAGGCTTGGATGCGACGCAGGCCTTGCTATGCCTGCATTTCACGCCTTGCTCTGACGACTGTGGCTGCGGAAGTCTGTTGCCGAACTTCCCACACAAACCTACTTCCCGCACAAATCTACTGGCAGTCTGCGCGAACTGTAGTTTAATTTTTATGCGTTCTGGTCAGATTTAGTTTTTCGAAAATATTTCCTATATTATTTTCTTGCAGTGATCCATCATCTGTAATGCTGGAGTGAATAACTTTGCCGGAAATTAGTAGAGTGACGATAAAAAAGGCCCGTAGAAAAACATCGCCACCAGTATCTTTTGAACGACTCATTATGCATGCCTTAAAACTGCTGGTGTGAAAGGTGATTATAACGAAATCTGAATGCTTAGTTTTGAGGGTGTACCACTACATCGAGATTATGTATGTTGTCTCGTACGTTCGCCGAATTTAAAGAATTTCTTCGAATGCTCTGCAGTTTTTGCGTCGCTAATGGCAACTAATTTTTCCTCCAGATCACGACTTAGCCTTGTGGCGGCCATGCGGCTATTGCCCGATGAATTCCGGAAAAGAGTCCTTTGAAAACCCGATCATTGATTCTTTGCCCACAACGGTTACAGGGCGCTTTATCATGGCTGGGTGCTCTGCCAAAAGATCAACTACATTGCTTTCACTAATGGAAGCTTTAGTTTTGTCATCAAGCTGTCTCCACGTGGTGCCACGTTTATTGAGCACGGTTTCCCAACCGTGCTTCTTTACCCAGGCTGCAATTAGCTTTTTCGGAACACCATCGGCACGATAGTCGTGGAATTTGTATGCGACCTCTTGTTCATCAAGAAGGCGTCTTGCCTTCTTGATCGTGTCACAGTTCCTGATGCCATAAATAGTGATTGCCATAATTGCACTTTTCTGGATTGTTGAAGTTAGTCGACTGTTCTTAGTAGTTCGTTGATACCAACTTTGCTGCGGGTTTTCTCGTCAACCGTTTTAACAATCACCGCACAGTACAAACTGTATTTGCCATTGTCAGAGGGGAGGTTGCCGGAAACAACGACTGACCCGGCTGGTACACGACCATAGATTACTTCGTCTTTCTCGCGGTTATATATTCGTGTGCTTTGGCCGATGTAGACTCCCATAGAAATAACCGAGCCTTCTTCTACGATGACGCCTTCAACAACTTCTGAACGCGCACCGATGAAACAGTTGTCTTCGATAATTGTCGGTGCGGCCTGCAGTGGTTCAAGTACGCCGCCAATGCCGACCCCACCAGATAAATGCACGTTTTTACCTATCTGTGCGCAGGAGCCCACTGTCGCCCAGGTGTCTACCATGGTGCCACTGTCTACATAGGCGCCAATGTTAACGTATGAGGGCATTAACACAGTGTCGCTGGCGATGAATGATCCCTTACGTGCGACTGCTGGTGGTACCACTCTTACGCCTGAATCTGCGAACTGCTGTGCTGTGTAGTCTGCAAATTTGCTGTCGACCTTATCGTAGAACTGTGTGTACCCGCCTGCAGGCATAGGTTCGTTATCGCGTATTCGGAATGAAAGTAGTACCGCTTTTTTTAACCATTCGTTGACTTTCCAGTCACCAACGGCCTTTTGTTCTGCGACTCTTTCTTTGCCGCTGTCTAATAAGGCAATAGCGTCTTCTACTGCTTTTTTGGTCTTATCATCAACGCTTGACGGCGATATGTCTGCTCGGCGTTCAAATGCTTCGTTGATTATGTTTTCCAGATCAGACATTCGTTGTCTCCGATTATTATTGATTGTGTTAAGTAGTAAATATTTGGCTAGCTGCCCCGGTAGGTTGAATAGCCATAGGGTGATAGCAGCAGAGGTACATGTTGGTGCTGTTTAGTCTGACTGATCCCGAATCTAATTACCACGACATCCAGAAACGGTATGACCGGAAGTTCGATCGACTTGCCGGCACGGAAGTAGTCACCTGCGTGAAAGTGCAGCTCAAAGGTTCCTTGAGTGAGTTGGCCAGCTTCAATCAATGGTGAGTCCGTACGGCCATCCGAATTGGTGTGGCATGTTACTAAAGGGGTGGTATTGTCCCTCTCAAAAAGTTCGATTTTCACGTTGGCAGCGGGCTTACCGATACTGGTATCGAGGATGTGTGTTGAGAGGCCTGCCATGTGTGCTCGTGGGCTATTACTGGGTAGGGCGTCGATTATAAACGGATGTATTGTTCCGTTCATTGCTTTTACAGGGGTGAAACGACACGAAATTGAAGTGCCGACTTGATGCCGAGTCTTTTCAGGTTGGGTATTGCCTGTCAATACCGGACATGACTGCCGAGACGGGCACGCCGGATTTGGATTTTCGGCGATCCTCGATCCCAGGTTTTTGTGCGGGGGGGGAATTCTAGCTGCCCGCCGCGAGAGCGGCAGCGGGCAGTTTAGCTGCTTTGTTTTCTAGTTGGTGCCAGTGTAGTGGGTATTCAAAGGGTATTAGAAATCGCCACTTCAATGCCACTCAACTGGGTCAGCAGATGGCGTTCTTGTTGCGCTAGTTGAGGGCGTTGAGTCCGATAGTTCTGCAGTGCGTGGTCGTCGTGACCATAGATATCGTCTCTGAAATTAACAGAGCCTGATTCATCGACCCACGCAGTCTGGTAAGTGATATGTACCGGTACCTTATTTTGCAGAGAAACTGCCTTTGTCTGCTGCGATGCGAACAACTCTTCAACGCCATATTCACTATGGCCTTCGTTCATTAGCAACGTCTTCGCCAGAGCAACCGGGTCTTTTACGCGAACGCAGCCTGAGCTGTGGGCACGGTTTGTTTCTTCAAAGAGATTTTTCGCATTAGTGTCATGCAGATAAATAGAGTACTGGTTTGGAAACATGAACTTGACACTGCCGAGTGCGTTATCGCTGCCTGCCTTTTGCATTAGCCGGTAGCTTGCATTGAAGACAGATGGTTCCAGTTCGCCGGAGCTGAATGTATTGAGCGCTCGGTTGCTTTTATCACTGCGTGATAATGCAACATAGTTATTGCTATGCAAGTAGCCGGGGTTAGCCAGCTCTTTAGGGAGTAAGTCTCTTCTGGCGATGCTTTTAGGGACATTCCAGGTAGGGTTGAACACCATATGCTCCATTTCATCGGAGAAGATTGGTGTTTCGCGTTTGTTTCTTCCGACGATGACGTCCATCGAAAGATTCTTGTAACCATTCAAGACGAGATCCATCTGAAATCCGGCTGTATTGACAACGATATGGTTATCACCGAGATCTTGTGGTAACCAGCGCCATCTATCAAGGTTGATTTCTATTTGGGCTATCCTTTCCTCGACAGATGTGTTGAGAGCTTTTAGAGTTTTGCTGCCAGCCATACCGTCAGCTTCCAGGCCGTGCCGGTTTTGGAAGCTTATCAATGCATCTTCCAGTGAGTGATCAAAGTGATCAGAGGCAGATGCATAGCCACCCGGGTAGTCCTTACTTTGTGCCAAACGCTGCCGAAGCTGCTTGACACGATAGTCCTGTGTGCCTGGTTTCAGCGTACCACCAGCATCGATAGTTTGGTAACCACCATTGTTGAGAATCTGGTGGTGCTCTCTGAGAGCGAGCAGCAAGTTGTTATAGTGTTCACTCTCTGGTTGTAGCTGATTGATCGCATCGCGAAATGACACGGCTCCACGGAAGAAGCTCATGGCTATGTTCTGAGTATCCGTTACCCTCTGTTTACCAAACCAGCTACTTGCGTCCCCTGGTAGTTTACCGGTTTGGCCGTTAGCGAGGTTGTCAAAGTATTCGAACAGCGAATCTGTTAGCACCAGTTCGAGCTGTCTGGTCGAATATGAACCCTGCGTGTTTAGCCAGCTAGCAAGTACCTGTGTGTAGTACTGCGCCGGGTCCAGGCCCAAAATCGAAGAGCCCTCTAGCTTTTCTACAATAGCGCGGGGGGTGTTGGTATATTGGCCGTTCTCAGACCATATAGGTATAAAGTTGCGCTCTGTATAGACTCGTCGTAACTTCTCTTTGTGGCGTAAGTTAACACCTGATACGGAAGTCTGTCCGCTAAGCAGAAATGACTTAAGTTCTTCGTCAGGTAATTGTGCTGATATTGCTGCAGTTCCAGTTGCAAGAGTTGTAGTGCTGAGTACGGCTCCAATTGAAAGTCTTAAAAATCTACGTCTGCTAGAGTTGTTCATTTTATTATTTTATGGGCGCCGAAATAACCCACTCTTGTGTGAGGTTGTGCGGTTATCGGCGTATCGCTGGTTTCTTTAGTGAGTACCTGCGTGCATCTGCTTATGAAGAGTCTCAATACATCGGGTAAACCTGTTGTTTTATAACGTTAAGTCAGGTGCAATCATTCGATGGCTTATGCGGTAAGGGGTGAGCGTGCTGGTTGAATTAAATGACTCGATTCGCATTTTTAGAACGGAGCTCTTAACTACCAAAAGCTGCGGTAATAAGCAGTTTAAGTTGACTAATAATCTATTGGCGCTGAAACGCAGTGGTGCTAATCGGGTGCTTAGTTTTGGCGGCGTGTGGTCCAACCACTTGCATGCTTTTGCAGTAGCCTGCAATTCGCAGGGACTGGAGTCAGTGGCGATAGTGCGTGGCGAACCATCGCATAACAGCATGCTTTTAAATGATGCTGTTCGGCACGGTATTGAGGTGCATTTTGTCGCTCGATCAGAGTACCGAAGGCGGCATGATGAATCTTATATAAGGGAGCGAGTGCGCAATCTGGGTTGCGATGCCTGGTTACCCGAGGGTGGCTCGAACGAGATCGCTGTGAAGTCCTGCGAAGAAATCGCATCACTGATAAATCGCGCCGCTAAGAAACTTCCAGCCAACATCGCTTTGGCGGTGGGTACCGGTGCGACGATGGCTGGTATTGCAAATGGTGCATTGGCAGGCCAGTCGGTAATCGGGATACCGGTGGTGCAGGATAGTCGTCTTCGTTCCTGTGTTAGTGGGTGGATTAGTCCGGATTGTGCTGCTGATTGGCGTCTGCTGGAACCCGCGGTGCCGCAAAAATACGGCAAAGTCGATCAGTCACTACTAGAGTTTGTTCTTGAGATATTTCACAACACCGGGGTAATACTGGACCCTGTGTATAACGCAAAAGCGCTGCGATCCTTGCTTAATATCTCGCCTGAGATTGTGAGTGCCAACAACTGCGTGTTTGTCCATACCGGTGGTCTCGGGGGATGTTTCGGCTTCGCCGACGAGCTGCAGGCAATTGATTCCCGGATTGCGAGTCAATTACTCACTGAGGCATCTCGGTTGCTTGATTTTGCTGCCTGACCCTACTAGAAGTAAGGCGGGCTAACTGAAATGCTCGCCAGATTATTACAGGGTATATCGGTCTGGTAACTGGAGCGGTTCTCAGGGGTGACTATGGCGTGCTGGCTTGGTGTAAAATCGGGGTTTCCCGAAATTATTGCTTTGGAATTACAGGTTTACAGATGAAAATTCGAGTTCTTATCGTTGCTATCATGGCGTCTCTGCTGGCCGGTTGCGCAACTGCGTACTACAACACCCTGGATAAGGCTGGCATACATAAGCGTGATATTCTGGTCAGTCGCGTCGAAAATACCCGCGATTCTCAGGAGGAAGCGCAGGACGAATTCAAAGATGCACTTGAGCAATTTGGGTCCATCGTGGCTTTGCAGAATACGGATCTTAAACAGGCCTACGATAAGCTGAGCGCTGAATATGAAGACAGTCAGGCAGCGGCAGAAGAGGTGACTGACAGAATAGATGCTGTTGAAAATGTTGCCAAGGCGCTTTTCAAGGAATGGGAAACCGAAATTGATCAGTATACAAATGCAGAATTCAAGCGCAGCAGCACATCGCAGCTTCGTGACACAAGAACTCGCTATAACGGCATGTTGTCAACAATGCGTCAGTCAGAACAAAGCATGCAGCCTGTGCTGCGTACCTTTAGAGATAATGTATTGTTTCTGAAGCACAATCTGAATGCTCAGGCGATTGGCTCGCTAAGAGGTGAATTTGCTACTCTCGAAGATGATATAGCAGTGCTGATCCGTGAAATGAATCGATCAATTGCTGAGTCTAATAAATTTATTGAAGAGTTGCGTGGCGCGACAGCCTGAATACTGGATAATTAATTCCTGGTGATCGAATTCCCGGGTATTGGCGGGTTTGCCTTACCATTACCCGACCATTACTAGGAGCTTGTCCGAGAATGACGGTCGTAGCGAGAAAGTGAGATTTTGAGTCAGATATTTCGATCGATTGAGGCGAATAGTCATTCATATTTAACGATATCGATCGTAATAGCTGGCCAAAAGATCGCTTTCGCAGTAGATCATTCATTCTCGGACAAGCTCCTAGCCCACTAACCTATATCCAATACCTGTACCCAATATGATAGTACGCAAGCAAACCCGCGGTGTGAAAGTTGGCAATATTGTGATCGGCAATCAGCAGCCTGTGGCGGTGCAGTCCATGACCAACACAGACACGGCAGATATCGTTCGCACAACCAACCAGATCGCCGATCTGGCGCGCGCCGGTTCCGAGCTGGTCAGAATTACGGTCAACAATAATGAAGCCGCGGCCGCGGTTGCCGAGATTCGCGAGCGCCTCGCCAAACTCGACTGCGACGTACCGCTGGTGGGAGATTTTCATTTCAACGGCCATAAGCTGTTGGCAGATCACCCGCAATGTGCTGAGGCGTTATCCAAATTTCGAATTAACCCGGGCAACGTCGGCAAAGGCAACAAACGCGACCATCAGTTTGCGTCAATGATTGAAACTGCCGCCATACTCGACAAGCCGGTTCGCATCGGTGCTAACTGGGGCAGCCTTGATCAGGAACTACTGGCTACCATGCTTGATGAAAATGCTGCATCAAAAAGCCCACTTGAACTGGGTGAGATTTATCGCAATGCAGTCATTCGATCTGCACTGGAAAGTGCAAAGCAGGCAGAAGAGTTTGGTCTAAATGCTGACAAAATTATTGTCAGTTGTAAGATGAGCCGCGTGCAGGATTTGATCAGTGTTTATACACAACTTAGCCAGTCATGCGAATACGCATTGCATCTTGGCTTAACTGAAGCCGGTATGGGCAGCAAAGGTATTGTTGCTTCAACTGCGGCGCTTGGCGTGCTGCTGCAACAAGGCATTGGTGACACGATAAGAATTTCACTAACACCGGAGCCAGGCGGCGACAGAACTAAAGAAGTGATAGTTGCACAGGAAATCCTGCAAACCATGGGACTGCGTTCATTTACCCCGATGGTTACCGCCTGCCCCGGTTGTGGTCGCACGACGAGCACCGTGTTTCAGGAACTCGCAGATGATATTCAATCACAACTACGTGATGCCATGCCTGACTGGAAAACCAAATACGCAGGCGTTGAAGACATGACTGTCGCCGTTATGGGTTGCGTGGTTAACGGCCCGGGTGAAAGCAAACATGCAAACATTGGCATTAGTTTGCCCGGCACTGGTGAACGACCGGTTGCCCCTGTCTATGTTGATGGTGAGAAAACAGTGACACTTAAAGGCGACAACATCGCACAGGAATTTCAGGATATTGTACAAAAATATGTGGTTGAGAAATACTCACAAACTGCCTAGCAGGCAGTTTATCAGGTGAAATCCTCTGTTGGCATAAGCCTGCCCGAGTATTCGTTTAACACATCGCACACTGTAATTATTGTCGGTGCCGGTCTTGCCGGCTGTGCAACTGCAAATGCACTTGTTAAGCGCGGTTATTCTTGCAGGATCTATGAAAAGCACGGTTCAATTGCACATGCGACTTCTGCATTACCAGAAGCTGTGATTCGACCAGCTATAAGCGGCGATGAGTTTTTTAGAAGTTACTTTGATTACGCTTTTGATCTTTGTTGCGAATCATTAGATAAAAATCTGTTCACTCAATGTGGGTCGCTAGAGCTAACTAACACAAACCACCATACACATGACAATACACCCAAAAATATACCCAACAATATACAAGCCGGCGATGCAGACACCGATAATAACGAGTTCGATCACAACAGTGGCGCAATCTACTCCGGCACATATAAAGGCAAATTCGTCACTGCAGCCACAGCATCAAAACTGGCTGGCGTAAAGCTCGACACATCTGCAATTCACATTGAAAAAGCCGGATTTATTAGTCCGCAATTATTGTGCGAGCACTGGCTAAAACATGAAGCAATTGAATTTCACAGTGCAACGGCTGTTGACTCACTCAGAAAGACAGAGCATGGCTGGCAATTGTTATCCGAGTCGGGAGCGGTCATTGATGAATCGCAAATAGTTATTCTTGCCACTGCAGAACACACCGACAGTTTTGATGTTACTGCGGAACTTCCACTGCAGAAGGTAGTGGGTCAGATAGATCTGCTTGAACACAAGGAGTCGCAACTACGTTGCATTATTAACGGTAATGGCTATCTGCTGCCGACCGATGGTGGTATTTGGTGTGGCTCTACCCACCGATCACTTGCCCACCGATCACATGCATCCTCCAATGCGACTATTCAAGGTGTTTTAAAGGCAGATACAAGATCCAACACGGCAAAAGCTAAAAATATGGTACCGGCCTTGTCGTCTGTCGGTTTACCGTTGGCAAGTTTTGCAGCCATCCGAACATTCACGCCGGACCGGCTGCCGATCGTTGGCGCACTGCATGACGCATTCTGGTACCGGCAAAATTATGCTGACCTTAAACACGGCAAACCAGCAAAATCTTACCCGCAACCGCGTTTTCAGCAGGGCCTGTATCTCGCCGCGGGCCTCGGGTCCCGCGGTGCGACGCAGGCATTTTTGATCGGTGAATTAATCGGCGACCTTATATCTGGAGACCAGAAAGCGAACAATCCCGCGAATCAGCTCCGCCAGAAGCTACTGCGCACCTTGCATCCTGCGCGTTTTTTGATTCGAGCATTAAGGCGTGGGAGATAACCTTTACGAAATGCAGCCCTCTAATTTGTTACACTGATGTTACACGTGGTCATGACAGGACGCGCTACATTGTCAACTTTATTGACTATCGATCCCCTGTTCGAATAATCATTTGATTAGTCGGCATACTTAAGTTCTACTCATAAGATATTCTTCGTCGGGTACGCATGGTGCGATTCGGAAAATTCGGGACAATGGCCTGTATCATTGGTCTCGCCATTCAAACACCTGCAGCACTGGCCCAGAATGACCCGGCGCTGCTTGATCAGTATTTAACAGAGATCGAACAATTGATCTCCGAGAATAATCTGGAAGGCGCGCGCAATAAACTTACCGAGGCACAAACAGCAAACCTGCGTGACGAGAGCCTCGACATGATTCAGGGACAATTAAGATTACTTGAGTCTTTGAATGACACAGCACCTGCAACAGCTGTGGCAGACAGCAACAATGGTCTGCTAACTGAAACCGACAAATTAGCTGCGGCTGACCTGCTGGACTCACTCAGAGTTGCTATGGAAAATGGTGAGCTGGACAAAGTTCGCCTTTTCACTGATCCGACACCCAAGACAGACTCGTTGTTAGATGCGGTGTTTAACAACTACGCGGCAATGAGAATTGAAGTGTCTATGCCGGAGGCAGACGACGCGACTCAATCATTTCTTGCAACACTGCAGTTTACAGAACTCACGACGAAGGACGGCGACACGGCGTTTCCGGCTCAAGCATGGAAGACACATCGTTTGCGAATTGTTAAGTCGGATGGCAGTTGGCAAAAGGTACTTTGGTAAACTACCGGGATGACAATGACAATCAATGCAATTATTCGGCGCTTTATCGCACTGTTCGCCTGCCTTTGCCTTGCGGCATCCAGCACGGGTATCGCCTGGGCGCAAGCGGGTCCGAATCAGGCCATAGGAACTAGCGGCATAGCGCTCGGCGGCTTTGACAGCGCAAACTCCGACATTCAGTTGTTTCTTGCACAGGCTGACACCAGTCTCGGCTTTGACATTACCGCTCCAACCATCACTCACACGCCGTCTGTCAGCAAGGGAGTGGCCGGTGAAGTACAGACTGTGGTGGCAGAAATCAGTGACAATCAGGCAGTCGCAAGTGCGCAACTTATCTATCGGAACAGTTCAGCAGAATTTTACTCCACGACGCAGATGTCAGCCGATGTAACCAACACCACCTGGCTGGCAACTATAGACACCTCGATTGAAGACTCTCTGATTAACTACTACATTGTTGCCGAAGATACCGATGGCAACCGCGTTCAGAAAGGCAGCGAAAGCAGCCCGCTAACTCTCACACTTCAAGAGGCTGAAGTTTTCAGCGCCGTTGCACCACTGAAAAAGGACAATCGCACTACCTGGATTGGCGTTGGCCTAGGCATACTTGTAGTAGGAGCACTGCTCGCTGCAGGCGGAGGTTCCGGTGGAGACGACGGCGGAATTGTTAACTCCGATGGTGCAACCGAATGCTGCACTATCACTATTATCGCTCCAAACGTAGACACCAATTAAGTTTGATCCGTTTGTTCGATATACGGCTGTTTTGGTCTATGACCACAAACATTCCCTGATTGCCAGTTAGATGTTTTAGGTAACAAAATGAACACTCTTACAAATCTTTTTCGCACCAGCTTGCTCTGTACGGTTTTTCTAACTGCATGCAACAGCAGTCAAAACACGATTGTTCAAACCCAGTCTGCCACCGTTAACGGCCCTGGTGTCGTATTCCAAATCCCTGATCGCATAAGAACATCACAAGCAGTTAACCTTAACGCAACTCAGGCAACGATAACCCCAAGCGCTGGCGAGCCTTTCAATCTGACTCTCAATGGCGGCCAGTTTGAGGGCAGTATTGACGTAGAACCTGGATCAACCTTCTCCTTCACGCTGTCTGTCTCTGAAAACGTGAATGGTGAAAACATCGAGTACGCCACTATCAGCGGCGAAATCGAAGAGCCCGTCGACAGAGACTGGACTATCACTCTGAACAGCGATGATTATGAGTACACAGACACTGATAGTGATGGCCATGACAATATCGACGAGGTTAACGCCGGTTCAAACCCCACCAACTCATTCTCCACACCAGACAACCCAAATGGTACGCCACCCTCGCAGGGTCAACTGCAATTCTCTGCAGACACATTTACTGTATCAGAGGCAGATGGCGAGCTGATTATTCCGGTTACCCGTACCGGTGGGACTGACGGTCGGGTAACGGCGCGCTACAGTTTCACCAATGAAACTGCAATCAATGGTCAGGACTATGATGCAACGCCGGGAGTACTGGTCTGGGAGGACGGCGACAGCACCCCTCAAAACATCACAATCGCAATAAGAGCAGATGACTTAAACGATGGCGAACAGACATTCTTTGTCAGTTTGTTCAGTCCTGTCGGCGGTGCTGGGATCGGCAACGGCTTTTCACGTATCACCCTGGTAGATTCCACCCCACCGGCACAGCGCGGCACGATTCAGCTTACATCTACCCAGATCACAGTAGATGAGGACGCGGGCGTGGCCACAGTTGAAGTTGAAAGAACCGGAGGGAGTGATGGAGATGTGTCAGTTGCTTATGCAACCAGCACAGACACTGCCGGTGATGATGATTTTACAGCCTTGACCTCACGCCGTATCGTTTGGGCAGACGGCGAACAAGGCACTCGCCCTATTACCATTCCAATTACCAATGATTTAGAAGTAGAAGGACCAGAGGCATTTACCCTCACTCTGTCTGGCACTACAGGCGGCGCGTCTCTCGGAGCATCAGAAGCAACCATCACAATCAGTGACACCACACCTGTTCCAGTTACCGGACAAATCTCATTGGGACAAAACAGTTACACACTGTCAGAAGGCGACACCCTGGACATTGAAGTTGAAAGACTGGCAGGAGCAGATGGTGCAGCATCTATTGATTACACAATTACCACTGGTACCGCAGACATTGATGACTTCACAGGTTCCGACGGCACCCTTGTGTGGGACGATGGTGAGAGCGATGATCGCACCATAACCATCAGCGCTCTGACAGACGCCATACTGGAACCCGAAGAAACGTTGACACTGAGCCTTACCAACGCTACTGGTGCAGATCTCGGCCTGAGCACAGCTACAATCACTATTACTGATGCAACTGTCTCTGTACCCGGTGTTATAGCGTTCTCATCAGCAAGTGCAGTCGTTGCAGAAGGCGCAAGCGTCGATATTGATGTATCTCGCACGGGAGGCTCTAATGGCGTAGTCAGCGTTGATGTAAGTGCTGCTGCATCCGCTGAATACACGGTAAGTCCGGCAGAGCTAGTGTGGGCAGATGGTGACAGTGATGACCAAACGATTACTGTCATCGCGATTGCAGATACCAACGTTGACGATACAGAAACTGTCAGCATCTCTCTTGCAAACGCTACCGGCAATGCCACTCTTGGCAACGCTACAATCACAGTTACCATCAACGATACAACCCCGCCGGTTGAGCCTGATCAGCCCACAACTTTTTTTGCGACAGACGGTGAATGGGAAGTTTGTGTTGCACCGTTTAACAACAGCAACTCAAGTGCCTTTGCCACGCAACTCAGTGCCAACGAAGGCAGGGTTGTCAGCTGCATTAAGACCTGCGATATCGGCGGAATGATTCTTGACGATGAATTCCCTGGCTGGGGCTGGAACCCAATCGACCAGCACAGCTGCACAACCGCACGAGATGCTGCAGGCACTTATACAAACGTACCAATCTATACACCAGCGCGTGAAACAATAAACCTCAACTTGAGCACACAACCGTTCACCAGAGGCAACTCCATCTGGGCTTGTGTAAAAGAGACCAGGCAAAATGCAGAGTTCACTTACATGGCTGATCAGACAAACATTATCTGGTATCAGTTTATGGATGACGGCACCTACTTCTATGGCACATCTGCTGATGGCTCACAGCCGGCTGCTCTAATAGGGCCAGAAACCTGGAATGTTAACGGGCGAGTACTAGAAATCGGGCACCTCGGTATTGGCTATCGAAACACCTTGTTTTTTCCGGGTAGTCAAACGCTCCACATTCACCCCACCGCAGATGATCGCCTGAGCTGCACGCGCCAGACCAGACCGGCTTCTGCGTCGGTACAATAAGTACAATGCAATAACAGGCGCGATCGCTAACCCGATCGCGCCCTGTATTTATTGACTAGCGGATTTATCGACTACCAACCTCGGGACTACTCCCTGACTACAGAGCACCGCTCAGATAAAGCTGCGCGAACCTGCCGCCAAGTGTCCTTAACCCGTCTGCAGAATAATGATTGCCGAATGGATCGCTGGCACGCGTCGGCAGATCAGAAGCAGCAGCACATGCGGTGAGATTATTACCATCACTATTGAGTGCCATCAGATGAGGATTGAGATCGGTTTTCTTGGTCTCGCCACAGATAAATTGTGCGTTAAAACCATACCAGGCTTCGCTACGCAGATTCGCAATTAGCTGATTAAGCTTATTTGGATAATAGTTACGATAAAAATCCGAATCAGTTGAGGTAAAACCGGTAGCCCCCGGATCAGCAGTCCCCTCTGCCAACCAATCAGTTTCACCCTGCATCCAGATCATTGCATCCACAGAAGTCTTTTGTGGCAGTAACGCCAGAGCTGCATTTACCTTGGTTCGCATTTGCTGATAGAAAGTACTGTTGAAATCCCAGTGACTAATGCCCTCACCTGATGCGGTAATCATTATTATTCCAACAACTCGGTCAGTCTGTTCTGACAGCGATTTACCTATCTGAAAGGCCAGATTGTTATATGGCTCGCGACCCTCGGCCGGAGAAGAAAAATTACCTGGCAGATTCACATCCCAGTGTTGGTTCAGGTCGGCAACTCGCCACTGACCGTCTTCATTAAAGGCAAATAGTCTTTCATTGCCCGTATCAAGCGTTGCATCGTAGTCTGTCTGAACAGCAGCAGCGTTGGCCTGACCGGTAAGAACGATGATGTCTGTAATATCTTCTGGCTGCACGGACGTTACCGGCATAGCTTGCGGCTCAAGGGCCACTGCAACCGGTTGTGTTACCTGCGTTACTTCCGGTGCTGCTACTTCTGGTGCGGCCGGTGCTGCTACTTCTGGTGCGGCCGGTGCGGCTACTTCCGGTACTGCTACTGGTACTTCTGGTACTGTCACCTCTGGTACAGCCGGGTTCGGCACTGATAATTCAGATACGGTATCCGGGACAGGCTCCGCAGGCACAAGTGCACCGCTTGGCTCTGTAGCATTTCCAGTGTCTGTAGCATTCACCTGCTCTGCAACCACTACTCCGCCCACAACAATTAGACAAGTTTGATTGTTTTCCCAACCGAAGCCATCGCCGTCATAATCAACAGTACCTGCACTACATTCGGAAAATAAATCTTCGAATGTTACCTCGTCACTAGTTGATGCCGGGGTTGAAGTGGAGTTTTGATCAACGACATCTACCGGTTGGGCTGTATCAGATTCATCGATAGCTGCACCGATTTCGGGGCCGCTATTTACGTTAGTCGGATTCTGAGCCTCTGCCCTACTAACATCAACGGCACTAAAATCCAGCGCCGCCTGTTCTTCTTTGAATACATGATAAGTATCACCACTACATTCACTTACCGCTTCAGGAGCCTTGGAAATACAGGCTAACCGCGTATTCGCATCATCAACTGAGACGAACCAGTGATCATCCGACCCCGCCAGCTGATATACACCGTTGATCACTGTTGCAGTTCCAGAGTGGTCCTGACCATCAATTGACAAGGTAAAGTTCCGGTCGTCAACATACAAACTTTCACCATCAAACGCCGCTCCTATAGGCACAATATATTGCAGCTGATCCAGCGTCGCTTCACTGCCAGTGTCGGCACTCAAGGAGTCCACAAAGTGAGCTATTGCTTGTTCAGCACTGACAGCCTGCCGGCCATCGTCGTATAATTGACTAACCACAGCATCTACTGCTGCATCTTCAGTCGCATCGAAAATAGCTGTCTCTGTAAATGAGTACGCAGCGCCTTCAGGAATTGCAATTCCGTTATCGGGATTACGGTCTTCATCAAGCGATTGAAGCAATCGTGCAACGTTCACAACCGATGGATCAGTAATATCGTCACTGCCAGCCATATCCAGCGGTGTTACCAGCTCAGAACCAACCACGACTGGCAATGCAAGGCTGCCGATGCTAAAAACTACCGTTTCTCCTTCACGGTACTCAAACCGCCCGTCTTCGTCAGTCACTCCGTCAGCAGTAGAGGTAGTATAAGTCAAGCCACTGACCGGACTATCTGAAAATATACCAGTCTTCAAACCACTGCCGCCGCACGAGGCTAGTATTGTCGTTGACAACGCCAACGAGCTGAATATTCGCTGTTTTGTAATAGCCATGATTAGCTGCCTTTAAGTTGCATCAACTTGTACTAACGGACCAACAAGAGTGTTTGAATAGGGCTATAGCAGCTGGATTTACCTCCTGTAACTTTTCGCCAACGCGTTTGCCATCAGATTCACGCTAACTGCATAAGCGATTTTCAAACCGGAAGTTACTCCACCAAAACTGCGTCACAGTTTGCCCCTGTTTTCGAAGGAAATTACTTCCCGGCTCCCGATAAAGCTCGACGCACCACTGGTCCTGCAAGGTTTGCATTCTTCCGGCGGAAGCTGGCTCGGGCTTCCTCAGTGCAAAAAGTTTTTAACCACCCTCCCGCAGAAGATTAGCACTTTGGTCACAGTAAACTCTTTACTACCTGCTCAAACATCATTGATCAGCTGAGCTATAGAGGTCGGCGATGCGGCCGCCGAGCGTACGTAATCCGTCAGCCGAAAAGTGATTTTCAAATGGATCATGAGTAGGCAGATCAGAGGCAGATGCACATGACGTGCGATCGTCTCCGTCACCATTCAAGGACATCAGGTGCGGATTGAGTTCGGCTTTTTTGGTCTCACCACAGATAAACTGTGCAGCAGGCCCATACCATGGTTCACTACGCAGGTTCAGGATCAGCTGGTTAAGTTTGTTCGGGTAGTAGTTGCGATAGAAATCCGAATCAGTAGATGTAAAACCAGTGGCTCCTTGATCGGCCGATCCTTCAGCGAGCCAGTCTGATTCTCCCTGCATCCAGATCATTGCATCAACAGCAGCTTTCTGGGGCAACTGCGCTAACGCTGAATTAACTTTATTGCGCATCTCTTTGTAGAACGTGCTATTGAAATCCCAGTGACTAATACCTTCACCAACTGCTGTAATCATAATAATTCCAACAACACGATCCGATTGCTCTACCAATGACTTACCTACATGAAAAGCCAGGTTGTTATACGGCTCACGACCATCCACAACTGAAGAAAAATTAGATGGAAGGCGCCCGTCCCAGTTTTGTTTCAAGTCTGCAACCCGCCACTGCCCGTCTTCATTGAATGCAAACAAGCCCTCATTGCCCGTATCGATAGCAGGATCAACGTCTGTTTGAATGGCTGCAGCATTTGCCTGCCCCGTGAGCACAATAATGTCTGTGATGTCAGAAGGCTGAATACCTACCGGCTCTGGCTGTGGTGTTAAATCAGTAACCGGAGATTCGACTATTTCAGGATCTGGGATCACTTCGGGTACCTGAGCGGGTATCACTTCAGCTACCGGAGCAGGAATGACTACAGGTACTGGTTCTGGAGTCACTTCAGGTAACAGATCGGGAGTTACTTCCGGTGCCAGATCCGAATTCATTGCAGGTATAGGATCGGGCATTACTTCGGGTACTAGATCTGGAATTACTTCAGCTACCGGATCGGGAATAACTACTGGTATCGGATCGGGAATAACTTCAGGTACCGGTTCAGGAAAAACTTCGGGTACCGGTTCAGGAATCACTACCGGTACCGGTTCAGGAATAACTTCAGGTACCGGTTCAGGAATAACTTCGGGTACCGGTTCAGGAATAACTTCGGGTACCGGTTCAGGAATAACTTCGGGTACCGGTTCAGGAATCACTACCTTTACCGGCTCAGGAATCACTACCGGT
>CALIHW010000200.1 GCA_938020525.1 uncultured Granulosicoccaceae bacterium | reverse complement strand
CATAGCCAGGGCTATCCATAAAGACGAAGCCGCTGCGGTCTACTTGCTCTGCATAGCGATAGACACCGTTGAGTCTTGTGGTGCCACCTTTGGCAACCGCACCGAGAGATTTTTCTAATATTGTGGTGAGCCCGCCAAGCTTGTTGCCAGGGGATGGATTGTTATCCATAGAACCGCCATTAACTTGAACGTGTTTTTCCCACCATTGGATTCGTTCGATCAGTTTCTTACCGGTTGCTTCATCTGTTGCTCGTCTTGTGAGTAAGTGTTCTGCGCCATAAACTTCCGGTGTTTCTGCGATGACGGCCGTGCCGCCATGTTTTACCAACAAGTCAGATGCATAACCAAGCGCCGGGTTGGCCGTGATGCCGGACCAGGCATCCGAGCCACCACACTGTAACGCGAGCATCAGTTCTGATGCAGGGCAGGTTTCGCGCTGTATATTGTTAACTACCGGCAGCATTTCCTTGATTCGGGCAATACCTGCAGCCACGGTTTTCCTGTGACCGCCAACTGACTGGATATTCATGGTGCGTAGCAGCGTGCCGCGCTCGAGTTCTGTTTGTTCTATCAGCGTGCTGAGTTGATTCACTTCACACCCAAGCCCAACCAATAAAACGCCACCGACGTTAGGATGCGTTGCATAACCCTGAATAACACGCTGCAGGTTGTCATAGCCGTCACCACTGTCTGCAATACCGCAACCAGTGCTGTGAGAAAGACCAACTACACCATCGATATTTGGTGTGTCTTTTAGCAATGACTGATCAAACGCGGCAGCTATGCTTTGTACTGCAGTAGCAGAACAGTTGACGCTTGCAATTACAGCAATATAGTTACGCGTACCGACCTTACCGTTAGCACGTTTATAACCCTGGAATATTGCACGGTCTTTTGCTGCAAGTACTTCTGGCTCACTGCTGTCTGTGCCGAATTCGTATTGATGATCGGTGTTTCTGAATTCGATGTTGTGCGAGTGAATATGTTTACCCGTCTGAATGTTTTCAGTGGCATAACCAATGATTTGCGCGTATTTAGTGACCTTATCACCCTTGGATATATCTGCAAGGGCCACCTTGTGCCCTTTGGGAGTGTCTTCAGTAATCTCTATTAGTGAGGTTTTCTCACCAGCAGATAAATCACGCAATGCTACGGCTACATTGTCAGCTTCGCTCAACCGAATAAGGTCGGAGAGATCGGATGGCGGTTTAGCCCAGTGAATCGGGGAATCATTACTCATGTTGCAACTTGATCCAGATAGTCGTCGATATAGTATTGCACGACAGTTTCAAGAGAAGGGTCCAATGGCAAGCCAAGCGTTAATGCTCTGCTGTTGTCAATATGCACGGGCCACCCTGCAACTATAGTTGCAATGGCTTCATCGTGTTCGATAATGTGTTCGCCCAGATGTCGATTGCCAGCGGCGTTTTTCAATGCGCCTATCATCTCGGCGACAGTGGCATTGATGGCCGGCAAGCCAACCCCTCGATCAGTGCCAAGTTCGGCGGCTGGTATCTCTGCCAGCCGGATAATTCCGTTTACTATGCTGCGATACCCGGACACTGGCATCTTTTGTTCCGGTTTAACCGGAATCTTGCAGGGTTCACCGGACAAAGGTTCCCTGAACAAACCACTGGCAAAGCTCGAAGCCGCGAGGTTTGGTTTGCCTGGTCTGATGATAACCGTCGGTAACCTTGCACTGCGCCCGTCAAGAAACCCTTTGCGACTATAGTCATTGATTAACAACTCACCGATGACTTTGGTTGTCCCGTAGGTGGTTTGAGGTGTTGGTTTAGCGTTGTCACTGACAACCTCCGGCATGGCATCTCCGCCAAATGCTGCCAAAGAACTCGCGAATACAACACGGGCATTGTTTTTCTGTGCTCTTATAGATTCGAGCAGGTAGCGCGCGCCGTCGAGATTTACTTGTAACGCGAGATCAAAATCCTGTTCGCCATGTGCGCTGACAATAGACGCCAGATGAAAGATCACATCGTACTGGTGATCAAAGACTGATCTGACCCAGTTTTCATCAGAGATATCGCCAAAGCGGGTCTCTACTGAACTGTGATCTTTCAAGCCGTCATGCCAGAAGCCCGGTTCTGCTACATCTGCCAGAACTATCTTTGTAATATCAGCCGACGGCTTGTTATCCAGATTCAGTTTGCCAAGTTGCAGGCATTCAAGCGCCAGTCTCTGGCCAATAAAGCCGGCACCACCAGTGATAAGAATATTCATATGGACAATTTGCTAATGGTTATGCCGTGGAAGCTCTTCAGTCACACAGTGATACGCCTCTGCAAGCTCGATACACGCACCGTGAGATAACTGCCCGACCGTTGCGCGATAAATATTCTGCCACGGCGTTTGATCCGGCGGGTAGTCGGTTTTAGCCGTGCGTTTTGCAAGCTCTTTATCGTCTACCAGCATGTTAACCGACCCTTCATTCATATCTATGCGGATGATGTCATCAGTTTGCAGGAGTGACAAACCACCGCCTTTAACTGACTCTGGAGAGGCATTCAATATAGATGGGCTGGCTGAAGTGCCCGACTGCCTGCCATCGCCAATACAGGGTAGCTCTGTAATGCCTTTTTTAATCAGAGCATCAGGTGGCTGCATGTTCACAACTTCTGCAGAGCCGGGCCAGCCAACAGGGCCGGTACCACGCATCACCAGAATGCAGTTTTCATCAATGTTAAGTGAAGGATCATTTAGTCTGTCGTGATAATCCTCCGAGCCTTCAAACACAATGGCTCGACCTTCAAACACACCATCCGATAGATAGCGTTTCTGAAAGTCCTCGGTAATCACGCTGGTCTTTAATACGGCAGAATCAAACAGGTTGCCGGACATCACCAGAAAGCCGGCTTTTTCACGTATTGGTTTATCAAAAGATTTGATAACTCGCTCATCACTGCTTGTAGCTTTGGAGCAATTGTCACCCATAGTAGAGCCGTTAACCGTTAACGCATTGTTATTCAGTTTGCCGTGACGCTGCAGTTCACCCATCACCGCCTGCACACCGCCTGCTCTGTGAAATGACTCACCGAGATACTCACCGGCAGGTTGCATGTTGACTAATAATGGAACATCGTAGCCATGCGTCTCCCAATCTTTGACACTGAGCTCTACGTTCATACATTTTGCAATGGCGTTGACATGAATCGGTGCATTGGTAGAGCCGCCTATCGCTGAATTAAGTGCAATAGTATTTTCAAATGCTTCGCGAGTGAGTATTTTTGAAGGGGTTAAATCTTCATCAACCATTGCGACTATGCGCTTGCCGGTTTCATAAGCCATCTGCAGTCTTTCACGGTACGGCGCCGGAATAGCTGCGCAACCAGGGAGAGACATACCCAGCCCTTCAGCCAGTGCATTCATGGTAGACGCCGTTCCCATCGTGTTGCAATGGCCGGGTGAAGTCGCAGACGATGCAGTAATTTCCATAAACTCGTCATAGTCTATTTCACCGGCTGCGAGTTTTAAGCGTGAAGCCCAGACGATGGTGCCTGAGCCGGATAACTTGCCATCATACCAGCCATCGAGCATGGGCCCGCCGGACAATACAATGGATGGCAGGTTTGCCGTCGCCGCTGCCATAATGCATGCTGGAGTGGTTTTATCACAGCCGGTAGTCAGCACAACCCCGTCTATCGGATAACCGTGGAGTATTTCAACCAGGCCCATGTAGGCCAGGTTGCGATCAATTGCAGCGGTGGGTCGGCGCGATGTTTCCTGAATTGGATGTACTGGAAACTCAATCGCAATACCACCAGCTTCACGGATACCTTCACGAACACGCTTGGCGTTTTCAAGGTGTGCCCGGTTACAGGGAGAGAGATCGCTGCCGGTTTGGGCAATACCAATAATTGGCTTGCCCGATTGCAGCTCTTCACGGGTGAGTCCGTAGTTCAGATAGCGTTCGACATAGAGCGCCGTCATAGAGGGGTTGGCAGGATTATCAAACCATGCCTGGCTGCGACGTTTGAACTTCTTTGGTTCTTTGCTCACTGATCCTCCGCGACTGTTGGCTGAACTCTCGGGTCTTGCGACTCTTGTTGTGTCGATTCTTGCTGCATCGACTGAGTGTAGATATTACACTCTAAACCACCGCTTAAGAATGTTCGAAAGCGATTAGTGTGGTTTGATTAGTGTGGTTTCAGGTCATTGCAGCAACAAAATACCAGAGGATTTCAATGTCAATACATCCGGACCTTGATCTGCAGGGCACCATACGGCCCGGGCTGGATATCCTTGCAAATGAAATTATCATTGGCTTGAAGAAGCGTCTGCGCTACGCAAAAAATCCGCTGATCTATCAACCCGGTCTGGTCATATCAGACTCAGCGGTATCATTGCTTGAGTATGAGCTCAGGCAGGTAGAGCGGTGCCATGCAGAACTTGGCAGGTATGCCTTTGCAACGCAGGATGCCTACACCGATGTGTCTGGTGTGTCGAATATCATAAACCGCGAAGCACCACAAAGCCCGGTGCGCGTAATGGCCAGTGGAGTCGGTCAACGAATTATCGATTTCTATCAGCAGTGGATCAACACTTATTGTGCAGGCAGTGATGATTCGAAAACCTACGGTGAGACAGTCACAGCTGATGTTGCAGTACTGCTTGCCATCATGGAGCGTGTGAATCTGGGCAAGCAGGTTGCCGAGTCGAAGTTTGTAGAGTTAACAGATGACTTCGTCGCCACTGGTGGTGATAGAGAGGCAATGCTCAAGTTGATTGTTCGTAAAGATCGAGAGCTGAAAGTGATCGAGCTTTCCAGGAATCTGGCTATGCACTATGAGTTGCCTGAGCGTGCCGCGGTTGACGTGTTTGAGTTTATGATTGAGGTGACGGTTGATATTGAAGTGGATTATTTGCGGATGCGCCTTGGTGAGGGTTAAAAGAATGAAGAAGCATGTGAACCTGCAGCTATTTCAGGGTGCGCATATTGAAGATTCAAAACTACTTGAGGGTACGGGAAAGGATATGCGGCATCTGAAATATTACTCGGTTGATGATGTCGAGAGAGATACCGTTAGAAAGTGTTTGAAACAAGCATTAAATCTTGATAGCTAATTCGGCTACCCCAATTTTATCTCACCTACGGCACGTTATGTCTTATGCATCTTTTGCAATGTACACAGCCTGAAAGCCAATTGACTTATTTAGCCCGCCTTGCAAGCCAGCGATCAAGCTGATCAGCAAATGATTTAATGTCACTTTGCCCTAGTGGTGCTTGTCCACTGGTTTGAACTCCACTGCTACGCAGCGTTTCCATGAAGTCTCGCATGTTGAGCAAGGCGCGAATGTTGTGTTTATCCAGTAATTCACCGCGCCCGTTGATTACAGTAGCGCCTTTTTCAATGGCTTCACTCGCCAGAGGAATATCGCTGGTGATGACCAGGTGGCCTGATTCTACTAAACGTACAATTTCATCGTCCGCCACATCAAACCCCTTTGGTACTTGTTTCATGGTGACTAGTGGTGACGCTGGTACTGGCACAGCATGGTTGGCAATCAGTGTTACTTGTGTGCTGGTGCGCAGGGCTGCCTTAAAAAGAATTTTACGCATTGCCACCGGGCAGGCATCTGCGTCTACCCATATTTTCATGGCAGCGTGTCTGTATTAATGGAGCTACGGGCCAATTGAGCCATAGGTTATTTGAGCCATGGGTTATTTGAGCCATGGGTTATTTGAGCTATGGAGAATGACGATCTTTTTCATAGTGGTGTGGTGGGTCTGCTGGTCTTCTGTTTGAAGGGCGGAGCCTTCGGACTAGGTGTGTGCCGGTATCTATGATGCTTTTCATTCGTTCTTCCAGGCGAACCATTTCTGACATGGAGTCTTTAAGATCTACTGTGTCGTCACCGAGCTCGGCCAGTGATACATAAACTTCTTCAGAGTTCTGGATCTGCGCTTCGGCGTTTGTGATGACTGCACGCAGGTTTTCAAGCAGCGCTGATGCTTCAGGAGTTTCAGGTGCGTTTGCCAATGCGGTGTCAAGTCTTGCTACTGAATCTTTTACAGCATCAAACCACTCGTGAGAAAGTCTGGGTTCCTTTTTGGCGTTGAGCATGGCGTTGCGCTCAAGGTTGCGTGTGTTTGATACAACCCGATCAATCTGAGATCTTAGGTCAGTCTGTATCTGGATAATATCGTCGTTTACTTCAACAACTCGAAAGAGCACGGTATCCAACTCCCGGACTAGGATATTGATACGGTCGAGGAATACATTGAGATCACGGGCCAGAACGCCGAATTCGTCAGCGGTGCGAACCTCTGCGCGCTGGTTTAAGTCGGTATAAGCTTTTGATAGTCTGCTTACTACCGATCGTAAGCGTAGCAACGGTTCCATGCGCGCTCGTAAAATCAGGAAGAGCAATATCGAGTGCAGTACTATTTTTCCGACGGCGAGACCAAGCGTCAACTTGACATCTTGCCACCACATTGCGAAGTCGCGGCCCAGATAGTTTCTTACAACGATTTGCCCGAGTACGTCGCCGGGCTTCGCACCCGTGTGACATGAGGCGCAGAAGTCACTGGCAACGACATCCAGCTTTGCAGTCTTGTGCTCACTATCTGTCATACCGGCCATCGGAATGCCTTCCGGAGTAAAGCCAAAGCCATTTTTGATTGCGTCTACTGTAAGCGTTGAAGGAACAATCGCAATTTCGTATCCAAGGTCTTTCCAGTTTTGTTCAAGAATCGGATACATTGTCCGGGCAGCCACCGGACCACCGGCGTTTGACATGATTGATGTAATATTTTCAGAAAGTTCGTTTGCAACCTCAAGCGCCTGGCTTTCTCCGTTTACCTGGTAGTCCCAGTACACTTTGCCGGCTTTCAGGGCGAATTCGATGAGCATGACCAAAAGCAGTACCAGGAAAAAATCCTTGATCATGTGGACCAGAAAGGATTTATCGAATCGCCCGATAGACGAGTTGGATTGTTCAAGCACTGGCAGCTCCGCCGTTACTGTGTTTTGTGTGTTCTCGTCGTACGATGAGACAGTGGGCAATTCAAATGCCTGATGATACCGGAATCAAGTGGCGAGCAGGTTGGCCGCCTGACTATCTTTAATGGACAGGTATTGCGTCTATAGGTCTGCAGGCCAAAGTTTACCGCTTCCGGGATGCTCCGGTAAAATAGTTTTGCGCAACATCGTATGAGTATCCGGACGTCTCATTGCGTTATAGTAGACAATTGCCTGCGTATCATATTGCCGATGAAAACTAATAAAAACAAAAAGAATCGGTATGCCTCAGGGAAGCTAAACGGACGGGAGCTGTCTATTGAAATAACCGGGCTGACTAACACTGGAGATGGTATCGGGCGTTTTGAACAGCAGGTTGTGTTTGTACGGCATACGATGCCAGGGGATGAAGTTCGCGTTAGGGTAGCTAAAGATAAAGGAACCTTTTTGATAGCGAATCTACTTCAGGTAGTGACTCCGAGTAATGATCGTGTCATACCGTCGTGCGAGTATTTTGGGGAGTGTGGTGGTTGTGACTGGATGCATATCCCTTATGAATTACAGCTTGTTGCCAAAGCAGAGCAATTCACACAGACGTTGCACCGAATCGGCGGATTAACCGATATTGAAATAGAAGAAATAATTGCATCACCAAAGCAACTAAATTACCGAAACCGTATTCAGGGCCAACTTCGCGGAGGCGTATTTCACTTTAAGCAAAAAGGCAGCAATAAGTTAATTGCTATAAAAAAGTGCGAGATTGCAGATGAACTGATTAATAAGCGCTTTTCTGCAGGTTTTGATGAGATGGCAACAGGTAAAGTGGAAATCTCTGTCAGTGATCAGAAAATAGATGTTGTTCCATTAAATTCTATGCAATCAACTGACCTTGGGTTTCGCCAGGTTAATACGGAAATGGGCCAGATACTCACTGAGCTGGTTCTTGCTACCTTGACTGGTGATGCCTTGAGTGGTGAAAAAGTTGAATTGATAAACGATCTCTATTGCGGCAGGGGAGACTGGACTAATGCAATTGCTCAGCTTATGCCTTGCGCAACAGTGCTTGGCGTGGACTCTATGACTGAAAATATTACCCTGGCCAGATCTCGTGCATCGAGTGCCGGATTGAAAAATGTAGAATACCTGCAGGCTAATGTAGAAGATGCACTAGGCAAGGTAAAAGTGAAAAACAGTTTTTGTATCGTAGATCCGCCACGCGCGGGGTTAGATGCTGCCGTATCAGAGGCCCTGTGTAGGCGGCCTGCCAAAGAGTTGATATACGTCTCATGCCATGCGGCAACTCTGTCGCGAGATTTAAAAATACTGACCAATGGCGCTTATAAAGTGACTCTGTTGCAGCCACTGGATATGTTTCCTCAAACAGCACACCTTGAATGTGTGGTCAGGTTGCAGGCAAGGTAGTCTTGCTTGGCAAGCCGCGTTTCTCGAACGATTGGCCGACCTGTTTAGCTACATTTCCTCTGAACGCCACATGTTGTTAGCAATTAGGCTGATTAATAATCCAGACCAGGACAACGTCCTGCAGCCTTTTGAGTTGTCTATGTTTTCCTGTCTATGGTCTGGCGTGTAAGTTCGGAGAGTTATCGGCAGGCGGCAGAAATACCTATTACTTAAATCCATTTGAGGCCTCAGTTCTCAGTGAGAACGGTCGTTACATCTGTTGACGTTTCTCAAATTTTATTCAGGCAGTCGGCAAGGGAGTATTCATTATGGTGTTTCAACGGCAAGGTATTGCTTTATTTCTAGCTTTTCTTCTTCTTTTCAGTAATAACGTGTCCGCTGACTCTACCGGCGACTGGCGTTTATCTATTGAAGGTAATATGTTTTCGATAGACAACAGTATCCGCGCCTCGGAGGGGTTAGGGCAATCTGGTGGTGGACTTGATTTGGGCGTAGTTTATTATTTTGCACCGAAAATGGCTGCAAAACTCGGGTTCGGGTTTGTTGCATTTACCGACGATCAAAAATTTAGTCAGCAGGTTGTGAGTAACTTCGGAGATAGAGACAGATTTTCCTCCGGTGTATCAGCCGCCAATTTTTTTGGTGAGCTCCTGTATCAGGCCCCAATGAAAGATCGGAGTAATTTCGGTTATCGGGCAAGTCTTGGTTATAGTTTATTCGCTGAAGCAGAGCGAAGTATTGACAGGTGCGTAGATTGCCGGGTTGATGCACTGGATATTGAGGGTGGACCCTATCTATCCGCGGGCTTGTTTTTTAAGTATTCAAGAAAGGGAAAAATTGGATTGTCAGCCAGGCAATACTTGTCTGATGATATTAACAATGGTCTGGTTCTCTGGTGGGAATCACTTGGTCGTGACTGAGTATTGAATTAAAAATGGTGGAGCTCCCAAGCCCTCGAGGCAGTACCTTGCAGTATGGCCGGTATTTCAAAGCCTGTTATCAATAACATATCGCACAGAACTTGTGCGACTTCACTTACCGTAGTTTTTGATCTGATTAACTTCCCTTGTGTGATCACGCCAAA
>CALIHW010000199.1 GCA_938020525.1 uncultured Granulosicoccaceae bacterium | reverse complement strand
CGTTGTTTTGTCGTGGTGTGGGTCCGTTCAGATGGGTGGCATTATCGGGTAACCCTGAAGACATCTATAAAACAGACGCCAAAGTTAAAGAACTGATCCCCGACGATACACACCTGCATAAATGGCTCGATATGGCGCGTGAACGTATTGAATTCCAGGGTCTGCCGGCACGTATCTGCTGGGTAGGTCTGGGTCAACGCCATCGATTAGGCTTAGCGTTTAATGAAATGGTGAAAAACGGGGAACTCGATGCACCTGTTGTGATTGGTCGAGACCATCTGGATTCCGGTTCTGTTGCATCGCCTAATCGCGAAACCGAGTCCATGAAAGATGGCTCAGATGCAGTGTCTGACTGGCCATTGCTTAATGCATTGCTGAATTGCGCCTCCGGTGCAACCTGGGTATCACTGCATCATGGTGGCGGTGTGGGAATGGGATTCTCACAACATTCAGGCATGGTGATCTGCGCTGATGGCACTGACGATGCAGCCCGTCGTCTTGAACGAGTGTTATGGAATGATCCTGCAACCGGAGTCATGCGACATGCAGATGCTGGTTACGAAGATGCTATCAATTGCGCCAAAGAACAGGGCTTGCACTTGCCTGGCATATTGTAAGGTTCTGGTGGAATAGTATAATTGGTGGAACAGGAGCAACTCTTTACCAGTACAAGACTCCAGCAACTCTAATCAATCAACTCGCTAATAGCAGCGTCAAGATACCGCTGAAACTCAGGGTCATTACCCTGTGATGCCACGCAGTGCCCCCAGGGTGACTCATATACTCGCAGTTCACCATTAGCTAACTGTTGCACTTCTATCTGGTTGTCTTCCGGACGAAAATACAAATCGTTATCACAGGCAATGATTATGCAGCGCGCTTTAATTGACGACAGTGCCTTAGAAAAATCACCGTTGTAAGCTGATTGTTGACTGATGTCGCCTGCCTGCCAGCTTGCAAGCTTGCATAACAAATCATTGGCATCCCAGCTCAGGTGATCCTGTTCCCAATCCTGCAGAAGTGCTTCTGCGCTGTCGAAACCCATAGCTTTGTACAGCTGTTCACGGTAGAAGGTTTGCGAGAATGCCCAGCCCGCATAAATGCGTCCGAATGCTTTTAAACCTTTTTCCGGTGGCGTCTGATAGTTGCCGTTGTCGTATACACTATCTGCTGTTAGTGCGGCTTTAACACCTTCCAGAAATACCCAATTATGTTCGGCTGTTTTAGCCGATGCACAAAACGGAAGAATTGAGGTTACCATGTCTGGATACTGTGCGGCCCACTGAAACGATTGACATCCGGCCATTGACCAGCCAGTTACCAGTGCTACCTGGTTAACGTCAAGCTTTGTGGTTAATAACTGATGTTGAGCCCGTACATTATCGAACAAAGTCACGGATGGAAAATTGGGACCCTGTTGATCACCTGTGGTGTTACTCGGAGAGGAAGAAATTCCATTACCGAACATATTGACCGAAACAATAAAATGTTTTGCCGGGTCTATTGCACGCCCCACTCCAAAAAAACCTTCATTGCGCGAATGACTGCCGGTATAAAAGGTCGGCAGTAGCACGACATTGTTCTTCTTGCGGTTTAAGCGACCGTAAGTTTGATAGGCGAGCTTTGCATCTGACAGAGTCTCACCTGACTGTAAATCGAAGTCGCCCAGCTCGAAGTAATAGCAGTCAGTTGTCACTGTGATACCTCCTCCAAACATATTGCCTATATCCCAACACACATTTTAACACCCTGCCCACTTCTTCTATAGTACGCCGATTGAAGTTGCTTCCTTGTGTGCGGCACCATGCCAGATCTTAACCCGACTGGACTCAGGATCGTACAACGAATCAAGTGTAATTTGTGCAGGCACACGCTGTGTTGCTAGTTCCAGTTCATATTCCAGGCGCGGACGCTATATTTCGGCAGAAACTATAATTAGGTCGCTTTGTTTAGGTTGCTATAATTGAGACGCCAATAAATCAATTGAAAGAAGTTACATTAACAAGCCAACTGGTAGTCGCTATAATACTCCAACCCGAATTATATGGATAATGTTTGTTTCTATACATAGGCGCTACTAAAAATCTCTTTTGCAGTTCAATGGTGTTACTTTTCTCAAATTGTCTTTTCGTCTAATTTGTTTCATACTAAAAACGCAGGGCAGTCCTGAGAATACTTGTCTTTCACCTATCCTGCTGATACTTCTATAGTCGATCCAGACCGGCATCATCTCTTACTGGTCAGGGACACAACAACCCCGTAGACAACAGGCGTAGCATGAGCGTTCCCGCAGGACAACTTGCCTATTACAAGCAGGTGTGGAGTTTTGTCCGACAGGTACCCACTGGTAAAGTGGTTACCTATGGGCAAATAGCTCAGTCGCTTCCCGAACCGCTGACCCTTGATATTGATGAACAGGCTCTCCCCGCTGCAAGACTGGTAGGTAGTGCTATGGCCGCAAGCCCCGCTGATGTACCGTGGCACCGGGTTATAAATTCACAGGGAAAAGTGAGCAATCGACCTGAAGCAAACAAACAGGTTCAGCTCCTTGAGGCTGAAGGCTTGAGCTTTCTACAGGGTAGAATCGATCTCAATCAGCACCAATGGCACGGTTCAAATCAGGCTGATCAACCGAAGCTACAACAGTTATTTTAGAGGAGTCTACATAGATGTAGAACTCAGAGTTGCTGCCAAGGAAGTCCGGCGTGGCGCCAGCCATTTTTAGCACTTCGGTGATGATCATCATCAAGCTCACCCTCGAAACCGTAGAGCACGTTGTACACGTTGTTGAAACCCGCTTCTTCCAGTGCTTTACCTGCATCAACAGATCGATTGCCGCTACGACAGATTAACACCACAGGACGGTGCACCGCATGACCGGCTAGTCGTTTTACCTCACCAACGAAATGAGGGTTTAGCTCCCAGTCCTCACCATCCTGCCACGCAACGTGCATTGATCCTATAGGGTTACCCACAAAAAAGTGCTCGGCATCACTGCGGCAATCAATAAAAAGCGCTTCCGGGTTCTCATCAAGGAAAGTTTTGGCTTGCCTGGGTTCAAGATTCTTCATGTCTAAAGTGTAGCTGTTATAGGTAAAGACAGTGGCTTGCTTTCAGCGACACGATAGCATTTTGTTCTTAACTGCATGCATAACGCAAATATCACACATGGTGCTTTCCTCCTCTCAGTGTGGTGCCCTTATATTATATAAAAATCTATTACATCGATTGGCTAAGCCGAAACTAACAATCAAGCGTATTCTGCCGCTCCCAATCACTTAAGTGAGCGGTATAGGCGTGCCAATCCTGCATGCGTAGTTTTACGTAAGCATCGATCAAATCGTCCCCCAGTGAGTCACGTAGGGGTTTACTTTGGTCCAACAGGCGAATAGCATCGAGAAGATTCAATGGTAGCTTTTTAGCACCTTTCGCCTTCTCCGGCTCTGCATACATGTTGTTGAATAACGGTTTACCCGGCTTGCGCTTGTTGTCTACTCCATCAAGACCTGCTGCAATAATACCCGCTTGCATTAAATAAGGGTTGGCCGCACCGTCCATCAAACGCAACTCAAACCGACCATCATCAGGCACCCTGATCATATGGGTTCGGTTGTTACCTGAGTAGGTAACAGTATTTGGTGACCAGGTGGCACCTGAGCGTGTCAGAGCACCGTTGATTCTCTTGTAGCTGTTTACTGTCGGGTTAAAAAGCGCTGTTAGCGCTTCTGCATTGTGAATAATTCCGCCTAAGAAATCATAGGCCAGTGATGAAAGACCAAGCTCCTGCTTGTCTTTCTTATCCAAAAACAGATTCTTGCCGCCGGTCTTGTTCCATACGGATACATGCGCGTGACAACCATTGCCGGTTAAATCCGCAAAAGGCTTTGGCATAAAGGTAGCGCGAATATCATGATTCTCAGCCAGAGTTTTTACCATGTACTTAAAAAATACATGGCGGTCCGCGGTTTTAAGTGCATCGTCATAGTCCCAGTTCATTTCAAACTGGCCGTTCGCGTCTTCATGATCGTTTTGATACGGACCCCACTCAAGTTCAAGCATCGAGTCACAAATGGCTTTGATTACCGGATAGCGCCGCATAAGCGCTTGCTGGTCGTAACACGGTTTTGACTGGGTATCTTTTAGGTCAGATAAAGCGGTGCCATCGGTATTGGTCAGAAAATACTCGCATTCCACACCGGTCTTTACTCGATAGCCTTTCTTATCTGCAGCTTTTAGCTGATTTTTTAACGCGACCCGCGGGGATGCTGCAACTTCTTCTCCGTCCATCCACAGATCAGCGGCAAGCCAGCCGATTTCAGGTTGCCACGGGATCTGAATAAGGCTGTCAGGATCGGGCACACCAAACATATCTGGGTGTGCCGGTGTCATATCGAGCCACGCGGCGAATCCGGCAAAGCCTGCGCCCTCGCCCTGCATTTCTTTTATGGCTCTTGCCGGTACCAGCTTTGCCCTAAGTACACCGAACAGATCAACGAAGCTGATCAGAAAGTATTCGATCCCTTTGGCTTTGGCGACTTTTGAAAGATCAGGCATTTTGTGTTTCCTCGAGCTTGTTGGTTTACTGTTTGGTGTTTCTTAAAGCTTACCGGGTATCCATTGGGTTCCGGCTAATGGCACACCCGCCATTGCAGCAGCTTCAATGGTGAGAGCCGCAAGGTCTTCCGGTTCAAGGTTGTGTACATGAGATTTGCCACAGGCACGTGCCAGTGTCTGGGTTTCAAGTGTGAGTACGTTTAAATAGTTAGCCAGACGTCGGCCAGCTGCTACGGGATCGAGTCTGGCACTTAAAGCCGGGTCCTGGGTACAGATACCCGCAGGATCTCTTCCGTCCTGATAGTCATCATAGTAACCTGCACTGGTGCCGAGCTTGTTATATTCATCTTCAAAGGTATCGTTGTTATCGCCCAGTGCTACGAGTGCTGCAGTACCAATAGAAACTGCATCCGCACCCATAGCGAGCGCTTTGGCAACATCGGCACCGGAGCGAATCCCACCAGAGACTATTAACTGTACTTTGCGATGCATGTTGAGCTCTTGCAATGCTTCTACCGCCGCACGTACAGCTGGCAGGGTTGGAATACCCACATGCTCTATGAACACATCCTGTGTTGCCGCTGTACCACCCTGCATGCCGTCTACCACAACAACATCTGCACCCGCTTTAACTGCCAGCGTTACATCATAAAAAGTTCTTGCGGCTCCGACTTTCACATAGATTGGCTTTTCCCAATCTGTGATCTCACGTAGTTCAGCTATTTTAATTTCAAGGTCATCCGGGCCTGTCCAGTCAGGGTGTCGGCAGGCAGAGCGTTGATCAATGCCTTTGGGCAGGTCACGCATTTCAGCTACTCTGTCAGAGATTTTCTGACCAAGCAGCATGCCTCCACCTCCCGGCTTGGCACCCTGGCCAACAACGACTTCTATCGCATCTGCTTTTCTAAGATCTTGCGGATTCATGCCGTAGCGAGATGGCAGGTATTGATATACGAGATACTTGGATTCACTGCGCTCTTCGGGAGTCATCCCCCCGTCACCTGTTGTTGTGCTGGTACCCACCTGAGATGCGCCACGACCGATCGCTTCTTTGGCCTGCGCGGACAACGCACCGAAACTCATCCCTGCAATAGTGACGGGAATATCTATAGTAATTGGCTTTTTAGCAAAGCGGTCACCCAGTGTGACGCTGGTGTCACAGGTTTCCCGATACCCTTCTAGCGGATAGCGGGACATACTGGCACCAAGAAAAACCAGATCATCAAAGTGCGGCACACTGCGTTTAGCACCAAAGCCGCGAATATCATAAATTCCCGTCTCTGCGGCGCGCTGGATCTCGCGAATTACCGGCCGTGAAAACGTAGCGGACTCTTTTAGCCAGGATCTATCAACCATTTCTATAACTCCCGGTTCCTAGTGTACTGGAATCTTCTAACGCTGCGAATGAGAGCTTGTCATTTGGTTCGCAGCAAGACGCAGCTCGCAGGTAATGGCCTTTCCCCTTTTCAAGAGCTGCAACGCAGCTGTGGGCCGAATGACGAGTTCCCGAAGGGGCGACGATTAAAGTGCATGAGAGAATCGATAAATAATTTGGGGGAATCATCTGTATGAATTTCCAAGAAAATGAAGCACTTTGATCGATCGACTCATTTGTAGGGTTTGGAGGTTGCAGCACACTAGTATGCAGACGCATTGTCGATATTAAAATTGTAAAGCTTGCGAGCAGAGCCGTAACGTTTGAATTCATCAACAGCGTATTCAGTTATACCGGCTGACTTAAGCAAAGTCTGCAACGTCTCCTTGTGCTCTGCACGCATTTCTTTTTCTTCGCAGTCCGCACCGAGGCTTTCAACTTTGCCACGTACGTATAGTTGCGCTTCATAAATAGAATCACCGAGTGCATCTCCTGCATTACCACATACAACCAGCCGACCGGTTTGAGCCATAAATGCACTCATATGACCGACACTGCCTTTAACAACAATATCCACCCCTTTCATGGAAATACCACATCGTGATGAAGCGTCACCTTCAATGACTACCAGGCCGCCATGTGCCGTTGCTGCACAGTATTGAGAGGCACTTCCAGTGACATGCACCCGACCGGACATCATATTTTCTGCGAGCCCAGGGCCTGCGTGTCCGTTTACTACAATTGATGCATCTGCATTCATACCGGCGCAGTAGTATCCGACATTGCCGTTTATCTCTACTTCATGTGCATCAGTTGCCCCAACGGCCACCGAATGCTTTCCGCCCGGGTTGCTGACAGTGACTTTACCGGATACTGATCCATGCAAATGTTTGTTCAACTCGCGAACCGTGCTATCTGTTAGATCAAATGATGCCATCAAGCTGCAGCCTCGCCATTCATATCACCTTCCCACGTGTAGATTTTCGCAGGCGCTGGTTCCCAGACGCGAGCGTTCTCGGCACCGGGTAATTGTGCTATCGCGCGATACTCTGAACTCATCGCAACCCAGTCATCAGTTTCTGCAAGTACAGCAGGTTTGCATGCGACCGGGTCTCTTAAAACAGCAAATCCGTCTCTGGTACCAATTGCAAATGTATAAAATCCGTCAAGGTCACGCAGCGCTGCAGCCAGCGCCTGACGTAGGCTGTCACCTTTGGAGAGTCGCCATGTTAAATAACCTGCCGCAACTTCGCTATCGTTATCAGTTTCAAATCTAACCCCGGCATTCATCAGCTTGACGCGCAGACGGTTATGGTTCGAAAGCGAGCCATTGTGCACCAGACACAGATCCAGTCCGGTAGAGAAAGGATGTGAATGGCTGGTCGTGATCGCACTTTCTGTAGCCATTCGAGTATGGGCAAGTGCATGGCTGCCAGTAATGTCATTCAGCGCATAATTGTTGACGAACTCACTCGGATGACCTTTCTCTTTGTATATCTCGATTCTTTCCCCGGCACTCATCAGCCGTACCTGCGGGAAATTACTGCGAATCCAGGCCTCCATTTCAGATGACGTGCTGGATGATTCAATAACAAGGTGGGAGCCGCGGCGCTTTAGACTTGCGTTGGAATAGTTTTCTTCGACGCTACTTGCAACAGCGTCAATCTGCTCTGCGCTATCGTGCTGCGCTGTGACTTTGGATGCCGCATCCGATTGAGAATAAAACGCTGCACCAGCGCTATCTGGCCCGCGTTCACCCATTTGCGTAAGCATCGCGCCGACATGCCGCCCGAGATTTTCTCGAATTCGGTCACTCTTTGCGTAGAGACCAACAATACCGCACATAGACATTCCCCGATTAGCGCTCTGACGCAACTATAGGCGCAAAGCATTTGCATCGAGTCTACGAAGCGGAGTGTTCAGAAGCAAGCATTGACAAAGGTATTACTGTACCAGTCGCACCGGGGACAATGAGGGGTGAAAACAGGCAAAAAAAAGGCGACTAACTGGTCAGGATTAGTCACCTTCTGACACAAATATTCGGCTTTACTCGCTAGCCTTTCACAACTTCGATTACTCTGACTACCAATAGTTCAACTCTATTATTCGATTAAGCAAAGAACTGCCTTGCGATGAACAAAATCTACATCGATCCAGATTCAGTCCGGCTTAGGCGAATTAGTGCCCGTAGTGCGACGAAAGTGGCGGCAAGCGCAAAACAGTTACCAAGAACAATAATGAAAAAGACACCCATAATTTTTAGCTCCTAAAAAATCATGGTTAGTATTAAAGCAGTGAATCCTGACATTGCCAGGTCGAAATTCTGCTCAATTATGACAAAACCCAGATTTTGCCTGCTCAGGATGCTGTCTACTGAAAAGACACACAGTAGTTAGCGCAGTATCGGGATCTAAAGAGGCTTTTGGACGATATTTATCGGACAGATGCTCTAAAGCTCGAAATAGACTCAATGGAGCTGGGCAGTCGCAAAATTGCGCAATCAGACCATTCGAATTGTCACCTACAGGAGTCCGGCATCGTCTTGCATTTACAACGGACCAATACTTGAAGCACTGTCAGCATGCAGACAAGGCTGTGCGAGTGGCGAAATGTGTACCAGAACATCCGGTAAAATCCACTAGCCGACCTGCTCGTGCATAAACTCAATAAGTTTGGAGGTGCTCACCTGAAAATCGTTAAAAGCAACTATACCTTCAGGATCGATCAGGATAATCCAGGGTGTACCACCGGTTCGATACTTAAGCATAGTGTCTGGTGTTCTGAAGCCTTCAGGATCACCGGCATCATGGCCCATTAGTATGGGAAGCTCGTATTCCAGCTGCAGTTCACGGACGGCGTCCTGGGTATTGGTACTGAATCCCTCAAATACCGTTTGAATTCCGGCAATCGCAACTTTGGGATTGTCATGGAATTCATTTGCGAACGCTTGCAGGGTTGGAAAGCCACTCGCATGGCATCCGGGGCACCAGTTTTGAAAACATTTTAGAAGAACCCACTTACCTCTGGAATCCATGATCGAAAACTTTGATCGATCACCGTCTGCATCAATCCAATAGTCTATATCGAGTTCGGGTGCTTCGTAGCCCTGAATTCCGTACTTTGGCAGCTTGTTGTCAGCAGATTCATCAGCGATAGAGGTTCCCTGCAAGCCTGTAGTGGTCAGCGCCGCAAAACCCATCATTTGGGCTGATTTCTTAAGGGCGTTGCGCCGTTCCACGTTATCAGGGTATTTCATATTGGTCTATCGTCAGTTTCAACTGTAATTCATGTTTTACGAAAATTCTGAGCATCGGAAAGTGTTTTAGTTCAGATAAACTCCAAACTCGGACAGATGTCGGCAGATACTCTGGGACAGGTTCGATTCTGGCGAAACAAACTTGCAATCTCGACTGAGAAGATGCAGAAGTTTTCAGACATGCATTTGGATTAAAGTGACACCTGTTCGGGCATCACAGTGGCCTATGATAACATCGTGATGGCGACGCTGGCCGGCATTGAAATGGGTCTGCAACTTTCTGCAATACCGCATAAATCTGGCGGTATACAATCTGCACTGGATCCCTTGAAAAGCACGCCAGCTGTTAGGGTCTGACATTCACTTGCTCTGCCACTTTTTGTACTAACTACAGTAACCCAAATGCCTAGTCAGATATTTACAGTCGAAGATGCACGTGTTAAGGCTAAACGCCGACTACCCAAAATGGTTTTTGACTACATTGACGGTGCTGCTGGCCGTGAATTACTTGCATCTGAGAATATCTCGGCGTTCGAAAGCATAAAACTGCAGCCACGTGCCTTGATAAATGTCGAAGGCCGAACACAAACAAAATCATTTCTTGGTAAAGATTGGGGGCTGCCATTCGGTATCGCTCCGATGGGTATGTGCAATCTTGCCTGGCCGGGTGCTGATGAAATGCTTGCGAAAGCAGCAACGGAATACAACATACCATTGGGACTTTCAACAATGGCTTCCAGCACAATAGAGCAGACTCGAGAGCGCGCAGGTGAAAACGCATGGTTTCAATTTTATGTCAGTGGCAGCAAAGAGTCGGCGATGAAATTAATAGATCGAGCTGCTGCGTCCGGATATAAAAATCTCATATTTACTGTTGACGTACCTCACGTCGCACCGCGAGTGCGAGATATGCGAAACGGCTTCAAAGCGCCGCTTAAGATTGGCCCGAAACAGTTTGTCGATTTTGCCCTGCACCCGCAGTGGTCAATAAGCAGTTTATTGCGGGGTATACCTTCACTTGCAAACGTAGAAACTGAAGTAGATGGTCAGTTTAAGCGTGAGAGCGGCAGAGGCGGCATTGACTGGGATTTTCTGGATTACCTGCGCTCATACTGGCCTCACAATCTAATAATCAAAGGAGTGTTATCAGTCGAAGATGCAGTAAGAATGAAGCAGGCAGGCGCTGATGGAATCTATGTGTCGAATCACGGTGGCAGACAACTGGACAGCGCGCCATCTTCTATTGCGGTGTTGCCGCTAATGCGCACCGCTCTTGGTACAGATTATCCAATCATCATTGACAGTGGCATCCGGGATGGGGAAAGTATTATCAAAGCACTGGCATACGGTGCAGACTTTGTCATGATGGGACGCCCTTTTTCTTACGCGATCGGCGCAGACGGTCAACGCGGTCTGGAAACAGTGATCGAGTTGCTGGCGGATCAGATCAGTGCTGCCATGGCTCAGATCGGAGTTACTGAGATGAACTCCATTGACGAAAACGTTTTATTTCAAAAGTAATAGTTGCCAGAATTTCTGGCAACACTTCGGGTCTGGGTCTGGCTAATTGGGTCTGGCTAATAATGAGCCGATGCTGTACTCGCAACGGACAGCTAACTGCCGGATAGCGGGTAGCTCCATACCTGCACGCGCGTCTTATTTTTCTACCGGCCCACCGGCCTCTTTCCAATCTGCAAAGCCACCGATATTTGTCACAGATGTGTAGCCCATTTCTTTAAGCGTCTTGCCAGCAAGGGCTGCTTGCCCGCCAGCCCCACAAACCAGATAAATTTCTGCGTCTTTCTTCAGGGACTTGTTGTGAAAAGGCATCGCCTCATCAGCGGCAAATTCAATAAAACCGCGCGGAATTCTGACCGCACCTGCGATTGTACCCGTCGTGGAAATATCGGCAGAATCCCGAACATCAATGAATATTCCACCCTGTCCGTGCAGGGCAACGGCTTCTTCTGTAGACAATTTGTCGACCAGCTTGTTAGCGTCGTCCAGATAATTTTGTGCAGATTTCATACTTGGCTCCGATTAGATACCGACAGAATAAACCATTCGCTCTGACTCCTACAAGTTCCAGATGGTCGAAACACTCTGTACACCGGGCAAATCCGGTAATCGGGCAATTTGCGGACTGAAATAAAAAACGCCGATGCAAGCACCGGCGTCAAGTTACCGCTGGAGATTGTTTCTTAGAATGGTTGGCAGTTGGCCAATGGTTGGTAGACGTTCATGAAAGCATCTGCAATGTGTGCCTCGCCTGTGGCATTTGGATGGATCAAGTCGTTCACCATCATCGACTCGGCAAATCCTGAACGCACATCTACCAACTTCAATAGTGGATTAGATCTTTCAGACACCATCTGCTCGATACCATCACCGAGGCTCGCAATGTCTTCACCTATCTGAGCGTAGGGGTTATCGCTGTACCACGGAATAATGTTTCCGATTAGTACTAGCGTTTCCGGCTTGGTCTGATAAATAGTATTGAGAACTTCTTCTACATCGTTCAGCGCGTTGCCTACTCCTTGCTGATTAAATAAGTCGACTGAACCGACATGCAGCAATACGACATCTGGGGTGTATGTTTGCATAGCCACCTGTATTCCGGCATTGGAACCTGACGATGAATCGTGGCCAGTTAGGAAGTGATCCGCTCGGTGAGCGCTGTAGCCTTCGTGCGCGCCTAAATACACATCGGTTGCAGTACTTACGCCGACAAGACAAGACTGAGTTCCATCCCATCCCCATCCATCACCAATAACACCTGTGTCCTCACACTCAGGGTTCCCACTACTTTCACGTGATGTCGACTGAGACCCGACCATGACAAAGTTGCATGACGCTGCCTCAAGCTGAGAAGTAAAATCCTTGCGATAGCTGGAAGTTCCTGGAATTCCATGCGTAATAGAGTCACCAACAGCCATTATTTTAACCTGACCCAGCGCGGTACGATCAGCAAGAAAATCAGTAGCCACCGCACTTGATGATACATCGTCCTGTGTATTTTCAACAATCGTAACATCAGGACTGTCGACAGAGCTCTCAATAACACTTTCCACAGCAACATTGGCTGCAGTACCCAGTACCGTAGGTGATTCCGTGACCGTGATAGTATCTGTAGTCGGACTCTCTATAGAAGTATCAAGCACTGTTTCATCAACAGAAGGATCGTTAGAGTCAGTAATCAAAAGAGATGAACCGCTATCACAAGCAGACAGCGCAACGGATAATACCGTTGCCAGTGCCAGACGATTAGGGTTGCAAATGATTGCCACAGATTTCATAGAAGCCAATTCCACACTTTAAGTTATTGTCGTCAACTGATGCCGTGTGTCGCCAATGGCGAACCGCACAACAGAAAATTTCTTTTCCGACTGCCCTTTATTTAGTAGAGGATCCGGGATTTGTCACGAAAATGACGTCAAATTATTACTTGAATGCAAAGTTGCAGGAACTGAAAAGTATGAGGAAGGTATTATTGGGAATACAGTAGTGATCAGTCAATGACAGTTCAGGTGCCAGTTCTAAGACCGATTCTCAGATTAGTTCTCAGGCCAATTCTCAGGCCAATTCTCAGGCCCGGTCGTTATCGGACACACTACTCTAGTAATCTGTCGATCAATTTTCTGTAGGCCGGTAATAACGCAGAGCGCTTATAACGCTCTACGTCTGTTACCGGCATTGCAGTCTCTGGTTTCAAAAATGATGCGATAATTTCCATCAATTTTTGATAAAGCATCTCGTCTTCCAGGAGTACGCTGGTGTCCTTGGAATTGCTGCCAATATCGCTAGTATTTTGATCCAACGAAGGCACTGAATAAAGAAAATTCTTTGCAATGTACTCCGGGTACGCCATCCGGTTCGGTGCTACAGGTATACATCTGGCAGCGATTGCTTCGATCATCCCCAATCCCTGAAAGTCATGTAGAGCTGCTGAAACGACTATGTCTGAGCGAGCAAGAATCTGCTGATAATCTGTCGACGTTTGGAAGCCCCAAGTGAGTATGCAGTCCGGATAAGATTCCCTGAACTCTGTGAAACACTCCGGTACTTCTCTAAAAGACTGTCCGACAATGTGCAAACGCAAATCAACATCAGCCTCCAGTAATTTTTTGATTGCCGAGAAAAAAACCTCTGGCTGTTTGTCATATTCCCATCGATGATTCCATAATATTTCTACAGGTTGATTGTTAGTATCTGTTGTAAGTATTAAAAACTCATCTCGAATCGGCACGGGAGTTACAACGGCTCGCTCTGGCAGAGTATCAATTAGATCTTTTGGCGTACCGTCCGGCATGTTTTTTAACAAGCGACGAGCACCAT
>CALIHW010000198.1 GCA_938020525.1 uncultured Granulosicoccaceae bacterium | reverse complement strand
GGTTCTTCTATTTTTCAGGTTATGGCTGCTTCTTTTTTTATGATTTTGTTGAAACCAATATGGTGCCAATTTACCTTTTTTCAAGGCATTTAGCTGCACTTTGATAGGCGCGGGAATGCTCGAGTATACCTGCAGGCCTATACGGATTAACAGCTGTAGATCTACCTTTATACTACGCAGCAGAAACTTCCCTGCTCGAGCCTGGCAACAACAAAACCGCCATAAATATAAAACCTGCAGCTACAGACAATACAACAAACAATCGATCAAAACCCCAGCCACTGTGTATCCATGCAATCAAGGGTACTGCGGAGGCCATAACAGAGAATGTCACCAAATAGCGAAGTGCATACGCCCGACTACGCCATTCACTACTGACAACCCTGCCGAGCAATACATCGTTGATAGGAATTTGCCCGAAGACCACTAACATAAACGCGATGGAGACTAACAGCGCCAACTGCCCATGAGATTGAATCATCACTGCAAACAACAGACACTGAAGGGCTGCAACAGTGGCGAAAATTAACTTTACAGGATAATGATCAAGCAACTTACCCACAACAACCTGTCCTCCCGCGGCTATGGAAAACACCAAAAAAGCGTACCAGCCATTCATTGTTGCTGAGCCTGCAAGATTCGTGAGTCTTTCATCCAGGATTTTTGGCAGTGCAAAAGTAGTGCTTTGAAAGATAAGACCACCTATTGCCGTAGTGACAAGTATAATCGCAAAGATACGCCATAGATTTGCAGTACCCGATCCCTGGTTGACTGCTGCTTTGGCTTTAGTAATACCAGGGTCCTCTGGATAGCCGCGAATAAACCACCAGTAAAACACACCTATAAAAACCGACAACGCACCCGTTAGATAAAAAGCGCTACGCCAACCCGACATATCTATCAAAAAAGCAGTCAACAGAGCTGCACTGGCAACTCCAAGATTGCCCCACACACCGTTTATCGCAAGCCGTAATCCCGTTTTTGCTTTACCACGCACCACCATGGCGAGCCCAACCGGGTGATAGATCGACGCAAACACACCGACCATCGTTAATCCAATAGCAATCTGCTTCGGATCAGAAGCAAAGCCCGCAAAGATGGAACTGAGGCCGATACCGATAAAGAACACTGCCATCATCCCTTCCCCGCTCCATTTATCTGCCAGCCAGCCTGCAGGAATGGCACACACTCCGAACGCAATAAATCCCGGGGTTGCGTACGGGATAAGCTCGGCGTAGCTCAACCCCCATTCACGAGTCAGCTGCAGGGCTGCGGCGGTGGCGAAAATCAACATAAAGAAGTGATCAAGGAAATGCCCTACATTGAGGAACAAATATTCGACTTTGTCCCTGTTTCGCCCTACTTGAACAGACAATGATTGAACAGACGACAATGCAACGACTCCGCGGTAGATTCCAAAGGATTCTTCAGACACAAAACCAGCATACCGCGATTGACGCCAAATCGCACAGTGGCTCGCCAACACCGTCCAATATGCAAGAGTAAAATGTAATGCGACACTGCTATCATTGAGTCTATGCAAAATTACCAGACTCTCGACAGCGCCGCCTTACCGAACCTGTATCGAAAAACCGTTCTCTCGTTTCCAAGGATCATCGTCGCCCTGCTGGTGCTCGCGCTGTGTTTCTTCGCCTGGCAGGCACGACAGTTCTCACTCGATGCATCGGCCGACGCACTTCTGCTGGAAAACGATAAAGACCTGCAGATTTATCGCGCCTCTCTGCAAAGATACGGTACCGGTGATTTTCTTGTAGTGACGTATGATCCGAATGGCGATCTGTTCACTAGCGAATCACTTGATCAGTTGGCAACACTGCGTGATGAGCTCGCACAGGTTGAATCAGTAGAATCTGTTTTTTCACTACTCGATGTTCCATTGCTCACCAGTTCCGGCATCAGCCTCACGGAACTCACAGCAGGCGTTCCCACGCTTGCATCACATCCCGATAGTGATCTTGATTTGGTAAGCCAGGAGATCACCAGCAGCCCGGTTTTCAGTGACCTGATCGTCAGCAAAGACGCTAGCACCACAGCAATGCAGCTAAATCTCAAAGCAGATGCTACCTACTCAACACTGCATGCACAGAGATCTGCACTAAGGCTAAAGGAACTACAAGGCGAGCTCAGCGCGGAAGAACAGCTGGAACTCAACAAGGTGAATACAGAATTTGATGTGGTAAGAAGCGAGTTCAACAAAAAACGCCATAACGACATTTCAGCGATCCGTGCCATTCTGGCAAAACATAAAGATAAAGCGACAATGCATCTCGGCGGTGTACCAATGGTATCTGATGATATGGTCAGTTATATAGCGCGTGATCTCGTCGTCTTTGGTGCAGGCGTTGTACTGTTTATTCTTGCAACCCTGACTATTATTTTCCGGCGCTTGCGGTGGGTACTATTACCGGTAGCCAGCTGCCTGTTTGCAGGCCTGACTGTGATGGGATTTTTGAGCTTGATCGGCTGGAAGGTCACAGTTATTTCATCTAATTTTTTATCATTGATGTTTATCATCACGATGTCGATGAACATCCACCTGGTGGTTCGATTCCGGCAACTTAAAATCGACCACCCGGAGCTTGATCATATCGATAGAGTCTGGCTTGCAACCAGACGAATGTTCTGGCCCTGCCTGTACACCGCGTTAACTACCATCATTGGCTTCTGTTCTCTGGTATTCAGTGGTATTAAACCGGTCATCGATTTTGGCTGGATGATGTCAATTGGTTTGGTGGTCACTTTTTTAACTTCCTTCTTACTATTCCCGTCTTTACTTACCCTAATCGGGCCATTGGAGAACGATGGCGAAGCAGACAAGCCGGTCGCTGTGACTGCCATGCTTGCCAGATTTACCGACAAGCGCGGTAATTGGATACTGGTGCTTGCTGCGATACTGGCGATTATCAGTGCTGTCGGCATTTCACGACTTATCGTTGAGAACAGTTTTATTAACTATTTCCGTTCTCACACCGAGATTTATCAAGGTATGAAACTGATCGATAATAAGCTCGGTGGTACAACCCCACTTGATGTGTTGCTTGATCTCACCGAAGAAGCCGAAGATGATGAATGCGCTGACATTGAAAGCCTTTCAGAGGAAGACGCAGAGTTCTGTGAAGAGATGGCGCTGCTTGAAGGTGAGGAAGAAGAGGATGATGAGCAGTGGTTCACTCCCTACAAAGTTGACCGAATAAAAGCCGTGCATGACTACCTTGACTCACAACCAGCCATAGGCAAAGTGCTGTCACTCGCCTCTGTTTTGAGAACCGGTGAATCTATCAACAACGACGAAGAGTTCAGCCCATTCGAACTTGAGATTCTATACAAAAAGATACCTAATGACATGCGTGCGGAATTGATTGACCCGTATATTTCTATTGAGGACAACCAGGCACGTATCTCTATGCGAATTCTCGATTCGATGCCCGATTTGCGCCGCAAGGAACTGCTTGAGCAAATTAATGCAGACCTCGAATCTGAAGTTGGCATACCCAAAGATCAATTTCAGGTTAGTGGCATTCTGGTGCTGTACAACAATATGCTGCAAAGCCTGTTTCAATCACAGATCCAAACGATCGGTGCAGTATTGCTGGGCATAGCGATGATGTTTTTGATTTTATTCCGGTCATTGAAACTTGCTGTGATCGGTATCGTACCGAACGCGCTGGCAGCAGCTATTGTACTCGGCATTATGGGCTTGGCTAAATTGCCACTAGACATGATGACAATAACCATTGCCACGATATCTATCGGTATTGCCGTGGACAACAGCATCCACTACATCTATCGATTCAAGGAGGAGCTACCGAAACATACCAGCTACGAAGAGACGATGCACACTTGCCATAAGAATATCGGGCGTGCTGTTTTGTATACATCCATGACAATTATTTTCGGCTTCTCAATACTGGTATTTTCCAACTTTATCCCGACGATATATTTTGGCTTGTTGACAGCACTAGCTATGTTTGTAGCACTGTTGGCTGTTCTTACGTTGTTGCCGAAGTTGATTTTGGTATTTAAGCCGTTTGGTCCCGCTAGTGCTCAGTAGCGGTGCTCAGTAGCGGTGGGGTTCATTGGCGGTTAATAACTTTTTGAGCGCCATTAGTGGATGCGCTTTGGAGCTCGGGCAAATTCAGATGCCTTTTACATAAAAAGATTTACCGAATACTTGAGCAGCAGTGGAGCTTATCCCCCTAACGTAATGACAGTGGCTACCTACTACCCAAGGCATATAGAAAAACTTAACGTAGGGGAGATAAGCTTGCGCATCCACCAAATGCCGCTCAAACAAGCCTATACACCACAGCCTACCCAGAAAAAAATCACCTCTCAATAAGCGAGCACGAATCAAGGTAACCGGTACCTACACCAGACTCAAAAGTGGCTACCGCAAAAACGCTGCCTGCAGGTGCAGTCTCTGATAAGTTTATCGCTTCAAACTCTTCACTGTTGACCGGCAACTCCAGCTCAGCCAACCTTTGAAAGCTGTTGTTAGCGAATCCTAGCTTAAGCGTACCTACACCGGGCCCGTCGTGACGCCCATAACATTCAAGCGCATAGTCAACGCCAACATTCACTTTTACCTCCTGATATACGCAGTTACCATCGCTTATTGCAATTGATTGCCCGCCAAGATGAGCATCAGTGGAGAAATCCGCAGAGTCATGCCCGGCACAGAGTTCCCAGTCAGTCAGCACGTTCTCAAAGCCGCCATTTTGCAGTAGGTTTTGTTGTGCAAGCTCTGCCGCCGCGCCAATCGCCAATGTTCCACTTTGCACTACATAACAATGATCCGTCGCTGCACCTTCTGTGGATGACAGCTGTACCGTTGCCCAATCTGCATTCTCCCATATCGGCAGATCAATAGAATATCGGCTGCTGCTTCGATCAATCTGATGAGACACCTCTACTGTTCGATTAAAGGTGTTGTTGCCAAATGTCAGAACAATATCTGCAACAGGCTGATCTGCATCCTGAACCTGGCAACTCAGAATGTGGCTTTGGTCTTCTGTAGTTGTAAAGCGCAGGAAGTGACAGTCCGCTACTTCATCGCTGCAATCTCCAAGCGCATTGATCACCTGCTCTGCTGCCGGCTGGCTCGCAATCGCCGGCGGTGGTGTGTTTCTCCCAAACTGTGTGTCATAGTAAAACAGATCACGCTGCGGTGTAGGTTGCTTCAGTACCTTTGTGGTATCAGAAAATCCAAGCACGGTAACCAGTCCGCGCACCTCTTCCGAGTTGTTGGACAACACATGGTTTCCATCCGCAGTTTCAATTGAGAACAAGCCCTGACGACTACCGGCAAGATCGTTAAAGTTAAACGAGTATCCAACCGGGCCAAAATTTGTATTCCCGCCGCAGCTTACATTGCGTGTAATTCGAGTGGTATTTTTACTTGGCACATGACACTCGTACAACATCGTTGTGTTCGGTAGTTGCTCACGCAGCAACAAAAAGGAAGCCTCAGCGGTAAAACCCTCCGGAGGTTGCCTTGTAGAAGACCAGTGCCCAACACCGGTTTTAACGTATCTCACCAACCTTGTGTACGGCAGATCTTCATAACCGTGGTTCAACTGTGGTGGATTATTTTGATATAGGTTGTTACTCGTCCAGGTAGCCCATGCCGGTTTGGCTCTACCAGAAATATCATGCAATCCTGGCTGAAACGTACCTTCGTTTGCATGATCTTTAATGCGGTGATAAACGAAGTTATTTATTCCCGGTGTGCCGAGCACATTACGCGTCGCCACGGGAAGCATTTGATTCTGCGCAGGCTCTGATGAGCCTTGCGATGAAGCATTAATTCCGTTTTCTGTCAGATGGATTTCCCAGGCATGAGGTTTATCCGGAAATCGCTGCCGCAACCAGCCTGCAAGTACGCCGAGATTTCCAAAAGTTACCTTGGGCAAATCATTCGGGCCGAAGCGCGGCTCAAATAGGTTATCCGGGTAAGAGTGAAACGCCAGTCTCCATTCGCGGGGTGATACCAGTGGATCAAGCCGATCGATAAACTGCTGCGCTGATGCGAAACGTGGCTGATCATTGAAAGCATCACCGAAGTGATGATCAAAAGACATGAACACTTTAGCTTCCGGCTGCTCTGATTTTATTAGATCATAGGCCTGGTTAAAAATATTAGCGTAGGTTTGTATTCTGTCATTAATCTCGCATGGCTGATCATCTTTACCACAACCGGGATTAAACCAGTCAATGGCGTTAACCTCGTTCTGAATTATAAAATTCACCACCCGGCCATTTCCGTTAGCACCGTTGTAGCGTTTGGCGATCATACCCGCAAAGCGTGCAAAATCTGCCGGATCATCCGGCGCAATAAAATGCGGATGTATTAGCGGTACATTATCTACCTTACTGGTGTTGCTACGGCGCGCCCACTCAGGCGTCGCGTAAAGCACAACCGTGGTGTTTATGCCACGCGAGGAATACCACCGAATCTGCTTCTCTCTAACTGGATCGATTCGCCAGACCATGCCACCATATTCAAAGGTATTAGGCTCTCTAAGTGACAGGTTGGGTGTTGGCTGCCATGTTGACCACAGCTGATTAAAAATTACGTCACCGACACTGGCATTCACCAGCTGATCCCGGTTTGGCCAGCCGTTTGGCCCGATGGATTTAATATTGTGCGTGTTGAATGGCGGGTAAGGCAGGTTCGCAGATACCAACGCTGCTTGTGCGGCAACTGGCACAGCGGCGCCCAGTTCAGGTTGAAACGGTACATACTCTGTATCGAGCTCATCCACGTAGGAGAATCCGATAACTTCACCGAAGTCATCGTTTCTTGAATCGCATGCCTGCAACAGAAGCACAGTAACTACACACGCTACGATGCCTCCAATTACCTTTCTGGTTATACTAGAAATCCTATAGATTCCAATTTTACGGTCAGTCATTTCGAGCTTTTGGCTTCCACAGATCGACAAAGAGATGGCGGTATAAAACTAAATCAGATACTTCAGCGACGGTACGCCGGCATGTTGAACAGCTCGGCTTGTGCACGCTCTCACAATTATCTGATGAAGTGAGAACCTGTCCCGAAGGTCAAGCCTCAACAGCAACAGCAAGTTCTGATAAAACAATAGCTACGGTCAGGTATCGTGCCACCGCACTGGTCACAGTCGCGCTGCTGTACAATCAACTCGCCGCCACTTCCAAACCGCAACATTCCGGCAGCCGAACCAATAGGTTCAAAGCATAAAGCTTGGTAAACTCAGCACTTGATCGCCAATATTTACCCGTCTTAACCGACCGCGAGTCCGATTGCCATGTCCACGCTTACCTTCACTCTGCTTCTTTTGTTGGCATTCCCGATTTTCTCGCTGGTTTATGTCTATCAGTTTCGCGGCACCCAGCGATTTGCCAGCCCGGTCGAGTATTTTCGAAAAGGCTGGCCGATTTTCGCTCCGCTCAATGTTCTACTGTATGGCCTTTCCAAAAAGAGAGCTCGCAATGCGATAATCGATCTCGAAAAATACCCGGAGCTCAAAACCCTGGAAGAAAACTGGGAGATCATTCGCGAGGAGGCTCTGGAGCTACACAGGAACGGCTACTTCGATCAGACGACCAACGCAGACAACCAAAGCTACTATGACGTCGGTTTTCGCACTTTTTATAAATATGGCTGGAGCAAGTTTTACTTAAAGTGGTATGGCACGATACACAACTCGGCAGCAAGACTTTGTCCGAAGACAACTGAGATTGTCAGTGGCATACCGTCAATCAACGGCGCTATGTACACGGTACTGCCACCCGGCTCAAAACTGACTCGCCACCTTGATCCAATCGCATGCTCTTTGCGCTACCATCTCGGCCTTAGCACACCGAATCACCAGGATTGCTTTATAAGTATTGACGGCAATATAAAGTCATGGCGCGACGGTGATGCATTTATGTTTGATGAAACCTACCTGCACCACGCACGCAATGACTCGGATCAACTCAGAATCATTCTGATGTGTGACATCGAACGCCCGATGTTTTTTGCCGGGCGCATTTTTAACTTTTTCTATAAGAAAATATGCAGTCAGCTGCTAGTGCCTAATTTGGCTGAAGACAAAGCCGGACTCTATAGTCGCATCTTCTCCAAAGTTTCACCGCTACTTGCATCCGGTAAAACATTGAAAACAACCAATAAACCACTCTACCTGCTGGTTAAATGGTCATTGAATCTGCTACTACTGGCACTGCTATTGATAGTAACAGGTGCGTTTGCATCATTCGTCATCGGACTATTCAAGGCGGTTATGTAAACAAGTCTTCGATGACCCCTTAAAACAGAGCTCATTACGGGTCCACCCGGTTTTTAACCAAAAATTAACAATCTAGCCGGATTCTTTTCAGCTAGGAGCAAGCCGCATTGTGAGATAGCTATGCGATGCTCAAACTACCAGGTATAGATATCGACATGACTCCCCCGCTCTCGCCAGACAAAGCCACCTCAGGCATTGCTTCCGCCATTGCTACAACTATGGTGCTGGTGCTGGCGTTGGTTTTTACATCTACCTCGGTCAGCGCGTTCCCTCTGGCGAACGAGATTCGACCCTACGGCGAGGGTGCCGTGGCAAATGGCTATGCAAGAAAAGACGGAAGCTCTGCAGTTTTCTACACGGAGACCTATCTCGACGACCCAATGAACAACATAATCCGGGCTGTCTACTGGGATGGCAATCGACAGCCGATCTCCTACAAACAACTCGACTTTGGGGTTGACCCGAACATACCAAAATACTTTGAGGTGATCGACTATCGACGTGAAAGAGGCTATCGCGTTACCGTGAAAAAAGGCTTTGCTAACGTTAAAAAACTAAAAGTATCTGCCAATGGCTCTGAAACCGTTACACGAAATCACGATGTGCAGATCGACTCCCGAACCGTTATCGACGCCGGTTTTCAGCGCTTTGTTGTAGCTAACTGGGATAGGCTAACACGCGGAAAAACAGTGAGAATAAACTTTCTGCAAATCGACAAAGCCAGGTTGGTGCCATTAAAAATCAAACTGACAAAGTGCGATACACCAAATACCACTTGCTTCAAAATTACTTTTGACAATTTCCTGCTCCAAGGCATGGTGCCAACAATCTACATGAAGTATGAAACAGACACTAAGCGACTAATTCGCTATACGGGTCTCGGGCCAATCACAGAGCTGAATGGTAAAGGCTTGCCGGTAGATATTATCTACGAATACCTACCGTAAGCATTCAGACTCTTACATCTTCAAACGCTTTGACAAATCGCTTTGCAGAGTACTCTATCTCAACTAGCGTTTTTCCCGGTTTGTAAAGTGCTGAACCAATACCAAAACCCTCGCACCCCGCTTCCAGATAAGTCTGCATATTGTCCGGGGTAATCCCACCTACTGCTAACATATTAATCCGCGATGGCAGTACCGCACTCATCGCTTTCACCGCAGCAGGTGTAATCATCTCGGCCGGAAATAACTTCAATGCAGTCGCACCACTGTCAATAGCGTTAAATGCCTCCGTTGGAGTAGCAACACCCGGGAAATAAACACAAGATGACTGTACCGCTTCCGCCGCCACTGCCTGATTAAAATTAGGCGCGACAACAAGGCGGCCTCCCGCCTCAACCGTTCTGTTGACATCATCGCCATTTAAAACTGTTCCAGCGCCGATTAACAGATCACTGCCGAATCTATTCGTCAATTTGCTTATACTTTCAAACGGATGTGGCGAGTTAAGCGGCACCTCAACAATCTTAAACCCTGTGTCCAGAAGTACCTGACCGACAGACAATACATCTTCAGGCGTCACTCCACGTAATATTGCCACTAGTGGCAGATCATTGAGGCACTGCTTCCAGTGCTCTGACGCAGATTTCATATTAGCTATCTTGTTGTTTAATCAGTTTCTGAAAGCCGGCACCTGCAGCATCCGGTGATTCTGCTACAGCGTTGATACCCAGCAACTCAAAGGCCTCAGCGTACCTTGTACAAAGTATGCCGGATCCCACAATTAGTACTGTAGAATCAGAAGCGTACAATCGTTTTGACTCTTTTATTTCATTGCCGATCAATAGCCCGGACAAATAAGAATAAACTTCAGCGGGCTTTAACTGATCAAGCAAAACACCTGAGCGCGCAGTAAAAAGCTGACTGATTATACACTCCGTGTTATACCCTGCGTGTACACCTTCGAAAAACGCAAGACTGATATGGTCCTTATCAGATGCCAGCCCTCCTATCAGTGTTTGTTTCATCAGCACGTCAAACAACTCACCGGTTACCACTGTGTGGAACTTCTCCAGCACCCCAAATCTGACGAACGCCCACTTTGAATGTGTACCGGGTAAAACCACCAGCTGTTCATCTGCCTGCACAGCGCCATATAACTGCAGCTCCTCTCCACGCATTACATCAGCAGGTTTATTGATACATGCACCTGGCAAAAACAACAGGCGAATATTATCCCCTACCGTTTTTGAAACTGATCGCTGTGGTAACTGAGAAAGCTCAAATGGACAACTAATATACGGCGTTTCCACCCAACCGTTACGGCTCGTGATCATGCCTGACAATAACACGGTGTCTCCGGACTTCAACCAATGACCAGTATGAGACAACAACATACTTTCGTAATCGGAAACTGCGACCGTTTTTATACCATCAGCGGATTCTACAAAATCAATGACCTCGCCGTTTGAATCAAACCTATAGGCGCGAAACGAACTTGAGCCCCAGTCCACGCCAACACTGATCCTATGAGACTGAAGCATGTTGATTATAGATCGTGAGAGCGATAGCGTTCGATTGTATCCATTCGAACATCGATTCCCAATCCATGCCCGTCGGGTACTGCAATCATCCCGTCACACAGCTCCCAAGGATTCTCAATAAGGTCTCGCCTGAAAGGATGGGAAGAACGATCGTACTCAAGCAAAGGCTCTCTCGCAAACAATGAATGGTGCGGTACAGGGAGTGATGCAATCAGCTGCAGTGATGCTGCCTGTGCAATTGCACTACCCCACACATGCGGATTCACGACCACACCCTTCGACTGAGCCATAGCGGTGATATCTCTTGCTGCGGTTAGACCACCACAAGAACCGACATCCGGCTGCGCTACATCGATTACATCAAGTAGGTGGTTATATCCATAAATACTGTGTTCATTCTCACCAGCTGCTATTGGCACGTTAAGCTTTTGATGAAGCACTTTGTACCCAGCCAGATCTTCTGGCACCAGCGGTTCTTCGTACCACCGGAGATTATAGTTCTCCAGTTCGCAGCCCAGGCGCGAGGCTTCCGCGACACCATAAGCGTGATTAGTATCAACCATCAGTTCACACTTATGATCCGCACCAAACTCGGCACTTAGCGCCTCATTAATTACTCGCATGACCTTGATATCATCATCAAGACCAAACCCGAGCTTGACTTTCATAGAGGTGAAACCCGCTTTGCGATGTTGCACAGCCTCTTTTGCAAGCCGTGCAGCTTCTCCCTGCCCAGTTATTCGGTAGAAACCCGTTGCATACGGTTTTACTTTTGTGCGAAATGCGCCACCAAGCAATTGACAGACCGGTTGCTGATAATATTTTCCAGCCAAATCCCACAGTGCGATATCTATCGCACTGATACCGGCAAGCACACTACCCTTGCGGCCATAGTCTCGCGTTAAATTATACATCTCGTACCACAACACATTGCTATCCAGTGCGTTTCGACCGACTACAACAGGCGTCAATGCATGTCGTATAACGGCAGACGCAATTTCAGGTGGCTCAAGCCCCTGAACAAACGCCTCACCCCAACCGACTAAACCATTGTCTGTTGTTACTCTAACCAACGTGGCACTACGCTGATTAACCCAACCCTGAGAAAAAGCAAAAGGTTCGTCCAAAGGCGTCTTTAAAACAAAAACATCAACCGAGGTAATTTTCATAACTGGTTTATTGGCATAAACAATAGGTGAATTTGAGAGTTGGTCATTCTATTTTCTACAAGTTAAAGCGTGCATCTTGTTCTTTCCAGTAAACCTATTTTCCGTTGAATTTCGGTTTGCGCTTTTCATTAAAAGCCAATATGCCTTCATAACGATCAGCGGTTGATATCAGCCTGTTGTAAGCTTCAATTTCAAACGCCATTCCCTCTGCCAGAGACATCTGCTGCCCCTTGTGTATCGCTTGTCTGGCCTGTCTGACCGCCAGCGGCGCATTGTCTGCTATCCGCGTTGCGATCTCTATCGTTGCGTCCTGCAGTGCATCCACTGTCGGGTAGACACTGTTAACCAGCCCCCAACGCTCCGCTTGCGCCGCCGTAAAGACATTGCCACTCAGCACGTACTCCATTGCACGCCGCTCACCGATTGCACGCGCCAATGTTTGCGTCCCACCAATGCCGGGGATAATACCTAAACGGGTTTCTGTCTGGGCAAACTTTACATGCTCAACCGCATAGACAAAATCGAGGGCCGCCACCAATTCGCAACCACCGCCATAAGCTGCACCATTGACCGCACCGATAATTGGTACAGGGCATCCAATGACTGCACGAATCATTCGCTCGAAGATCAGATGCTGTGCCTGCCAATCCTCGTCCGACATACCCTTGCGCTCTTTAAGATCACCACCGGCACAAAATGCCTTTTCGCCACGACCGGTAAGAATAATTACGCGATGCGAACCCGGGTTTAATGCGATGTCTTCAAACACCTCGATGAGATCTCTCGCCATTTGCGTATTAAATGCGTTGGATGAGCCTTCACGATCAAGAATAACCTTCATGATGTGCTCTGCCGGCTCAACGAGTGACAGTGTTTGATAGGTCTTGCTCATAGTCTAGAATTATCTACGTGAGTCGACCTCAATATAGAGAAACAGGCCTTCTGCTGCAAACAACACACACTACAAACAGATTGCGGCTACCCCCACATATACTCCAGAGTGTAATAGGTTTACACTGAATCCAGATGAACAAAGAACAAAAAATCAGCAGGGAGTCTCTGCTAAATGGTGAAATTCAGAAACTTGCCGAAAGCCGTCCCGGTCTGATCAACCTGATGCCGGATGATGTCCGCACGAAGCTCGTGCAGGAGACCATAGATAATGCACCGGACCAATCCGAGTTCCGTGTATTCGCCTATGGTTCTCTGATATGGAATCCAGCAATCGAGATAGAATCCACCTATCGATGCAGCATTACTGGCTACCACCGAAGCTTCTGCTTCTGGACAGTACTTGGCCGTGGCAGTCAAGAACTACCCGGACTAATGATGGGTCTGGAGAGCGGTGGTACCTGCGACGGCGTTGCTTACAGTATTGCACAAGACAAGCTCGAAACCGAACTGGACCTCTTGTTCCGACGTGAAATGATGTCATACGTCTACAAACCCACCTGGGTTAAAGCACGCTATGAAAGCGATTATGGTATTGGCAATGACGTACTCGCTTTTGTCGTCGACCCGGAAAATGATCGCTACTGCACTGATCTTGACGAAGAAACTCTAGTGAGATCTCTTGCACTTGCAGAAGGCCCTATTGGTAAAAACTGCGATTATCTATATCAGCTGGTCGAGCATCTCGAAGAACTGGGATACGAAGATCCGGAGATGAACGCGCTCGCAGATAAAGTCAGAAAATTTCAAGAAAGTTATACAAAGGTTTAAGGCAATGCCGCATTTTAGCTTTGAATATTCAGCCAACCTTGAAGAAATAATTGATATAAGTGCCTTGTGCACTGTTATACGAGAGGCGGCAGATAGAACCGGTCTATTTCCAATGCCTGGCATCCGGGTCCGTGGATTCAAAGCCGAACATTATTCCATTGCAGATGGCAATCCAAATCATGCATTTATCGATTTATCAATAAGGCTAAGAGAGGGCAGACCGCAGGATAAAAAAGAAGCGGCAACACAAGCCATATTTGCTGCCATGAAAAACTTTATGCAGCCCGCACTCCAGAAACATTCGATAGCAATCTCTATGGAAATGCGAGATATCGATGCCAGTCTAAGTCCTAAAACCGGTACGATAAGAGACCACCTGCCACCAATCTAATGTAAAGATGCTATGACGAAGTCGCTTGGTGTTCGTAAAATAGAGTGTGGAAAAATTACGCGAAATCGATGATGCCATATTTTCGTAGGGGGGCATAAGCGCAAAGCGCATCCACCAAACTGCCGCTACGAACGCTACGAATTTTACAGCGAATTAATCGCCAATTGGCCGGACATTGACTATATAACGTGCTACACATTGGTGGATGCGCTGTTCGCTTATCTCCCCTACAGACACCTGCGGGACGCTCTGAACAAAACAGGTATGCAAGCGATCGGTGCTCTCATCACCTTGCCAACTATTGATCACCTTGCCAACTATCATCAATACTACTTGACCGCGCTATCCTTTCGCACTGAAGCTGCATGTTGTCCGCTCTTTACCACCAACCAGGCCGCTGCATCACTTAGATAGTTTTTCGTTCCACGCCCTATCTGTTTGTACATTTCTCGAATCTCCGGCTTATCTAGCGCACGCGCTGTGTTTCGAAGATCAGCCACCGTATAGTGACTAACGTGCCTGGCTAGATTTTTAATCATTTCTTCACGGATATATGGTCTGACATCAGGCAAGGATTCTTTGATATCCTGAATTTTACTTCTGGTTTTGTACCGTCCTTCATCGGAATTAAAATCTGGTGCAGTAGAAGCTGCAACCCTAATAAGCGCGATCCTTCCTTCTGCAAATATCATCGTACCGATAGAGTCAAGGGACATGATATCAACCAACTTTGCTAATGTTCGGCGGTGTTCTGGCTGAATTGGATTCTCTTCATAGTTGGCTATAAAAATCTTATGTAGTTCTGAATCGTGCTGCTTGACCGATATATCATCAGAAAATTTACGGATAAGCATGGTGTCGTGTAGTTCTAACAGAGAATCGACTTCACTTTCATTTAGTGTCATCTGTAACCAGTTTGCAAGCCCGGTTAAACCGGCGTGCTGGTTGTAGGCCATTGGAACGTAATTAATAATATACGACACGCTTTCTGATCTCCCATCGCGCTCTTTAACTTCCAACGATAACTGATCCCTAAAAAGCTTCTCAATTTCACTATGTATTTCACTAAAACTGGCACTTAATCCAGCAATCTCAATCAGCTGATTTACCTTCTCTCCGGCTGTGTTTTGCTGAACAAATATCTCCTGCTCCGCTCTGGAATAGCTACTCGTAGAGACAGAGCCAATAGTTTTGAGCGACAATAATCCCATAGAAACTACCAAAGCAAACAACGCTAAAGGCTTTCTTGTCAGAATTCTTGTATTGCGTGCATTTTTTTCGTCCTTAAATGCAGACCGGTCAGGCTCTTTTTTTGTTTTATATTCGGAATCCAGGTAGTTGCTGAAAACCAAACTACATTGACTGCAGACAGGCGATTTTTGCTGCAACTTTTGGCATTCCGGACAGTTAACATGAAGCCTGGATGGCTCTTGCACCGAAGATTGCAAAACTTTTTTTTCACGCACAGCGCGTTCAGGTGATTTTTGATACTCCGCAAACTTCGTATCGTTTGCAGAATCCTTATCAACGACGATCGTTAAGAGACCAACAGCGGAAATTTTATCTATATACACTGCCGCGGCTACGCTAGACAGCTGGTTTCCAATGAGTTTTTTAGTCGTGACGTATTCTGCTGCCTCCTCCTCCGGAATCTGGAAGAGTGCTGCAAAAGAGCTAATGACATCTTTTAACTCGAATCCCTGATCGATTTCACCACGTGAAAAAACATCGAATTTCTGTACCTTATTCATGGCTCCATGCCTTGTTACATCTTCCTTGGCATACAAATCGGCAGATTTACCAAAATCTTGCCCCAATTGAGCCCAACAATCGAATCTGCCATGTTGTCTGTGAAGTAGTTTTGCAGCAATGAGCAGAAGGGCGTAGCTTAAGCACACTCCGAATATTCAATACAATTAAGCCGACACCTGCAAGGAGAGAAATCATGAAACACAGGATATCTGCCGGAGGAATTGTGATTATCAAAAATCAGGTTCTGCTTGTTCGACACTTTATCAAAGGCGCTTATGATTTCTATGTAGCGCCCGGGGGTGGTCTGGAACTCCCTGAGGATATCCTAAAGGCAGCAGAACGCGAAGTTAGTGAAGAATCCGGATTAGTAGTTAGAGCAATAAAGCCGATTTATCTGGAACAATTTTATCAGCCTGATCAACTACACATGAAAACCTGGGTACTGTGCGAATATCTAACAGGTGAGATTTCAACAACTGCACCGGAAGCTACACGGGAACATATCGTCGAAGCATCGCTTTTTAGCGAAGAGCTCATCAAAGAACAAACAAAGCCAGTATTCCCCGACGTACTGCTAAGCGATTTCTGGAGAGATCGTAAAAACGGATTTCCAGATTTTAGATATTTGGGAAACAGGGCAATGGAATTCTATTAGCAAGTATAAATAGGCTAGTACTTGGAGAATTATCGCGGCTCGCCACCATCGGCAAGGTTTTGCGCCTGTGCAATCCACTCATCTCGTTCGATGCGGCCGGGGAAGGCCATCGCATCATTTACCAGATCGATATCTTTATCCTCAAATTTGGCGATTTGCCAGAAATGATAAATACCCAACTCATTGAGTTTATCCTGCAACACCGGACCAACGCCGGAGATTAACTTTAGATCGTCCGGTTCGCCCTCAGGGCCGTCTAGATATTTGAGCTTTCTACCTTCGCCGCCCTGCATCAGTTCCTGCGCCTGTGGTATCCATTCGTCACGCTCGATTCGACCGGGGAAATTCAGATGTGTGTTGATATTTTCAATGTCAGAGGCGGTAAATTCAGCAACCTGGCTGAAATGATAGATACCCATATCATTCAGCCTTTCCTCCAGTACCGGACCAATACCGAGAATTCTCTTCAAATCATCTGGCTCACCGTTCGGTGCATCAAGAAATTTAAGCGACGCTGCTGTTGCAGCAGCTCCGGTAGCAGCTGCCTTTTCGCTTGCAGCTGATGAGCTTTTATCTGCTGCAGGTGCCTTTGTCGACGCTTTTTCAGCGGATGTTTCTTTTCCAGCCTCAGGCGCGGTCACACCATTCACAGAAACAATTTCAATCTCAGTGTAATTCTGGCGATGTCCCATCTGTCGACGATAATGCTTACGCCGTCTGAACTTTATGACTTCTATCTTTTTACCTCGCCCATGCGATAAAACCTTGGCACTCACCACCGCATCGCTGATTAGTGGGTTGCCGACAGATACGTCTGCACCTTCACCAACCATCAACACCTGATCCATGTTGATTGACTCACCTTCGTCAGCGTCCAAAGACTCTACACGCAGTTTGTCTCCTGGACTGACCCGATACTGCTTACCACCAGTTTTTATGACTGCATACATAATGAGATTCTCTACTATTAGCGTTCTTAGGCGGGTGAGGTTGATTTAGACTGAATTTGTATGAAGAAAGCGCCAAAACACACTTTCCTAACCTAACCGGCTGAAACTAGCTCAACTGGCCAAACAAGTCAATTCGGGCGGGTACTGAAATCAACCATAATCCAAGCAGGCTGGTTCTTTGGGCCGAATTTAGACGGAGCGGAAAGTTACAAGCGCCTATTGTGTCAGACTGTCAATTAAAGCCGAACTTGCGTGAAATAGGCCATTCGAATCACCACAATAACAGTTCATCAGTAAGAAAAAAGGATAACGCATGGTTGACCATTCCAAACGCGAGACTTTGAAAAACGTAGCACGAGCCAGCGCTGCTATTGCTATTGGCTCGGTGTCGAATCACGCAGCGGCAAACTTCGCCTTACGGTCCGACAATAAACCGATTGATAAAAACGAACTCCAAATTTTAGAAAACGATCTGGTAGATAACAATTTGGCTGATATTGAAGTAGCGACAAAATTGTCATCTACTAAAAATGACCTTGAAATTGTGATTACAAATAAAAGCAATACAACTGCTAACATCACAAACATGACGCCTTCAGAAATTAACACAGCTCGTGGAAAATTTGATTTTGACGCGCTGTTCAGCGAAGGTGCCGTAAAGCTTGAAGCAGGTCAAAGCGTAACTGTTCCACTGCAGCATCACCGCATGGAAGTAACGAACAGCTCTGGCCTTCGATACTACCCACTCTCGAAATCACTACGACAGAATGTATCTATCATTACTGACGAAGATTCATTAGCAGCTGTGTCTTTCGTAAATCGAACAGGTTACATGGCTTAGTACATAGAGCTCTGTAAATTCACAACCTGAACCTGCCGCCCGTATTCACCTTCTCTCACGGGCGGCACGTTAAACCTATCTGCAATAGCCTGGCTTGGCCTAACTTAGCTTTGACACGATAAGCACCACGATAAACACATTGCGTATGTACTACGCCTCTGCTGCCAACAAGCATCATTCTCCTCCCTGATCAGATGGGGCCGTCAGTCTATTTATCGCGGGTGTTCGCAATGCTGGTGTGGACATATCCGGGCTGGTAAAAATTATCCTGAATCAGGAGATACAAGCGAACAAAATTTCTTTTCGATAGTGTATAAAGAGAGGACGCACCAACATTATTCCGATATAGAGAAAATCGCATGCAACATCCATCCATTGTCGGCTGGTCTCACAGCAAATTTGGACGCGCAGCAGAACCAGGGCTTGAGCAGCTTATCGCAACGGTTGTACCAGATGCTTTGATGCATGCAGGTGTTGGTACACAGGACATCGATGGCGTTTTCGTTGGCGTATATAACAACGGCTTTTCACCGCAAGCGTTCGAAGCGTCACTGGTGGGCATGGCGATTCCTGAACTGGCCAACGTACCGGCGCTACATTGCGAAAATGCCTGTGCAACCGGTTCAGCGGCATTGTATGCAGCCGCTGATTTTATTGCTGCAGGCCGTGGCAATATAGCTCTAGTAGTTGGTGCAGAAAAAATGAGCTCAACACCGACACCGACAGCCGGGGACATCATGCTGTCAGCATGTTATCGCTCTGAAGAAGGCGATGTAGACGGAGGTTTTGCAGGCATTTTCTGTCAAATTGCACAACGATATTTTCATGAGCATGGTGACCGATCCCTTGAGCTTGCAATGATCTCCGCTAAGAACCATGCACATGGCATGCTGAATCCTTACGCTCATATGCAAAAGGAGTTTAGCGCAGACTACTGCAATACAGTCAGTGAAAAGAACCCGCTGGTAGCTGGCGGCCCGTTACGCCGAACTGATTGCTCTTTAATCTCTGACGGCGCTGCAGCGATAGTACTTGTGCATCCGGATATCGCGCACTCGATGAAACGATCAATTCGTTTTAAGGCACGCAATCAGGCCAATGATGTTTTAGCTCTATCTAGACGTGACCCAATTGAGTTTGCAGGAGCGCGTAACGCCTGGGCAAAGTCTTTTGCAGAATCCGGTATTGAGCTTAGTGATCTGGACGTCGTCGAGACACATGACTGCTTCACTATCGCAGAGCTTTTGGAATATGAAGCAATGGGTCTTGCAGAACGCGGTAAAGGCGGTGACGTTATCCGTGACGGCATAACAACTCGTGACGGGATACTACCGGTTAACCCGTCCGGCGGTTTAAAGTCCCGCGGTCATCCATTGGGTGCTACCGGTGTATCGCAACATGTTATGGCAGCCATGCAACTTGCAGGTGAAGCCGGTGAGATGCAACTACCGGATGTTAATCTCGCGGGCGTATTCAATATGGGAGGTGCCTCTGTAGCTAACTATGTTTCTATACTGGAGCGTGCACGATGAGTACCACACACTCAGATGCAACTAATAGCAATAGCAAGGCGTCAATAAATCGTGACCCTAATCTCCCGTGGAGTGTTCGCACTTCCAATCTCGCACACTTTCTTACTCGCAACGCACGTCGTCTGCCAAACCACCCTGCCCTTATTCATGACGAGTTAACCCTCACGTGGCATCAACTGGATAAACGCGTCAGTGCACTTGCTGCAGCAATGCTTGAGCGATTCAACGTACAACCCGGTGATCGTGTGCTGCTGCAATCGGCTAACAATGTCCAGATAGTTGAAGTAATGCTTGCCTGCTGGCGGATCGGGGCAGTCTGGGTGCCATCTAACTTTCGCCAGCGACCGGATGAAGTCGCCTATCTTGCAGAGAAAACACAAGCCTCATTGATGTTCTGCGAAGCGGACTTTCCAGAACACGCCGACACCTGCCAGACCGCAACAGACAGTTTGCAGAATGTGGTTCGCATTGGCCAAAATCCGGATAACGATTTCGGAGTCAGTTATGACGACTTACAGGTTGAATTTAAAGACATCGATATTCAAAACAAAGAAGTGGACCGCGACGCACCCTGCTGGCTGTTCTTTACCTCTGGTTCTACTGGTCGACCCAAAGCAGTGGTATTGACGCACGGCCAGCTAAACTTCACCACATTGAATCATCTTAACGATTTAATGCCTGGCACCACAGTTGACGATGTAAGCCTCGTTATCGCTCCGCTGTCTCACGGAGCCGGTATGCACCTACTGGTTAACATTGCTGTAGGAGCAGCATCGGTATTACTTCCAAAAGGTCGGTTTGATACTGCCCTCGCCTGGAAGCTGGTGCAGGATTATCGCGTAACCAACATGTTTACCGTACCAACGATTGTAAAGTTTCTCACCGAACATCCATCCGTAGATGAATATGATAACTCAAGTCTTCGATATGTGATCTACGCAGGCGCTCCGATGTATCGTGAAGATCAGAAACATGCATTGCATAAGTTAGGCAAAGTCATCGTGCAATATTTTGGATTAGGTGAAGTAACCGGAGCTATCACCGTACTACCAACACATGATCACCACATTGAAGACATTCCAGCAGCACGTATCGGCACATGCGGCTATGAACGCACAGGCATTCATGTCTCTATTCAGGACGATCACGGCGAAGAACTGCCCGCAATGGCCACTGGTGAAATCTGCGTGATCGGACCAGCGGTCTGTGCCGGCTACTACCAGGACGATGAAGCCAACGAAAAAGCATTTCGCAATGGCTGGTTTCGCACCGGTGACCTCGGACACATGGATGCCGAGGGCTATCTTTACATTACCGGCCGTTCGTCAGACATGTATATCTCCGGTGGCTCTAATGTCTACCCACGGGAAATAGAAGAGGTCATGCTCACACATCCAGCCCTCAGCGAAGTCGCGATACTCGGAGTTCCGGACGCGCGCTGGGGTGAAGTGGGTCTCGCCGTTTGCGTTTGTAATGAAGCACAAAGCGTTACTGACGAAGAATTGTCTCTGATGCTTAGCGATAAACTCGCTAAATACAAAGTACCCCATCGTTTTGTGTTCTTTGAAGAGATGCCTAAAACAGGTTATGGCAAAGTCACCAAAAAGCTTATTCGCGAAGAACTTATTTCACGCGGATTACTGGATGAAACCGGATAATGAATAGCAGGAAGTTAATCTGTCATCCAGGTGAGGAGTCCGCGTCAAGACATGTATCTGCACTTGGTACAGTTACCACACACAGTGTGACTCTTCCGGCGGGCAGTATATTATTGTCTGCGGTATCAACGGTAATGAACAGTATCGGCGGTGATAGTGGTGTAGTCGTGCTTGACGGAGCACACCTGGGTCCCTTCAATTATGTTATGCCGGACCAATCACAAGACGGACTGCACGCTGCCTGGTACAGCGATACCCACACGTGTGATAGAGCACAATTGCGCAACGCAACCGCCATTATAGGCAAACGTGATGGACAATGTTGGCTGCACTGCCATGCACTGTGGGATGCCGAAGGCCATTCTAGCGACCTGGCTAGCAGCCATAACAGCAACCAGAAAAGCGGCCACAAAAACGGCCACAAAAACGGCATGGGCCACCTGCTACCTGATCAGGTTACTATTACCGATAATGTCGAAGCAACCCTGTATGAATTTAACGGTGGTAGTTTTAATGTCGAACTTGATACGGAAACTGCTTTCCCAATATTTCATGTACAAGGTAGTCTAAAAAGCGGCAATGCATTTATTGCCAAAGTAAATCCCCACGAAGACATCGCCACCACAATAGAACAACTAATTACCGAAGCAGGTTTTTCCAGCGCACGTGTCTTTGGTATCGGCAGCCTGATCGGCACCCAATTTGAAAACGACTCACCGATGTTGTGCCCTATATCTGAAGTATTGATAGGGTCTGATGCAAAATGGAAAAACCAGACGCTCACCCTGCCCATGCACTGTGTGGATATAGATGGAAATCTCTTCTCCGGCAATGTTCGCAATGGAGACGCACCAGTCCTTGTGACATTTGAGTTACTGGTTATAGAGATTTAAATCGTTAGCCGGAATCCACCTCTATCATAAGTAAATTCCCGCAACCATCCTCAAACACGTTTTCAATGCCCCATTCGGGATTATTCAATTCCGGTCGCAGAGTAACACCCGCTGCTTTAAGCTTTTCAATCTCACTTTTTATATCTTTTGCTTTTAACGCCATAATCGGCAGGTTAGCGTTATAGGCCGATTCTTGATAACTCTCCAGAAAGCTCCCATTACACGGCTCAAGCAGCACAGCTACGCCATCAGGCACGGTCGCAGAAACAACAATCGCAAGTTTATTATCCGGATCGAATTCTTTAGATTTAAAGCCTAGTTTCTGTGTGTATATTTCATGGGCTTTTAACGGATCCTGCACCGGAACGCTGACTAAAGAGACTCTCATAATAACTCTCCTAACAATGTACCTGTATCTACACTAAATATCCTTACACACTCTCAGTGCATCATACAGCGCCGCATGAATATTCCGGCTCGCAACAGCATCGCCAATTCTACAAAGATAGTACCGCCCTTCAGCATTATGCACCTCAAACGGTGAAGTACCATTTATTAGAGCCTGATGATTCAGCTGACCGTTATTGATCGATGTTAACTTCAACTCAAGGTACACGGCATCCAGTGATTTCACACCATTTTCAACAACGACGTGATCCACGGTATGATTCTGTTCAACATCTGTTAACACATGCCGCAGTAGCGCATTTTTTCGATTGCCATCGACTTCAACGGATACCAGCTCCAGAAAGCAATCAAACGACACACCCTGCAATGCCAGATCACGTAACACAACACTGGAACTAGTCGGGCCGAGTTGCAGAGCAATAGCGCGATCCGGCGTGACCACCTTTACCTGACAGTCCTGAGCAGCCAGTACATCAGCACAAACCAACGCAGCCTGATCACCAACATCATCATATAGCAACACTTCACCTGATACTCGCACCTCTCCACTGAGCACCTCATAACTTGAGAGTGTTAAGTCAGCACCCGGTATGGCAGGTACATCGGGCCAGCCACCGGTTGCGACAATAATAACGTCTGGCTCTTCAAGCCTCACATCATCTGCTTCAACATAGGAATTCAGTCGAATATCGACTCCTGATTGCTCAATCTCCTGTACCAGCCAGTCTGTGATACCGGAAATTTGTTTTCTTGTAGTACCGCGGCTTGCCAGATTCAATTGTCCACCAAGTCTGTCACTGGCTTCAAACAAAACTGTATGATGACCTCTCTCTGCACTCACTCGAGCAGCTTCCAACCCACCCGGCCCACCACCAATCACAACAACTTTCTTTTTACTGTTTGCCCTGGTAATCACATGAGGCATTGTTGCCTCGCGACCTGTGGCCGCGTTATGACCGCAGAGCGCATCCTTTCCCTGATTTACACGGTCTACACAATAGCCCAATCCAACGCACGGGCGGATGCGGTGTTCTTTATTGTTCTTCAGTTTGGTAACAAGATAAGGATCCGCAATGTGAGCTCTTGTCATACCGACCAGATCCACCATGCCCTCGGCAATAGCATGGCGTGCTGTGGCAATATCTGAAATACCACCCGCATGGAAAACCGGTATATCAACTGCCTGCCGTATTCGACCGGCAACGTGTAAATGTGCCGCAGACGGCATACCCATTGGCGGTACCCAGCCTGCCAGACCAAGATCATCATAGGGTGCCCCAGCCAGTATATTAAGAAAATCGATAGAACCAGACTCAGACATTTTGACAGCGATAGCGACACAATCATCTGCTGATAACCCTCTATCAGTCAGCTCATCACCTGTTGTTCTCACTCCAACTATAAATTCACTGCCGACCGTAGCCCTGACGGCATCAACTACCTGAAACAAAAAACGCATACGATTGTCGAGACTGCCACCGTAACCATCATCACGCCGATTAACTAACGGTGACAGAAACTGCCCGATCAAATGCGAGTGTGACAATAACTCGATACCATCAAAGCCACCTTGCTGACATCGAAGTGCTGCCATTGCAAACTGTTCAATAATTCGGTCTATATCTTCCTGTTCCATGACCTTCACAAACGATCGATGCGCCCGCTCCCTGATACCGGAAGGACCCGACACAGGTAACCAGTGACCGTCATCCCATGAGGTTCGCCGACCCATATGGGTTACCTGACACATAACCGCAGCGCCGTGACTTCGAACTCCGTCAGTCAGTTCCCTGAACCACGGAACAATACTGTCATCGCCTGCGTATAACTGACCGAACACCGAAGGGCTGTCTGGTGCGATATTGGTTGAACCACCAATCATGGTTAGCCCTATACCACCACGGGCTTTCTCTTCATGATACAAACGGTAGCGTTCACGCGGATGGCCACCTTGCTGGTACGCTGGCGCATGCGACGTGCTGATAATCCGGTTACGGATTGTCAGGTGGCGTAGCTTGAACGGCTCAAGTAGCGGATCGATTGTTGCCACAAAAGGAACTCAGGCAATAAAATAAAACTTGTGTAGTGTTTCGGTTATCTCCCACACGCACTCGGTTCCTTTGGCAATGAAGAACGAATCGCCGGCTGTAAATGTTTCAGGTGGCTTACCATTCTCAGTCACCGTCACTGATCCGGAGACCACCGTCATCATTTCATTGACTGGATAAGACTTAATCTCTTCCCGGCAGGGCGCACACTCCCACACGCCTGCCAGTTTGCTCTCATTATCCGACTGATGATAGAAGTGATTAATCTCTGTTTTATCGTCTGTGCTAAAAGCACCTTTTGACGTGAAGCTCGACGGGCTCATCCCGCCTTTTGGATTAGCCTCAAACCTCGAGAGTCCGTTGTTCATGTTCTGCCCCTGTAATCGTGGCCCTACTGCAGCCGCAAAATACAGAAAACTATACAGAAAACTGGACCATACCGAAAACTGGACATATATGGACGCCCACTTATGTCAAGCAATATGATACACCTAACGCTGTAAACACAGCGCATTTATTAAGTTCCTCATCGTCATTCTTTAGCACTCCAGTGCTGCACGAATTTGAGCAGGGTCTGACTTTGCGGTTGATTCAAATGTAGAGATCAAGTCCGGGACCTCAGTGCCGGCTAGTGTGACTTTACCAATTACACTGTCAGCTTTAAGTACCCTTGGTGATTGGTACTTCGCAAATGAATCTGTATTACCACTTTGATTTCCAGAACCAGTATTACCAAACGATTCACCACCTGAGTCTTTGTTAGACTTAACGGGTGGACTAACAAATTTATCATTTGAATCGTTCGCGTCAGTTCTTAGGCGGCTACTGATAGATACTGCCCTACTACCTGAATTGATCCCTAACATGTGCGATCCCGTGAGTAATTAATTTCTTCACGGTGAATTTATTATAATATCCTATTCTCGTATATAGGTAATTGTCCCGTACGGCAATCGGTTCATTAGTTCCTTCCTTATATGTATGTACGAGGTAGACAACGCAAAAAGACAGGGTTATCCCTGTAGAGTAACTACCTATATTTTTCGCATTTCTATTATGTTCTAATTTTCAACAAGTCGCGGGGGAACACAGCTCAAAAGCGTTTAGCCGGACAGGCGTTCTCAACAGCCTGTCCATGTTAATTTGATAAACACTAAAAATACCTTTTTACGTTTCCTGTCCTTATTAGTTAGCTGGTTAGTCAATAACACACAGCAATGCGAACAGTCTGCGACTAACAGCTACGCCGCAGTCGGAAATATTTCTCTAGTCACAGCAGCAACATAATCTATCAGCACCTTACTACCAAGTACACGAGCACGTGGTTCAGTATCGGTAGGGCCAACTGCAATCGACGCCAAAAGACCCTTTGCTGAGATAAGTTGAGTAATTCTAAATCGAGAAGCTCGCACGGTACTGGGTTGGCGTCATATCAGTGAGGTTGCGAAAAGCGGCGTTAAATGCAGACAGAGAGCTGTACCCCACCGATGTCGCAATTTCGGTGACCTGCGCGTCGCTTGTCGCGAGGTGCTCGATCGCGCGCATGATCCTGATGCGCGTCAGGGTCTGGCTCCATGTCATACCCATTTCGGCTGAAAATCTACGTGCCAGGGCGCGAGGGGACTGGCCTGTCAGTCTCGCGATCTCTTCGAATGTTGGGGCTTCGTCGAAACGCGCCTCGGTCAAGGCGAGAGCCTTGGTCAATGCCAGCGACTTTGGAGCAGGCAATACGCAGCGGCTGGGGGTTTCGGCCAGGCGACCCACCACGCTTGCCAGCGTTTGAAACATACCGCGTGCGTATGGCGAAAGAGGATGCGCCTCTAGCCCCCAGCCCTGACATTCGGCCACCAATTCGCGCGCCAAAGGCGTCATATCAAAAACCGACAGCACATTGGCCGGGGTCTCCATCACGTTGAACGGGAACAGCACCGACGCCGTTACCACGTTGGACAGAATAGAGATTGTGATCGGATGTCCCGCACGAATAAGGGCGGCGCGCGCAGGCGGCAATGTCCAGCGATTACCTAGCCCATCCAGCCTGAGCGTGCCTTCCATTGCATACAAAAAGTAATGCTGCTCGGTCTGGAATTCCGTTGGGCCGGAAGGCTCAAAACGTTTCTGAAAACAATAAGCGTCCTGCATTATGCGAAATCGTCTACGCCTCTTTCAACCGGGCGTCAAAGCGATGACTGACGGGTGGCGCCAACATCATCGGGCGCAGTGATTTCCCCACTCGGGCAAATTCGGCTGAACTGGTGTAACCGGCAAAATCATCCGCCGTATTCCATTCGTGCATGACCCCTACTTTTTGTGGGTCTGACGCGTCGGCAAAAGGAACGAAAGTCACGCATCCGTTCATGGCCCGTACTTGTTCGACCTCAGCGACAAGAGTTTGCAGCGCCGAGTCGCGGTTTTCCTCGGATACAATGAACGTAACATGAGCGATTAACATAGGGTTTCCAGTGCTGTTTTTTCGAAGACATATCCAAAGCTGGTGCGCGACGGCGGCCCAACTGAGAATGCGTGGGTGGTGATGTGGCTCAAACCCGACTTACGGGCCCATTGGCGCAGCGTCTCGGGCGCGTACCATCGATGCCGAAATCTCAGCCAGATCAACCAATTGCACCAATGCGGTTTTGAGACCACGAGGATCAGCTTGCCCGTCTCATCAAGGCAGCGGGCCAGCTTCGCGATTGCCGCAGCCGGGTCATCGCAATGCTCGATCGCATGTGCGGCCAGTATCGTCTGGAACGTATGCTCCGGTTGGTAGTCTTCCAGCGTGCTTGCGATGCAATCAACGCAGACCGAGGCGTTTGCGAAACGGGACCGCGCGACGCGCAGCATCGCCTCAGACGGATCCATCAACGTGATGTCGCGACTGCCACCCGATGCAATCCAGGCATCGGCAAAAAGCCCCGTCCCAGTACCCATGTCCAGGACCGGACGCACAGGCTCGACGTGGTTTTGAAGAAACTGCCGATAAGCGTTGACATATCCGAGGCGCAGCACCTTCCGATCCCAGCGCTCGGCCGCATGATTATATTTTGAAACCGTATCCATGCAAGCAGCATAGCAGCAGAGCATTTGTGCTGACTTGCGCCATTTAGCCAGATATGCGCTGCAAACGGTCAAGTGACACGAGGAGTTTATGCAGGCCTACAGCACCTGTATTTGAAGCTGATTTTGTCATAGCGGCACACACTCAAAGAGATTCCGCAGACCAAACAATGCGTACTTTCGGGAGTCGTTAAAGTTCTTCTGTACCTGTTTATCACATTTCATTAGCAATGAACCCGAGCCGCAAGCCGGGTCCGACGCGCACCTTTGCTAGCAAGGCATCTGGAAGTAATACAAAGTTCTTCAATCGATATTTTTTTTAATTAGATAAAATGTGCACTTTGCTTAAATGTCACAACGCTAGGAGCTTGTCCGAGAATGACGGTCGTAGCGAGAAAGTGAGATTTTGAGTCAGATATTTCGATCGATTGAGGCGAATAGTCATTCATATTTAACGATATCGATCGCAATAGCTGGCCAAAAGATCGCTTTCGCAGTA
>CALIHW010000197.1 GCA_938020525.1 uncultured Granulosicoccaceae bacterium | reverse complement strand
CGTATCGAGAAAGTGAGATTTTGAGTCAGATATTTCGATCGATTGAGGCGAATAGTCATTCATATTTAACGATATCGATCGCAATAGCTGGCCAAAAGATCGCTTTCGCAGTAGATCATTCATTCTCGGACAAGCTCCTAGAACTACGACTCTGAATTACAACGAGAACAAAGACCCAATGACTGATTCATCCTCCGCTGGCTCATTAGAGTATGACGTCGTTGTGATTGGCGGCGGGATTAATGGTGCCGGCGTCGCGCGCGATGCAGCTGGTCGGGGTTTGAAAGTATTGCTGTGCGAGCAGGATGATTTGGCGCGTTATACCTCCTCCTCCAGCACCAAGTTGATCCATGGTGGTTTGCGCTACCTGGAACACTACGACTTTAAACTGGTGCGCCACGCATTACTGGAACGCGAAGTCCTGCTTCGCAGTGCGCCGCATATTATCTGGCCGTTGCGATTTATTCTGCCCCACCATCGTGATCTTCGCCCCAGGTGGTTAATCCGATTGGGTTTGTTTTTATATGATCATATCGGTGGCCGCAAGTTGCTGCCAAAATCCTGGTCAGTGGATCTTAAAAAGCATGTCAGTGGCGAGGCTTTAAATGATGAATTTACCTCAGGCTTTGAATACTCTGATTGTTGGGTACAGGATTCGCGCCTTGTTGTGCTAAATGCGAGAGATGCTGCTGATCGCGGTGCTGAGATTCTTGTGCAGACTACCTGTACCGATATTACTGCTGCTGATGATCACTGGCTGGTGGAAATTTGCGATAAAGACTCCGGCACGGTCAGCACTGTAAAAAGCCGGTCTGTGGTCAATGCTGCAGGCCCGTGGGTTGAAGCAGTTCAGAAACTCCAGATACGCAATAAAGTAGAACACGGTGTCCGCTTGGTAAAAGGTAGCCACATTGTTGTTAACAAGTTGTTCGATCATGAGTATACCTATATTTTTCAGAATGCTGATAATCGAGTATTGTTTGCAGTCCCTTATGAACAAAATTACACACTGCTTGGAACAACTGATATAGAAGTCACCGGTGATCCAGCGGCAGTAGAAATAGAACAACGTGAGATTGACTACATCTGTGAAGCGGTAAGCAGCTATTTTAAAAAGCCGGTTAAGTCAGAAGATGTGGTTTGGTCTTATACCGGTGTCAGACCGTTGTTTGATGATGCAGCAGCGAACGCGAGCAAAGTAACACGGGACTATGTTATTCACTTAAGTGAAAGTGGCCCGCCACTGGTTTCTATCTTCGGTGGTAAAATCACAACGTTCCGAAAATTATCGGAAGAAGTGGTCGATATGATTTTGCCCAGACTGCCAGAATTCAGCAAACCAGAGCTCGGTAACGGTAACGGCCTTAAGGCATGGACCGCCTCATCGACGCTACCTGGTGGCGACATACCCAACGCGGACTATGACGCCTTTGTGAAAGCGAAACAGGCGCAGTTCCCCTGGATACCTGACGACCTGCTTGGTGGTTATACTCGCAACTACGGTACGATGATTGATTCCCTGTTAGGCGAGGCCAAATCAGTTGCTGACCTGGGTGTGCACTTTGGCGGAGATTTGTATGAAGCCGAGGTACGGTACCTGATGAATAACGAGTGGGCTCGCTGTGCTGACGATATTCTTTGGCGTCGTACCCGTAAGGGATTGCATGTACCGGAAGGCACGGCATCCAAACTGGATAGCTGGATACAGGCCGAATTAGCCAATGCTGCTTAAGCCTGGTGCCATTCAAATAAAATGACGATAAACTGGCTGCGGATAGCAAGTGGGTGGATAACCCTGGGTAACTTAGATGTTTTCACCGAACCTGATTGATCAATAGCGTTATAATCGTCGCCCGAAATCAGAACACCGTTAATAACAGAATATTGAAGTCGCGAATCATGAAACCTTTGATTCTTATTCGATTACTGTCGATCATACTGATCGCGAATCTCGGTATCCCACAGATTGTGGCCGCTGGTGGTCTCCCTGCCAGTGTCGATGGTGAGCCATTGCCCAGTCTGGCACCCATGCTTGAAAAAACCACTGTTGCTGTGGTCAATATATCTACCCGTGGTTCTGTACGGTCTGCCAACCCGTTATTTGAAGACCCTTTCTTCCGGCATTTTTTCGATATGCCACAACGCTCGCAGCGTAAGGAAACACAGAGCCTGGGTTCAGGCGTTATCGTTGATGCAGAGCAGGGATTGGTTATCACCAATCATCATGTGATAGAAAACGCTGAAGAGATTCTGGTGACCCTGACCGATGGTCGTGAGTTCAACGCAACTTTAATTGGTCAGGACCCTGAAGCCGATATCGCTGTTGTGCGTATAGAGGCCAGTGATTTAAACGATTTACAATGGGCAGACTCTGATCGATTGCGAGTCGGTGATTTTGTTGTCGCTATCGGTAATCCATTCGGGCTGGGACAGACAGTGACCTCTGGAATAGTTTCGGCACTGGGTCGTAGCGGACTCGGCATTGAAGAGATCGAAGACTTTATTCAAACGGATGCATCGATTAATCCGGGTAACTCTGGCGGTGCGCTGGTAAACCTGCGAGGCGAGCTGGTGGGCATCAATACAGCGATTGTTGGTCCGTCCGGCGGTAATGTGGGGATCGGTTTTGCGATTCCTTCAAATCTCGCTAGTGATCTGATGCAACAGTTAGTCAGTGACGGTGAAGTGCGTCGAGGCAAGTTCGGTATATCGCTGCAGGAGCTAACGCAAGAATTACAACAGGTGTTCGGTGTCAAACGAGGTGTCGTCGTTTCAGGCGTCGAGTCTGAATCATCCGCTGATATTGCGGGCTTGCGTCGTGGTGATGTTCTGACTGAAATCGGTGGCCGCAAAGTGCAATCAGTCAATCAGGTAAAAAATGCGATCGGTCTGTTGAATGTTGGCGAAAGGGTTGAAGTCCGTTTTATCAGAGAGAAACAACAGTTCATTACTGACGTTTCTGTGGGTGAATCAGAGATTACGTTTGTCAGTGGTGCCGAGCTAGGCAATCACCTGGGTGGCGTGGTGTTTGAAAATCTATCTGGCAACGGCAGGCGGTTTGTCGCAATTGTTAGTGTTCAGCCGGGGAGTCGCATGGCGCGCTTCGGATTTGAGCGTGGTGATATTGTGCTGTCTGTGAATAATGTCAAGGTTGAGACCGTTGAAGAGTTAATGGATGCAGTATCGCTGCAACCCGGTAAGTCAGTGATGGATATTCAACGTGGCGGGTATAGCCAGACTGTGTTGATTCAGTAGCTGCACCAGAGGCACAACGTGAAGCACAAAGGCTTGCACGTATAGTTGAGTTGAGTGTTGCTCAAACGCTGTTGTTGTCGGGAGAGTAACCGTCAGTATTTTTCTCCACCCATCGATTACTTTGGTCAGTGAGTGTTTCATTTTTCCAGAACGGTGCTCGAGACTTGAGCGCTTCCATTAAGTGGCGACAGGCATCAAAGGCTGCCGCACGATGCGCTGACCAGCACGCAACAAGCACAATCGGGTCGCCGGGCAGTAACGGCCCGACACGATGAACAACTAAAACATCATCCAGCGTCCATTGCTCATGAGCTTCATCAATGATCGTTTGCAACTGTGCCTCGGTCATTCCGGGATAGTGCTCCAGTGTCATGCCGGTAACGCCATCGCCCTCGTTGAAGTCACGCATCGTACCGACAAAAGTTGCAGTCGCGCCAAACTGACCCTTGGTCAGGTGTTCATTTTGATAGACCGTTAATTCATGCCATGGATCGAGTTTTTCAGTGATGATCCTGACCGAATGAGTGTGATCTCGAGTGTTTTTGGTTGGGTTGTGGCGAGAAGCCATCGGTTCAGCCTCCGGTTACCGGCGGAAAAAAAGCCACTTCGTCGCCGCTGTTGACGGTGAATTCCTCGTTGGCCTGGCTCTGGTTTACAGCACAAAGCGTATTCTCAGGCATGGGTTTGCCACCTGCGACAGAGCGCCAGACATCAGCTACAGTTTTTATCCCGTCAATGCCGATTTCGCGTTCGCTCAGGTCGAGATATTCCCGCATACTGGCAAAACATTTAACTTTGATAGCCATGGCCCCATTATGCCTGTTGCACGCGATGGCGCAATTGATTCAGTCCGGGTTTGCCGATTTTATGCGAGCTTGTTGCAAACAGCGCGTTTTGCGCAGGCAAACACCGAGTAGTAGAGAGGCCAATATGATTCGGGACAATCCAGCATGTCTGATCTGACGCATTTTAATCAACACGGCCATGCTCACATGGTCGATGTCGGTGACAAGGACGTGACAAAGCGAGTGGCGATAGCGAGCGGCACGATCATCATGCAAAACGACACTTTGCAAATGATCACTGAGGGCAAGCATAAAAAAGGCGATGTTCTGGGAATTGCACGAGTCGCGGCTATCATGGCCAGCAAGCGGACCAGTGAATTGATCCCGTTATGTCATCCAATCGGGCTGACGCACGTGGATGTAGCGTATGCGATAGACGCGAAGGGGTCTTCAATCAATTGTGAGGTGCGCACTGAAACGAACTCGCAAACTGGTGTAGAAATGGAGGCACTGACCGCGGTGCAGGTGGCTTTGCTGACGATATACGATATGTGCAAAGCCGTTGATCGAGGTATGAGAATGACCGACATCTGCTTGCTTGAAAAGAAAGGCGGCAAATCCGGCCACTGGAAAACAGAGTAGAGGGTGCAAAACCGTCGGTTTTCCATTTCTGTTTGGGCTGCTCTGCTGGCATCTGTGATCGCACTGGTTCAGGTGTCTTTTTGAAAACTGATGCTAATCTGCCTCTTAACTTGTTTATTAGTCGAGTGACCTGTAGCACAATGCTGGGTTGGATATCGTCTCTTGCCAGTTTTGACCCCCTTTGCATGCAGTGCCGCTGGAGCCCCGGCCAGGATTTACCGAGAATGATTTCTATGACAGAAAACGCACACTACCTAGCCTGGATTATTCATCAGGCGACAAGTAAATTTTGGCGAAATGCTATGTATACAGCTCCAAACCACTTTATTATTACCCTTTTTAAAATAGCAGTGTGTCTATTCGACGCCAGAAGAAAATCTGGCGTCACATCTCGGCCCATCCTCTTCGGCACGTGGCGGGCCACGTTTCTCAGACCCCGTTTCCTCAGTCGATTGGCCGACCTGTTTAGCCAGATTTCCTCTGGACGCCGAATCCTCATGAATAATCCAGGCTAGATGACACTTTTTAAACGTATCGCCCTCGGCCTAATTGCTCTTGTAGTGATTATTGCTGTCGTGGGTGTGTTCGCGGTCAGTCATTTAGATCTTACCCGCCAAAAAGCTCGGATCGAAGCGCGGGTTTTTGAAGAGACAGGTCGCGAACTGCAGATCAATGGCGACTTAAATCCCAGCTTGTTTCCATGGTTCGGTCTCTCGCTTTCTGAGGTCAGTATGGGTAATGCACGGGAATTTCCCGATACTGAATTTGCGACTATCAGTTCAGCTGAAATAAGGGTGGCTTTTTTACCTTTACTCACAGGAAGAATCGAGATTGAAAAAGTCTCGCTACAAGGTGTTTCACTAAAACTCCTGCGTGACGCGGACGGTAAAACCAACTGGGATGACTTAATGGCCACCACTGCGGTGGTTGAAACCGAGTCGGGTGATAATGTGGTGCGAGAAATCGAAGCTGGCGCGCCGATTATCGCAGCGCTATCGGTAGGTGATGTACAAATTATTGACTCTGATATCAGCTACTCCGATGCTCGTGACGAAAGCTATCTTGCATTCAGCGACTTAAACCTCAGTACCGGAACCGTGCTCTTATCTGAACCTTTTGCTTTTGAGTCGGATTTCAATGTTATCAGTAGTGCCGCTTCCGGTTTATCGTCTGTGGTCGGTGCTAAAGGTGAGATTGCCATTGATCTGGTCAACAATATTTATGTGTTGCAGCAGCTGAAGCTGAGCACGGTAAATTCTGGTACTGCGTTACCGCTTGACCCACTACCTTTGTCATTGAATGGCGAGCTGGTCGCTGATTTCAATGCACAGAGTGTTGATATTATGATTGCAGACGGGCTGCTTACCGGGTTTCCTGTCAGTGGTGAGTTTCATGCCACAAGCTGGCAGGATAATCTGCAGTTGAACGGTCATTTAAAGAGTGGTGAGTTTGACGCAACACCATTCATTGAACGATTCGAGATGCTTAATCTGGATCAGTTTCCCGTTGAGCTGTTAAAGAATGCCCGCGTTTCTGCGCGCTTTGTGCACAATGAAGATTTGTTGCAAATACAGGACTTCGAAGCGGCTGCCAGTGACGTCGTAGTCAATGGTGATTTTCAGATTGTTAATCCCTCGGGCTCTGGTGTTTTCAGCGGATGGATACAAACCAATACATTTGACCCAGCTCCCTGGGCGCGCGGCTTCGGCTGGACAAAAGAAGACAGCTCTGTGATGCGACTTGCGCAGTTGTCGTCTGATGTCAGGCAATCCGGTCAGTTATTGTCTTTCAACCAGATCGATTTTCAACTGGATGATTCGAATATCACCGGTAGTGTAGAAGTGTCAGATATTAATGCGGAGCAGCTACCAATCACCTACGCTCTGTCAGTTGACAGTATTAACCTGGACAATTACCTGGCGGCAAATTTTTCAGCGTTGGCTGACGGAGAAAACTGGCAGGCAGGAGTTGATGCATTGCGCCAGCTGAGTCTAGATGGCGAGGTTACTGTTGACGAGATTACGCTAGCGGGTATCAACGCGCAACGTGCCGTGATCCCGCTAATAGCCGATGAGGGCAAGCTTAATATCGCAGAAGCGACTGCTGAACTCTATGCAGGTTCCTTTTTTTCTAGTTTGACACTGGATGTGCAAGCTGAGCAACCGGTGCTGTCAGTGACCGGTAATATGAACGGTCTTCAAGTCGAAACCTTGTTACAGGATGTGCTGAACAAAGAATCACCACTCACGGGTATTGCCAATGTCAGTGTTGATTTAATATCCCGCGGGCAAGACTGGTCGCGTTTGCTTGAATATGCCAATGGTGCATTGTCACTGCGCGTGACAGACGGCAGCCTTAAAGGAATAGATATGACTTCTCGATTGCGATCGCCTGATCTTCCGAATGATGCCAGTCGTACGAATTCAGAATCATCGCAGGCATTCGTACCAGTAACGCAGTTCGGTGAATATAGTCTTTCAGCGGAGCTCACTGATGGTTTATTGAAAAGTGATGATCTGTTGTTTTCAAGTCCCGGCTTGCGCATAACAGGTGAAGGTGGTGTCAATATTGGTACTAAGTCGATGGACTATTTGCTGCATCTTGTTGTGACGTCTGATCCACAGGCAGAACAAGATGACACGTTGCAAGATCTGTCCGGTATGGAACTCGGCATACCGCTTAACGGCGTATATTCAGAATTTGCTGCTGAAGGTTCTGCCGGATTGAGCGGATTTATATCAAATGAGTTTCAAACCAGCCTAAGTCGTGAGATCAGGTCGCTTTACCGCAGTGAATCAGGGTTAACGCCTGATGAAAAAGCCGAGATAAAAGCTCAGGCGAAAGAGCAAATTGAGCTCGATAAAGCTGCCTTGCGACAACGTCTTGCAACAGAGCAGCAGAATGCCGCCGCTGTCACTCGTGAGCAAAAGCAACAGGCCGAACTTTCGACCGAAGAAGCGCTGAGGCAGCTTGAACTACAGCGTGAGAAAAACGCGTTGAAAGATGAGTTGGAGAACAACCTGAAAGACAATCTCAATGGCTTGCTGGGTGATAACTAGTCGTGCATAAATTGGTTGATTTAGATACCACTGCCTGTTGGTCTTTGTAGTTAATGTCAGATACCACCGCGATCCGTATTCCTGAAAATAAACAGTCTGCCGCCTTTGCAGCCACGGTTCTTGAGTGGTTTGATGTTAATGGACGTAAAGAACTCCCGTGGCAACAGAACCCGACGCCGTATCGTGTCTGGGTTTCTGAAATTATGCTGCAGCAAACGCAGGTTGCCACGGTGAAGCCTTACTTCGAGCGTTTTATGCAGCGATTCGCCAGCGTGGAGCTGCTCGCATCTGCCACTCAGGATGAGGTACTCGCATTGTGGACCGGGCTGGGTTACTACGCGCGAGGACGCAACTTACACAAGGCAGCGCAGATCATTGTTCATGATCACAATGGCGAGTTTCCAGACACGGTTGAAGGTTTGAGCGCTTTACCGGGCATTGGTCGTTCCACTGCTGGCGCGATATTAAGCCTTGCGCTAAATCAGCCCACACCAATTCTCGATGGCAACGTCAAGCGGGTTTTGTGTCGTCACTTCTGTGTTGATGGCTGGTACGGTCAGGCGTCGGTTGAGAAAACCCTATGGGCATTGACCACGGCACTAACGCCACACAAAAATACAGGTCAGTTTAATCAGGCAATGATGGATTTGGGGGCGACTGTTTGTACACGCTCGAAACCGGAATGCGGACGTTGCCCATTGCAGAAAAATTGTCAGGCACTGAAGACAGGATCACCAACAGACTGGCCGCATAAGAAACCTAAAAAAACCAAACCGGTCAGACACACGCTGATGTTATTGGTGGTAAAAGATAATGCCGTGTTGTTACAGCGCAGGCCTCCGAGCGGTATCTGGGGTGGGCTTTGGAGTCTCCCGCAATTCGATGATATCGACGGATTGCACCAGTTTGCCGGTGTGTTGGGTCAATACGACATAGAGAAAACCGAACAGTGGTACCAGGTGAAACACAGCTTTACTCATTTCGATCTTAAGATCACACCCGTTAAAATTGCATTGAATCGCGGGTCAGGTCGACGCATTATGGATGAAGACAGCATGTGTTGGGTTGAAGATGAGTTGCCGGGCGGATGTGCAGCTCCGGTGAAACGGTTACTGGACAAACTCACCACTACCCTGCTGTGATTACCCATCCGTAACAGGCAATTTTGAATTATCAGGAGAACACCATGGCTCGCATGGTCAATTGCGTCAAACTCGACAAAGAAGCTGAAGGTCTGGATCGTCCGACCTATCCGGGTGATCTCGGCAAACGGATTTATGACAGCGTCTCTAAGGAGGCCTGGCAATCGTGGATGGATCATCAAACGATGCTGATTAACGAATACCGCTTGACACCAGTGGATCCAAAGGCGCGCAAATTTCTTGAAGAAGAGATGGAAAAATTCTTTTTTGGTGGTGGGTCTGACATGCCGGACGGCTACGTCCCGCCAAGTGATTGATACAAACGCAATCACCTGTGCGCAATGACAGTCGCCATGGTCCGTGTCCTGTGATCCGTGATCCGTGATCCGTGTCCTGTGATCTGTGCCTTGGGATCTGCGACCTGTGATCTGCGGCATGAATTAATCACCTGATCGATGCCGGCCTTGACTCATAGCGTCACTGTGGGTCTAATACGCATCTTGCCAATAAGGTGGTGTGTTTCTCTCCCACCTTTGACTTGAAGGCCAGGTAGCTCAGTCGGTAGAGCAGGGGACTGAAAATCCCCGTGTCGGCGGTTCGATTCCGTCCCTGGCCACCATTCCTTTCTGCTGGCCACCATTCCTAAATTAAGCTTGTGCAGCGTAAGTCTCTCGCGAACAGCTGTCATCACCGGGGCCGGTTTATCAGGACCGCTACGGTCGAAACTTCCGCGCAGACTTCTGTTGTCTGCTCGGGCATACTCCGGTTAATCGAAAATTAAGATCGGACCGGGGAGTCTTTGTTGAAGGTCGACCACTTTTACAATCATGATTCTGAAAGTAGCACGCTGACTTTTTCGCGTGATGCGGCAAGTGCATTCGCCAAAGAGATTGCGGGCGACTTTAATCCAATTCATAACCCTGATGCGCGTCGTTTTTGCGTGCCCGGTGATTTGTTGTTCGCGGCAGTACTGGATCTGTACCATGCGCGGGCTTCAATGAATTTTGAGTTTGAGCACATGGTGGATGATCGCGTGTCTCTTGAACTTGAGGCTCAGGAAAACGCATTGCGCATGGCGGACAGTACCGGAAAGTGCTACCTCGATATTGAATTTAGCGGGGATAAAGTTGAGTCGGATGCTGCTAATCAGGCGTTGATTTCAGCCTATGTGAAATTTTCCGGTCAGACGTTTCCGTTCCTGTTGGTTGATCTGATGAAAAAGCACCAGGTCATGATTAACCCGCAGCGACCATTGGTAATTTATAAAAGTATGTCAATCGATCTGCAAAACACGGCGTGTAACAGCTTTGATCTTGCATTTACCGAGTCGAGCCTTAAGGCGGATGGTAAAAAAGGTGAGGTCAGTTTGAACTTTAATATAATGAACAATGGGGATGTAGTTGGTGTTGGATGTAAAAACATGCTGCTTGGCGGGCTCCGGGAGTACCAGCAAGATATCATTGACGAGCTGGTAGACGAATACAATTCGATAAAATCCCGCTACCTTGCGGAACATGCCTGAATCTCAATTTTATAGCTTCTAAAGTTCTGCAACTATGAATAGTGTTGCCTGAGATGCGTACCTGAGATGCGGGTTGCTACCGGAGGAATCCTTGTCGCCATCATGGTGGCGCTCACTCTCGTTAGCGATATTACCAATCATGCGATACCCGCCTGGACTGCTGGTATCGTTGGCTGGTGTATGGTGTGCCTGTTGTTTGTTGATGTTAAGAAATCACAGCGTTATCAAACCGTGTTTATCGCGCTAGCAGGTGTCGGTCTGTTGATTTTTGGACAAGTGCGTGACGGCCATGCTCTTTGGTCTCACGCCATCGGAAGCAATACCGGTTTAGTCACCATGCTTGCGTCGGTAGGTTTTCTGCGCTTAATCGCAATACCGGCTGGTCATCCATCAGCTGATAAACCATCGGCTAATAATAAACCAGGGGCCGTTGATAAATCTGATCAGCAATTGCCAGTCGGCTTTGGTGCTTATATTAAAACGCTGGCCGGTGTCTGTTTGTTTGGTGCGGTGATCAATATTTCTGCACCGATTATTTTCTCTGATCTGTTGTACAAGCGTGGCGCACTGCCTCGTCTTGCCTCGCAATCTATCACTCGTATCTTTACAGCGACATCAACCTGGTCGCCCTTCTTTGGCGGCATGGCCGCGGTATTAACTAATGTTCCAGATATGCGCATAAGTTTTGCGATGCTGGCTTGTTTGCCATTTGTGGGGTTAAGTTTTTTGGTTGTAGTGCTTGAGGTGCGTTTGCGCTTTTGGAATCAGATTAAGGACTTTAAAGGTTATCCGGTAAATTTTTATAATCTCTGGATACCAGCGGCACTGACGATGGTCATTCTGATTCTTCATAAACTGTTTCCGGCATGGTCAGTGTTATCACATATTTCTGTATCGGCTCTACTCCTGACGGCAGCGGTCTTGTTAGCTCGCGAAGGTAAAAATTTCGTGCAGACCCTGGCACGGTTTGTTGTTGAAGGTCTGCCAACAATGATAAATGAACTGCAGCTGTTTCTTGCGGCAGGAATTCTTGCCGCCGGTCTTGTTACGGTCATCAGTGGCGGCCACTTACCTGAACTATTCGGGCCAGAGCTTTTTGGGCCTGAGCATTTTGGTTCAGAGCTTTCCGGATTTACCGCATCGTCGGCTGCTATGTTGCTGGGGGTAATGATCTTGCTAGCAGTAGCAGGCGTACATCCGGTTGTAACGGTATCCAGTGCGACGCCGTTATTGGTGACGCTAAATCCAGCGCCTGATCTGCTTGCTGTTTGCTACTTGCTTGCATGGGGGCTGGGTACTTGTGCGAGTCCTTTATCCGGAACTCATTTGGTGTTTCAGGGACGCTACGAAATTCCAAGTTGGAAGGGCGCTTTTTGGAACTGGCCTTATGTTTTAGTGATGTACGGTGTTGCAGTGGTGTTGTTGCACGTCGTAGAACACTTCGTGTGACAGCTGATGTTAAAACGTATTTGGTAAGCAGCCTTCACACGTACGCAAATAAAAACAACGGCTTTACCAGGTTCTGAAAGGGCCTGTATCCAGATGGAGAAAATTAGATTTTTCGTAGTAGCCTACGCCGCCTACGCGCAGTGACAAGCCAGCGGCCTGAAGTTGTCGAGTGTCGGTACCTGGCAATCTCAAATCTACGGCCCGGCCTTTGATGTGGTAGCTGTTTATAGCAACACCAGAGTTATTTTTCGCCAGTTTGCGATTTGTCTCAGGTGATCGGTAACCGGAAATGATGCTGAACGGTCGAGAAGGATTACCGACTTTGTTTTTAACAAGATACAGAATCGACAGCAATCTTGGATCTATGTCGATGACTCCGTTGGTTCGATGGTCTCTCAACAGTTCATTTATATCTTTCAGGGCCGATGGGTCGTAGTCACCGTCAGCCCAGTAAATACCTTCAAACGACTCACCTGTGTGCAGGTTGTACAAGGAGAGTGACAGTTCTGGATAGGCAGTGATACCAGCAATGACATTTCCGAAAGGAACACAGGAAGTGCCAAGCACTGCAAGCAGCGCAGAACGACGGTGGCGGTTAAAACGTACCTTACGGGTATGGGTCATTAGATTCCTGAACAGCATCAAATCCTATGGAGGCGGGAGGATACATGAAATCAAATTTTTATTTAGTGCCGCGGTCGAGGTATTTGCATAGTGCTTTCTGACATCATGCGGCGCTGCGTGTCATCCCGAATTGTATGGGAACCGGCGTGCTCATTAGTAGCGGTATCAATACGTAACAAATTGTCACGCTAAACGCTGTTTTTCTACACTTTTTTAAAGTCATATCACGTCTACTTAGTGTAAATTATGTGATACGTTACTTGAGTGCGCGACGAACTTTTTACAATGCTGCGCGTCTCAGTTTTAGACGGGCAAATCAGTCCTAAGAGAGATTCTTCAAAATACAATGAATAAGAAATGGTCATCAGACAAAGTGAAAGACGTACAGCGCTGGTTAGTAAAGCGTTGGCCAGAGTCTTTTGCTCAGGGTCCTGACCTCCGTCCTTTGTCTTTACAGATCCATAAAGAGATACTTGAGCATCGTGATGAATACCCTCAATTATCCGGTCGTGTTGTACGAGAAGTACTAAAGCGGCATACAACCAGTTATGGATACTTATACGGCTCAACCAAGCATGACA
>CALIHW010000196.1 GCA_938020525.1 uncultured Granulosicoccaceae bacterium | reverse complement strand
CTACTGCGAAAGCGATCTTTTGGCCAGCTATTACGATCGATATCGTTAAATATGAATGACTATTCGCCTCAATCGATCGAAATATCTGACTCAAAATCTCACTTTCTCGCTACGACCCTCATTCTCGGACAAGCTCCTAGTTGCCCGACAGCACAGCAAAAAGAATGACAAAGAAAATCAAGAATATTCTGTTCATCATGTTTGATCAGCTGCGATGGGATTATCTCAGCTGCGCCGGACATCCGCATCTGCAGACACCACACATTGATTCGCTTGCCGCAGAGGGTGTTCGATTTAACCGCGCCTATGTTCAGTCACCTGTTTGCGGCTCAAGCCGCATGAGTTTCTACACCGGACGCTACGTTCATAGCCACGGCTCTACATGGAATCGCGTACCATTAAAAATTGGTGAACATACTATGGGTGAACATCTGCGTGAAGCTGGCATGGACTGCTATCTAGTTGGCAAGACTCACATGCTTGCAGATGACGAAGGTATGGCACGTCTGGGGATACCCAGAAACAGTGTGATTGGTCTCAGACAGGCTGAGTGTGGCTTTGACGTTTTTGAGCGCGATGACGGTATGCGCCCTGAAGGACCAGACGGATTCTATGATGACAATGGTGCTGCAAGCTATAACGAGTGGCTGCGTGAGAAAGGCTACGAAGGTGACAACCCCTGGCACGACTATGCAAACTCATCAAGAGATGCAGACGGCAAAATACTCTCCGGCTGGTTTCTGAAAAACGCACGCAAGGCGGCACACATTAAAGAGGAAGATAGCGAAACGCCTTACATGACAAATCGTGGCATTGAGTTCATGGAGCAAGCTGGTGACAAACCGTGGTGTATGCATCTGAGCTACATCAAACCACATTGGCCATACATCGTCCCTGCTCCTTATAACACCATGTACGGACCTGAACATCTTCTGCCTGTAAATCGAAGTGAAAATGAGAAGACAGACCAACACCCGGTGTTCGCAGCGTATTGCAACGGCAAAGTGAGTAAAACCTTCTGGCGGAATGAAGTGCTGGAAACTGTCATACCGTCATACATGGGGCTGATTAAACAATGCGATGATCAAATGGGTCGGCTGTTTAAGTACTTAAAAAAATCTGGCCGCTGGGACGACACCATGATTGTGGTAACTTCCGATCATGGGGACTACCTCGGTGATCACTGGATGGCAGAGAAAGACCTCTTTCACGACTGCTCAGTCAAAGTACCTTTGATTATCCGCGACCCACGATCTGATGCAGACAATACTCGTGGCACAACCTGCGATGAGTTGGTCGAAGCAATTGATTTGGCACCCACATTTCTGGAGGCCGCGGGGGGCGATGCGAAACCTCACATTCTTGAGGGCAGATCATTGATGCCATTGATTGAGGGTCGCATACATGACGACTGGCGCGAGTATGCAATCAGTGAAAACGATTATGGTATTTCACCTGGCATGGCTGCATATTCTAAAGATCAAAAAGACCCGCGCCAGTTCATGGTGACAGACAAGAGCTGGAAATATATCTACGCGGAGAATCATCGGCCAATGCTATTTGATCTTGTCAACGACCCGAATGAACTAAACGATCTCGGCAATTCTGCAGAGCATGAAAAAATACGTACTTTGATGTTTGAACGATTAAGCCAATGGGCTCGTCGCCTATCACAAAGAACCACCATGGACGCTTCCGATGTGCTGACGGAGCAACAGCGCTCCAGAAGACGCGGTATTGTTCTCGGTGCATGGGATGAAAACGATATGCCAGGGGAATTGACACAATGCTATGTTGATCCCAATGATCGCATTTAAGCATTCGCACACATAACCTGCGCAGACTCATTCGGAGACCCGCCATGGCGAAGCGACCCAACTTTCTGTTTCTAATCACCGATCAGCAACGTGCTGACTGGCTGGGTTGCTACGGACATCCCGTACTAAAAACGCCCAACATAGACGCAATAGCAGATCGCGGCACCAGATTTGACAACTTCCATGTAGCATCCCCTGTATGCATGCCAAATCGGGCATCTCTGCTTACAGGACGATATCCATCACTACACGGATTACGCTACAACGGCTGCCGTCTGCCACTCAACGCGAATACATTTGTAGACCTGTTGGCTAATGCCGGTTACCACACTGCCGCGATCGGCAAGAGTCATCTACAACCATTTACAGATATGCCACCTGCCGGAAAAACGCAAGAAGAAATCGCCAATACCATAGAAGCATGGAAACACGATGACGGTGACTATGCGACTGAAGAACCTTCACGCTACAGAAGTGACGGACGTTACGAAATCAAAACTCCCTACTACGGCTACCAACATGTAGACATGGTTACCATGCACGGTGACCGTTGTGGTGGTCACTATCATCAGTGGTTTAGAGAGAATGCACCAAACTGGGAAACCTTGCACGATAGTGCAAATCAACTATTGCACAACTACTCCTGCCCGCAGGCATACCGAACCCAGGTACCCGAGGAACTCTATCCAACCGCCTATATTCGCGACCGTACAATTGACTATCTCCATTCACGCAACGGCAAGGAAGAGCCGTTCTTCGCGTTTGTATCTTTCCCTGACCCCCACCATCCGTTTAATCCACCCGGCAAATATTGGGATATGTATTCACCGGATGACTTTGAAATAGCACTACCGTACAACGCTCACAAGAATCCAACTACTCCTATGCAGTGGCTACAAAATAACTGGAAAAATGGCGGTGGTCAGATGACACCGCAAACTGCGATGATGCTGAACGATCAACAACTCAAAGAAGCAATGGCACTCACCGCAGGTATGATGGCATTTGTAGATGATGCAGTCGGCGATATTGTCGCAAGCCTTGAAGCCAGTGGTCAGTTAGAAAACACCATTATCTGTTACAACTCTGATCACGGTGACTATCTTGGCGACTACAATATGTTATTGAAGGGTGCGCTGCCATTCAGAAGCATCACCCGCGTCCCTTTCATCTGGTCAGAACCGCAGCAGACCAGCGCAACTTCAACACCCGCGCTCGCATCGACAGTGGATATCGCAGCCACCGTACTCGATCGCGCAGGTATAGAACCCTTCAATGGTATGCAGGGCAAAAGCTTTAAGTCAGTGATCGATAATGGTAACGAAGTTCGAGATGAACTGCTAATTGAATACAATGATGGTGTTACCAGACTAGGCTTTGAGGAACCTGCACGGGTACGTGCCCTGATAACAAAGCGTTATCGTTATACTATGTATCTGGATCAGGACTGGGGTGAGCTTTATGATCTGGAGCAAGACCCTAGGGAATCAAATAATTTATGGAGCAATCCTGATTACAACAGCATTCGGCTGGAACTGTCTGAGCGATTGAACCATCACCTGACCGCTCAGATGGATGAGAGTCCGCTGTCGCATCGGATTGCCTAGCCCTGACTATAGTGAGGCATGGCGATATCCCAAATAATCCACGCACTCAACACAACAAAGCTATGATCGACACAGGTATCAGCAATGAATAAAACTGAAGCGCTACGCGCAAAGATGGCAGACGAAGGCGTTGATCTGATCGCGCTAGGGCCAGGCGCACATCTGCAATGGCTCACTGGCATGAAACCACATGCCGATGAGCGCCCCCTGATCTACTGCCTGACTGCCGATCATGCAGGCATATTGATGCCATCGCTCGAAGCTGAAAGCGCTCGGATGCAAACTGATCTGCCATTCTTTGAGTGGTCGGATGCGAATGGTCCGACAGGCGCACTGGAACAATTGCTTGAAGCGCAAGGCGGCAAACCGGTGCGATCCATAGTGCTTGATGAAACCATGCGGGCTGATCACGCAGCACTGATTCAGGACAGATTGATGAATGCTAGCAGACAGTTCTGTGAGTCAACTATAGGTGCTCTACGCGCACGCAAGACACCAGAGGAATACACCTCACTGAAAGCCAATGCAAGGATAGCAGACGCAGCCATGCAAGCTGCCTGGGCTGCTATGCGTCCCGGTATGACGGAGCTTGAAGTAGCCGCAGTAGCACGTGATAAATTTTCAGAACTCGGTGCCATACCGATCTTTTCAATCATTGGTACCGGCAGTAACGGCGCAATGCCACATCATCACACAGGTGATACCATGCTAAAAACCGGTGATGTAGTCGTGATAGACATTGGCGGTGCACGCGATGGCTTCAGTTCGGATATCACTCGCATGGCGGTACTAGGTGAAGCGCCGGAAGAGTACGACAAAGTACACGCGATAGTTGAAGCTGCAGTTCAGGCCGCAATTAAAGTTGCACGCCCCGGTGTACGTGCACATGAACTGGACGATGCAGCACGTGGCGTTATTACAGAAGCCGGCTATGGAGAGTACTTCATGCACCGCCTCGGCCATGGCATGGGTGTTGAAGTCCACGAGCCACCGTACATATCGGCATCATCACAATCCATTCTCGATGAAGGCATGGTCTTTTCGATTGAGCCGGGCATCTATCTACCCGGTCGATTCGGCTTGCGTTTGGAAGACATAGTAATCATGCGTGCAGATGGCCCAGAGATTTTTTCCGAGCTACCGCGAGACACGCACATCATCTCCGTTTGATACGGACTACTTTCCACATAGGTTTCATTACCCACTGCCTGCGTAGAGTTAGGGGGACATAAGCCGGAGGCGCATCCACCTTTGAGGGAACGGTGGATGCGCCTCCGGCCTATGCAGCCCTACGGACTACACTTATAAATAATAAGATCAAATTGGCGATTTGAACTTCGCGAACAACTGAACCAGCATCTGACGGCAAAATGGATGGGGAAATTATGGATAACTTCAAGCCCAAGGTAACCGTAGCCGCAGCTTCAATGCTTAGCGCAGTACTCGGCACCATTCACGCTTTTTCGGTTTTCATTCCTCAGTGGGAAAACCTGCCACAATCTGACCGCGCAGGTACGAGCCTGATCTATTCATTAGCATTGATTTCATTAACCATTTCTGTGCTATTTGGCTACCGTATTTATAATCGCATCGCAGCACCGGCAATGTTTATTGCAGTGGGCTTGATCGCCTCGCTGGGCCTGGCTTTATCTGCAAAAAGTTCTTCTCTGGTTACTTTGTATCTTACCTACGGATTGATATTCGGAGGCGCTAACGGGCTGGGATATGGTTATGCATTGCAATTGGCAGGCTTTGCAATTCCAGACAGACGCGGACTGGCAATGGGATTAGTAACTGCCTTTTATGCGGTCGGCGCTACAGCAGCACCTATGTTTTTTGCCGAACTAATCAGGCAAGGTGGAAACTCACTGGCGCTCACAGTGATGAGCATAATTATTTTGCTTGTATCCACTATTGGTGCAGCACTGCTGTATTGGTCAAACGCACGCTATGAAATAGAGTCAGATTCAGAAGCTCACCGCCTCACAACTAATCTAAAAAAGATTCGAATATTGATGTGGCTTGGCTATGGAACTGCAGTTACAGCAGGGCTGATGATAATCGGCCATGCTTTTGGCATTGCAACCAGCATGGGCTTTAAGATCGAGTCGGCAATACGCGCAACTATGGTGGTTGTTTTCGGCAACATGCTTGGCGGTTTTAGTGCAGGCTTTATCGCTGATCGCTATTCCAGTTTGCTATTAATAAGATGGCTTCCCCTGTTCACAGCACTAGGGTTAAGCCTATTGGCTTTAGTATCAGAGACTTCGTGGCTTTTGGTATTCTCAGCACTTGGACTCGTCGGTTATTGCTACGGTGCAATTATCGCCGTGTATCCTGTTGCAGTTGCCAATATCTTTGGCTCTGTGTCTGCTGCTAAAATCTATGGTCAGATTTTTACTGCATGGGGACTGGCCGGGCTACTCGGACCATGGGTGAGCGGATGGTTGTTTGATTGTAGCGGAACATATACTACTGCTCTTTGGCTAGCAGCAATTCTAAGTGGGATATCTGTAGTTGCTATTTACCGCTGCGAACTACGATTACGGATCTTTTCTGAAACATAGGTACATCAGTACATAGCGCCCCCTGAAGCAGCCTGCTTAAAGCGGAAGATCAAATCACGCAGTATGCTGTCAAAGTGTATCACCGCAATATCCCAGGCAGTCTACCACGCAGGTATGACGGGAAGGCGGATGCGCCTCCGGCTTATACCGCCCTACGGTTAGCAACAACATAACTAATAACTATTTGTGTAGGGTGATGGTATGGACGCTCCCTCCTTACCGGCATCACAATGTGCCAAAATGGTAGCGTGTTAACAAAACCATTTAACGGAGAAAGCGCCCATGAAACATCTTAAACTGATCGGTATCGATTTGGCAAAAAACACCTT
>CALIHW010000195.1 GCA_938020525.1 uncultured Granulosicoccaceae bacterium | reverse complement strand
TCACGAAATCACCGGCATCTCACTTGATCTTTGATTCCACAGCGAATTTTTTCTTTTGCAAATATCAATAAGTATTCGGCGCAAGAAGAAAATCCACTGTGAAAACAAATCTCTGCGCGATATGCTCGCCATTTCATGAATAATCCGGGCTACGCGATAAACAAGGCCATTCGCGCGAGTACGAGCAGAGATTTCAAGCGTAGTAGTCATTGAAATTAACAGTAACAGAACCCATATTCTGTAGTGTTCATGGCAATGCCGTAAACCAGTTTGCAGTGCGGACTTACGTTGATTAAAAAATTGACGTTCCAGGTGGTGCCCGGCAGGTCAAAATAGTTGCCAAAATTTCAGCCATCTTGGGTGCGATGAGTTTTAGCGGGTGGTGACCGGCTCAAATCGTAAAACACTTAAATCTTGACTTGCTCGAAGCTATTAATCAGTTCGACTCAATCAGTTAATATTGTCATGACCATATGTACTTTGTTGGGTACAATGTACCGGGGAGTTTAGAATTTCATATTCCGTGGTAGTTTCCGGTTCTATGTTTTCTTAATTGAGCTTTACTAGGAGCGAGATTGAAGGAGAGGGTCACCTGACACAATATGACTAATCTGATTACTCGGTTTCTGAAACCCCCTCCGATATGCGTTGATCTATCGGGTTTGAACGTTGGAAACATGTTTTTATTGTCACCACCATTCGGGGAATACTTTTGATCAAGGCTGTTGCAGTAGCGGCTATGGCTTCCGTTTTATTGGTTATTGCCTATTCATGGTGGTTTCAAAGCTCGTGGATGGTAACGCTTGGATATGCCCTGGCTTCTGTGCTTGCTATCGTGCTGGTGCCACTGTGCTATCGTTGGTTTGGATTTCTGGATCGCGAGATTATTACCGAGATGCTTGATCAGGAGGAGCGTGAACACAACGAAATGATGCAGCGCCTCTCTAGCATACAGAGTGACCTCGAATCACTCGATATCAAACAAGGTGCGGAGCAGGTGGTCACCCTGAAGCACTTGCTAAATGACTTCCACGAGGTTATCGCCAACCGCTTCCGTGGAAAAGAATTGACCAGAAGTACCTACCTGAATGCAGCCCGCAATGTGCAGAATCAAACACTGCAGAATCTTTCAGACATGGTTGCAATCGGGCACAGCATATCTAGCTTAAGCAGGCAGGGTGCACAAGATGAATCAAAGCAGTCCGCACAACAGTCACGGCTAAACAAGCTTTTGGCAGAGAACCGAAAATTGTTTGAAGCGCTTTCCGACACATCGATCGAAGTTGCTAATATTCAGGAAATTGGTGAGTTTGAACGTACTGAAACACTTGGTCGTTTGAAAGATTTGGTCAGCATTGCAAAACAACAAAGCCAGTAAGCATGGAGAAAATAATGATTTCGAATTTGGCTTTAAAGCAACGTGGGAATTGGAGTCCAGTAGTTGGTCTCGCCGCCGGTCTGATGGGTTGTCTTGTGGCAATAGTGACCGTTTTACTGGTAGCTTGTAGCCCGAGTGAAGTAGACAGCAAAGAAACAGCTCTTGCGCGACTTAACGAGTTAGTAGGCGAAGAAATTCGTCCTGGTCGCCGTGAAAATAACTATCGTGCAAATATAGAGCTTACGCAAACCAATCTGTTGTCGATGTTACCGGGTATGGATGAATATCCGATGACGCTCGACGCAAGAGACAGCGCCCGTGTAGAGGCGGTTGAAATTTTTACCTCTTCCGAGAAAGCCGGTGCTGAGAGAGACGGTTTGTATATTGAAATGGCACAGGCCTTCAACCGGCAACAATTTGAGCTCAGTAATGGCAAGATAGCGCAGATTGGTATTAGAAGAATTGCTTCTGGTCTGGGGGCGCAATTTATACTTGCGCAACGTTATACCCCGGATGCTTTCTCCCCGAGTAATCACCTTTGGGGTGACATGTTGCAGGGTCAGGGAATATCGCTTTCTGTAATAGCAGACGTTACTGCACCGAACTCTGCTGGTGTGATTGTTCGCAAGTCTAAAAAGGATTTGATCACCACGAACAACAATCTCGATATTCAGAAGCTACTGACTGAAGTCACTAGTGGTAATTTTGCCATGGGGTATACCAATCCTTATCAATCGAGCACCGGACTGAACTTTCTGTTGACAGTATTGAATGCGTTTGCTGAAGGAGATGAAAGCCAGATGCTCGCACCGGATGTGTCAAGTGCATTCGAAGCCTTCCAGGCCGGCGTGCCGTTCGTTGCACAGACCACTTTGCAGATGCGTGATGCCGCAGTAGACAGCGGCGTTCTCGACGCATTGGTCATGGAACATCAGTCGTGGGTCAACGTAAAGGGTATGGGTGATTACGAGTTTCTGCCGTTTGGTGTCAGGCACGATAGTCCGCTCTATGCTACAGCAGAAGCCGACAATGCGGAGCGCGAAGTGCTTGAGTTATTTGCTAAGTTTCTTGAGCAGAATAAGCGCTCGGTAACCGATTACGGATTTGGTAAGCAGCCGGATTATAAAAGCGCCTACAGTCTGCAAAATGGATCCATGATTCTCAATGCGCAGAAGGTATGGAAAGACAAAAAGTCCGGCGGCAGACCAATTGCCGCGGTTTTTGTCGCAGACGTTTCCGGGTCTATGGATGGTTCGCGAATAAAAAATCTGAAGCGGGCATTGATTGAATCGTCTGATCTGATCAGTGCAGGTAATTCTATAGGTTTAGTGAGTTATAACGAAGCGGTCAATGTCGACTTGAGCATTCGAGAATTTAACATCCAACAGAAATCGCTGTTCATTGGTGCAGTAGAGCAATTGCAAACCGGTGGTGGTACGGCAACTAACGATGCAGTGCTGGTAGCCGCGCAGGAGCTTGTGGAGTTTTCAAAGTCTAATCCGAATCACAAGCTGGTTATCTTTGTGCTATCTGATGGCGAGACCAATAAAGGTCTTGAATACGAGCGTGTGGCCAAGATGATGGAATGGACAGGCATTCCTATTCACTCTATTGCTTATGAGCTCTCTTCGGATCATTTAAAGCAAATGGCCAGTCTGGCAGAGGGAGCCTATATAGAGTCGAGTGCAGAGTCGGCCTCATACCGTATTGGTAATTTGCTTAATTCAGAGATGTAGCGCATGAAGTTTGTCAAGATATTCGGCGCGTTTATTGTTGTGCAGTGTCTGTTGTGGATAGGTTCGCATGTGTTCTTCTCTACAAAGCAGTCTGAGGTATTGTTGGTTGTCGATACGTCATACTCAATGAAACCCAATTTTCAATCGGTAAAAAGCTGGATAGAAAACTACGAAAGCTCTGCAAGATACAAAGATGTAGTTATTGGTACAAACCGCGCTTCACTCGGGCCCTTGTCTGAGCTGCCATCAAAAGATGTGATATTCAGAACATCCTTCGGAAAGCTTAGTGATGATGATTTAAAAAGACTATACAGTCACGTGCAAGTTGATAAAAAAATTCTGCTGAGTGATGGATCACTTTCCCCTGCCGGGTGGGAATTAGTTACGTTCTGAAACGCTACGGCTGTGCAAAATACAATCAGCATTATTCGCGATATTGTGAATACTCTGCTTGTTACTGCATGCGCCACAATGTCAATTGGGACGCAGAATGCGTTGCCGGTTGCCGTGCTGTGTGGTGGCCTCACCTAACGTTGAATGTCGAGGGGTAGCACATTACTGACTGTGGGTGGCCAGAGACGTTTGGTCTGAAAGCCCACAGTATGTGGGCTATATTTTTTTGCAGCTCTAATTCTGGATAAACATCGCAGTATTAGTTGCGATAAGTTTATTTGCTCTTAAATCTCAGTATCGCCTATCTACTTAAACTGCGGCATAGTGTAGTCAGCGCTAGCCATTTGCTTCGCCGTTACCGGAAAGTACTGTGTTGGACTGGTTAACTCACTTATGGTGTTAACAGTTGTAATATTGCCACCTTCCATCTCGAATACCGTCCAGAGATTACCAACGCCATCTGGTACTCGGTAATCTCTGATGAACTCGACCACATTGGTAAGATAGAAGACACCGTGGGTTGTCATGCACCATAGATGGTGACAGGCGTGTCTCAATCTGTTGGTGGGGGCTGCACAGCCGGATAAAAAACGTACCACCATTATTGGCGGTACGCTATGAACACTCTGTGTGTACTTTATGTGCTGATCTAGTCGACAAGCATCGACGCAGCAGACCCAGGTACAACACATGAAGCGTTGTTCTCAAAGCCAAATCCGTCACCATCCGAGTCGCTGTCACTGCTTGTGCAGGCTGGAAAAACAGTACGTGCGGTATCGGCTGAAGAGCCCTGTACCAGGCAAGACATGCCGGTCTCCCAACCCCAGCCGTCACCATCAGGATCGCTGACAGAGCCATTCGCGCAGATCATTGGTCCCATAGCCATCATCGGTCTTACCCGGCAAGATTGGCCGTTCTCAAAACCGAATCCATCACCATCGGAGTCACTTGCTGCAGAAGCGCAATACACTCTTTCAACGGCAGGTGTCATTGGAGTTACAGGATCCATTGGCGCAACTGGAGCAACCGGAGCAACTGGAGCAACAGGAGCAACCGGAGCAACCGGAGCAACTGGAGTAACCGGGTCAACTGGATCTGGAGCAGTTGTGTCCAAACCATTGAAGGTAAGGTCAGCAATAACAGCGGTACCGTCTTCAGCAAAAACTGTAGCTTCCAGTGTGTTTGCACCATTGGCAAGTTCTGAAGCAGCGATTGTTCCCTGCCAGTTACCAAGGTTATCTACAGTTACGTCATTGGCAGCGCCGCCATTGATAGATAAGGTAACTCTGTCTATGCCGGTTGGTGGTACACCACCTGTATTTTCGATCACAGCTGCGAGAGTATTGATATCCTGCACGTTGGTGCAACTGCCACCAGTGATGTTGGCTATCTCATTCAAAGACGAGTTGGCACAACTGGCGGCGCCGACACCGACAGAGAATGTCTCAATGCGAATGCCCGCGTCTCTGGCGGCTGTCGCTTCTGCCGTGATGCTACCTGAGTCCTGGCCATCTGTGAGGAAATAAGCCACACGTTGTTCGTCGGCAGGTCGGGTAGTCATAAGTCGTGTAAGTTCTGTAAGTGCATCAGCGAAGTCAGTGGTGCCTCCAACAGTTACCGGACCACCCCTGGCTTCAGTCTGCACTAATATCTCATCAATATCAGACACACCGTCGCCATTGCTATCGCTGTTGGGAGGAGACACAAAGTCTTGAGCAGTTGCCGCACTGGTACCGAACAAAATAATAGCGGTGCTGACTGATTGGTTCGCTCCCAGACTATCGTTTAGTGCCATCACGGCGCCTACTTCGCAATCGAGAATGGTACCGTTGTCATCATCTGATGGAGTGAAATTATCACCGGCGTTCACCTGTCCGTCGTTGTTGCAGTCATTGCCTTCGTCCTGGGTGCTGAAGGAAACATCAATGACGAATGCCACGTTTGAGCGGCCAGTGGATGGAACGTTGCCAATATTTACACGACCTTCAACGTCGACAGTCGCGCTGATATCAAGGTCAGCGGCACTCGTCGGAGCGGTGATTTCCACATTGAGCGTTTGCCCTGTGGAGGTTTGGCTGCTGTTTGGATTAACGGCGTAAGCATTGCTCGCCAGCACAAAAGCGGCTGTTCCGAGCGTTGTGGTGAGTTTAGACATTACGGTTTTCCTCATTGTTTCTGTCCCTTTCGGGGCGTGTCTCGCGTGTCGAATAAGTTTCTATTCGTGGCGGGATTATTTTCCCGTTTGTGATGCGAGTCAAGAGATTTATCACCAACCTTTAACCGTTTTGTTGGCTGCAGACATATTCCGATTTGGACGAGTTGGGGGGATGACCTTTGAAACCCTGGTCTACCGCTGCGCTGTTGCAAGCTCAGTTGCACATAAGACGCACAGTTGGTCATTGTTGTCGCAACAATCCGGGTGGATCAGATACGAAGTCAGTTTTTCAAACCACCAATTGGTTGCTAAAGGAATCAGTGTTGAAGAGGCTTATCTCTTACTCGATCGCCTGGTTGTTGACATTGGCTCTAATGTTGGAATAACTATTATTGTGACTAACATCGCGTTTAGCTAAAGCTAATTGGACCATCCGCCGCCACCTGATAAGTGCTGTCAACAATTATGTTTCCGAAGCGGATTTATGATGAAAAAACATTTGTACACTGCCTTCCTTTCTTACGCGCTACTTAATACCGGCGTAGTGGCTGCTAACACAGTCTTTGAAGAACAAAATGGCAGGCTAATCGTTGAGATAGAAAGTGTTGCTGCTGTTTCCGACTGGCACGAGACTGTTGAATTTCCAGGGTACACAGGAAGTGCGGCCTACCTGTGGACCCGCTCAGGCACTACCGGTGCTGCGAGGGCTGAAGCAGGTGCAATAACCTACCACTTTACGATCAATACACCGGGTAACTATGAATTCAGGTGGCGCAGTCGCATCGGTGAGGGAACCAACGGTACTGAAGCGAATGACTCATGGGTGAGATTTCCAACCGGCGACAACGTTGATGGAGAACATCCTCTGAATGGCTGGACCAAAGGTTTTATGAACCAGATCAATGCGTGGTCGTGGAGGACAGTAACCGTTGATCATGTTGGAGAAGTAATCCGTCAGCACTTTACGGCCGGTGATCATACCTTGCAAATAGCCGGACGTTCTCATGGTCATGTACTTGACCGGTTTGTGCTCTACAAATACGATCAGGTTAATTTTAACGATGGTGTGTTTACCAACGCGCCGCAGTCACCTCATACCGGTGATGACTTAAACGTGGTGAGTATCGTACCAGAGCCAGAGCCAGAGCCAGAACCAGAACCAGAACCAGAACCTGTTGTTGTGTCACAACCAGATCCGGATACAACCCAAAACGTTGCAGTGGAAAATACTGATGGTGAGACTGCAGTTACTGAAATGCCTGCAGTGCAACCTGCCCAGCCATGGAAAATTCCAGCTAACCTGAATGAAGCGAGTGAGTGTAGTGATGGTGTTATTTCACTAAGTCCATTAAGCGCTATTAACATCGATAATAATCAGATCGGAGATCTTGGCGATCTACTTATTGATGGTGCCGGTCAGCTAGCACTATTAAAATTTGATTTATCAGCGGTACCTGCAACGGCCACTTCTGCTGCGTTGACTATGAATGTTAGCGCTGATGCCGGTGAGGGTGCAGTGTTGCTTTCTGCCGGTAGTCATAGCGACTGGGACGACACTGATGCATCGCTGTTGCCGGACGTCAGTCATTTAATCGGGAGTTTCAGCGGTACCTGGAGCACGGGCTCACGATACGGATTTTCATTTGACCATGCGTTACTAGCCAGTGAATCGGCAACATTGGTTTTGGCTATGGAGCAAGGGGCCAATGGAATATCAGTGGTTTCTTCAGGTAGCAATGATGAGCCTCGCCTGCAGCTCGCAGGGCCGAATACTTTTTGTGCAGACTACGAATCAAACCTTGCTACTTTAGCCACGCTCGATTCGGAACCCAAAAGTGAGATCACAGCAGAGGTCGAGACGCAGAGTGACGGTGGTGGTTCACTACAATTACTTGAGCTGCTGTTACTGACATTGTCACTGGCTACGGTTGGAAAATTTTACGGCGGCGGGCGTAGCAACCTATAGTAGAGGGTCTGTGTCAGACGGGGCGACTGTGGATTGCTAGCCGGCTCCAGGATTCACCAGAAACAAATAATCCGCTCTATCCTCGAGTGCATGATCGCTAACCATTCGATCGGTCAAAAGTTAAATCAGTGTCTGGCGAGTCTTATCTCCAACACGCTTCATATCAGATTGCCTTCCCATATAACGGGAAGGCGATTTTTTAATTGTCATTAAAGGTCGAGAGCCTAAAGTGTATAAGTGCCCGCTTCAAGATTTCTGAAGCTGGCAAAGCGCTATTGAATCACTGTGTCTATGACATGAATGATTCCATTCTCAGCCTGGATGTCTGTGATGATTACCCTTGATTGATTCACAAACAGTGCATTGTCACGAATCGAAAGTGCAACCTCAACGCCGCTTGCTGTCTCAATGGATGAGCTGGCTGCAGCAAATGCTGAGACTGAATCAATAGTGGCACCGCTTATCACGTGGGTAAGCAGTATGTCGGAAAGCGCTGGCAAATCACCTAACAGTGCATTGATTGTGGCATCACCAAGTGCGGCAAAGGCGGCATCGGTGGGAGCAAACACGGTAAATACACCGCTGTGATCAGAAAGCACAGCATCAAGACCAGTGGCTTGCAGCGCTGCTACCAATGTTGTGAAGCGTCCGTCTGCAAGCGCTACGTCAACTACCGAACCTTTGGCGCTCACTGGAGCTGGAGGCAGAAGAACGGTATCAATAACATGTATAACCCCGTTTGATGCCATGACATCTGTAGCGGTCACAAGCGAGAGATTTACGTAAAGTGAACTGTCATTTAATGAAAGAGCAAACTCTTCTCCATTAGCGGCGGTGACTTTTGTGCCAGCAAGCCCCACAGCCGTTGTCGCGTCGACTGATGTATCTGCAATTACATGATAGAGTAAAATATCTCTTAAAGTATCTGGATCGGCAAGCAACGCGTCTATTGTGTCGTTACCCAATGCAGCGAAGGCCACGTCTGTTGGCGCAAATACCGTATAGTGATTTGTCTCGTCTGCTAAGACTGTGTCGAGACCGGTGGTTTGCAATGCTGCGGCCAGTGTGTCGAACGAACCAGCCGCTATGGCAGTATCAACAATGTTTTGCAGGCTTTGTGAGGAGTTGTCAGTTATAGGATCAGGTGTAGCTGTATCCGGTTGCGGAGGCATTAACACCGAGTCAATTACGTGAATGATACCATTAGATGCACCAATGTCCGTTGCTGTGACTTCAGACGTGTTGATGAACAGCGACCCGTCGTTTAGGCTAAGTGCAAGCGACTCACCGTTTGCAGCCTCTACTTCGGTTCCCGCAAGACCAATCGCTGTACTCGAATTTACTGCACCGGATAATACGTGATACAAAAGAATGTCGCGTAGCATGTCAGTATCTGCGAGCAGTGCCGTGATAGTGTCACTGCCGAGCGCGGCGAAAGCATCATCAGTGGGTGCAAAGACCGTGAAGGTAGCGTTCGGGTCGGCCAGCACTGTATCGAGGCCGGTTTGTTGAAGTGCAGCTGCAAGAGTATTAAATTCTCCCGCACTGACTGCGGTTTCAACCAAGTTACTTGTCGCCACAGCCTCCACAGTTGTCTCTGCCGGCTGTTCGCCAATTATCGTTTCACCATCACAGGCTGCGAGCCCTAGTGCCGCCGCCAGAAATACAATCTTTTTTGCAATTGTGCCGACTTTGGTTTTTGTAGCGGTGGTAAGCATATCTGTTCCCCCTATGAAGTTTGAAGTCACCTGCGGTGCAGGAGGCTGTACGTTGCCTGCCTTGCGGTGTATCGCCTGTGTTTTGCAGGTGAACGTGTGGTGATCACTACGGCAGGCAGTCAGCGGATTATTCGCTCCAGGAGATAGCCGAGTGTATCTCGTTGATAATTCTCGAAAGTGCTTCGCATTCGATTAGTTCGCTGAAAAAGAGACTGGAGGCAAGAGGGTGGAAGGAATGTAGGCAATTAGCAGGTCTCCTGTAAATTGTGATAAAGCACTGACCCCGTGTGATGCTGTCTTATTTTTCTTGTAGGTGAAAGGGCGATGTGAATCGTGCTGTATCGCTGATAATTTACAGCGTTACAATTGCTTTTCTATATCTGATTGAGGAAAGGGTAGTGAAAAAAGAGAAGTAGCTGCCTAATGCAGCTAGTGCACAATCCTGTCGTCAGCAATGGAGAAAGGTGGGATGCTATTGTGTATTCTATCGCCTATGTATCTTAACATTGGATCACCATGTTAGCTAAGCCGCACGTAATCATTCTTGGGTTTTTTCTTTTTCTCTTCTCGCATAATGCCGTCGCGGAAACGCCGGAGCCGGGTGATATAGAATCACAACTGCTTGAGAAACTGCTAAACGCTACAACAGAGTCTAGTGGTCGGCAGGCTGAAAGTCAGGTGTGGGAATTCTGGTTTAATGAGTCGCCAACTGTTAAGGCGCGTCGGTTACTTGATAAGGGCAGGGAGCGTCGTGAGTCTTATGACTATGCTGCAGCGGAGATGTTTTTTGATGAATTGATCGCGGCTGAGCCTGGTTATGCTGAGGCTTATAATCAAAGAGCTTTTGTCAGATTTCTACGTGAAGATTTTGATGGCGCACTGGCTGATCTGGAGTTTACGCTGGACACGAAGCCCTGGCACTTTGGTGCATTATCGGGAATGTACCATGTCTTGCGAATACAGAATCGCACTAGTGCTGCTCTTAATAGTTTAAAACTTGCTGTGGAGATTCATCCGTGGATACAGGAGCGGGGTGCTCTGCCGCGAGAATTATGGCCTGAGCAATATCGGTTGCTGCAAGAGGGTGGGCAGGAGATATAAGTCGCTGGTATGCATACCGTATACAAGCAATGTATACAGACATAAGTGAAAGTGTGGGGCAGGGCCGTAGAAACAAATTATTCACAACTACGATTCACCCGGCAGTGTCACTGTAAAGACATCATCGATGGAGGCTAACTTGCAAAAAGCCAAACCGGGATTTTGCGGCTTGTATTACATCGTTCTTATATGACACTTGCTGCGTGCAAGTAGTGCCCTTACCGATTTCACACTACATCTTGAAAACCTTTGCTTGGTGCTATAAGAAATATTTCGCGACATTAGAAAGTTACTTTCTCCACAAGAGGTATCAGCGTCGTGTGGCGCGCCCAGGGAATGCGCAATCTCATGCGTCGTTAGCAGGGTTGCATTGCTGAAAGGAGTAACTACGCTCACATCATACCCATCGGTGCGACAGGCTGTGCCTATCCACGCGAGGCCTAGTGGACGATCGCTATTTTTATTTCCAGTAAATAAAGTTGCTAATCCTATATCATTACCGAGCTTGTCAGTTGCGCTGCGATATAGCTGGAAATTACGTATTATTTGTTCCATGGTTTTGTAGCCGATATTCATGGGATCTTGCTTTCTTTCGGCTATAACCACCATACTTTCGATATGCAGGGCTATACCGAACTCCTCTCGAAAAATACCGTCGGTGGTGTTTAGTATTGACAACGCCTTTTGAAATCCTCTGCCTCCGTGATATTGATTAAACTGACTGTCTATAACTACCCCGAGGCGAACAATATGAGAGACCTCGTTGCCTCGATTGCTTTTTCTGTTTTGGCTTTGAATGTGATTTAGGTAGTTGTCGATAGCGTTCCTGGCTTGCGGCGGTTTCAAGCCATCAGCGCGCTGGTTGGCGGTAATGCCATTTATGTCGCTTCGTAGCAGGCGGTTGTAATAGCCAAGTGTGCCATCGGTTGCTGCAGCTAGTAGAGGTTTGCGTTTACCTTCGATTGATAGCGTGCCTGTCAGGGTGTTTCCTTCAACTGTAAGACGTACCCAGGAGTTGGGCTCGCCTTCTACTATGCCTTCTAGTGCTTCAATTTTATGGGTGGCGGAGGTGCGGTCAACGGTATCGGGTAATGCTGTGTTTTGTAGTAGATCGCTGGGCTTAAGCAGAAGCTCATAGTTTTTTCCACCTGACTCTACAATCATATGCCATTGATAGATCGGGTGGGTTATTTGAATTTTGCTTACTATTTTTGCTGCATTTTTTTGTGCTGTCTTGATATGGTTTAAGCGTTGGTCGCTGCGTTTGAACCAGTAGCGAGAGGTCAGCTGATCCCTGGGCAGGGAAAATCCAATCAGGCCGATCGAAAATGCGGTATGTCGTTCGCGTAATTTACTAAGCAAGGTAATGGTAGTGGCGGTATTACCCAGTTGTTCCTCGGCTATAGCCTGGCTATAGAGTGCAGTGTCGTAGTATTTACTATCGGGAAATTCGGCTCTTAGGGATGCCAGTGCTGCAGCTGATTCGACAAAATCGAATTCATCCATAAGTAAAATGTAGGCTTTTAAATAGAGGCTGTCATCGCGAAGTCGGCTGTTTGGATGGTCTTCAAGCAGTATGTCTAGTTTGTCGAGAGCGAGTGGGATATTTTTATCCGCACGGGCGGCCAGGGTGTCTAAATAAAGAGTGACATCTTCGCCGCCACCGAGTAGAGCTGCCTCTTCAATAACGGGCAACCTGATCTTTACGTGTCGCTTCGCTGCACCGCTGGCTTGATCTGTGGCAAGCCATTTCTTATACAGATGCGCAGCGTTGCCATAATCACCGGTTGTCTCAGAAACTTGTGCGAGATTTAATGATTGGCCAAAAACTGGTTGTAGACAAAAACAAAGCAACGCCAATGGCATCAGCCAAATTGTTTTGATTGATCTGTTCGTTGTCGATGCCACGATGTTCTCGAGAAAAAATCACATAGTTAGTGTCCGTCCATAAACAGCGCGTAGTGAGGAACATTCAGGTGCGGAGATTTTGCATACCATATATAGGCGTTTAGTCATTCTAAATAGCTATTATGGTCGGCGAAAGATCACGTGTCCTGGGTGGTCCGCAGTAGCGTTGTTTATGGACGGCCACCAGCTAGTGGGTTCATCCTTATCTTAAATTTAGTCATTAGCTTATGGCCATTCGTTCAAAGATCGCGTTCTGACTTGTAGTGGTATCGGCGATTGTATTTTCAACTTGATCTAGTGGCAGGGTCCAAAGAGTCAGTTTGGGTGCGTAGTATTGGTATAGAAAACCCAGCATGGATTGCAGTAAAATTCGGTGGCCGGGTAGATGGAGTGTGATCTGCAATGTTAAGATCTGAGTATTCCTATGCCTGATGTATACGGTTGGTCAAGGCAACACAATAAGTGAAATGTGTGAAGCATTGAACTGGTGTGTATGTTCTGTGATATGAATCTCTATTTGATCAAAATGTTCTACAGATATTTGTTGTATCGCTGAGCTGCCAATCGGTCCCACTGAAGCAGATCTGCTATAAGCAAAAGTTGCTTGGAGTCTGCCGAAATATAAGAGCGCGCGGGATAACGTAATGGAGTTGAGTCCAATGGCAATTCGGAGAAAAATCTCGATCGCTCATCGACCTTTCAAGGGGTGGTTCGGTTTATCAGTTATGTACCTTCTGCAGCCACTGATGTGTGTCAGCCAAGCTTTGGTAGCAGTTACTTTTACGCTGTAAATTTGCTAGACGGAACTGCGTTTGAAGATCTCAACGAGGATGTGGTAATTCCACGCAGAAAAGATGTTAGAAAACAGGCAATCGCGACTCCGGGCATAGCACCACCGGTATCAACAATATTCGTGAAGACTGGTAGCAACATTACGCCAATTGACGTATCAGGGGCGAACAAACTGCACGATTGGGGTGATGTTGCTGAGCCAAAAAGATGGTTTTGGGCAGAAACGCCTGACTTTTAACTGCCAGGCTTTTGATGATGGTTGAGAGTGTTGGCTTAGTAGTCCTTCTAACTGATTAGCAATCGGTTAGAAGGACTAATTTGCAGTTTGTATATTCTAGCCCGGCTTATTCATGAAAATGACGGCATCCCGCTTGTTCCTTGACTCCACAGCGAATTTTTTCTCTTGTAAATATCAGTAAGTATTCAATGCGAGAAGAAAATACCCTGTGAAACCAATGCTCTGCGCGCTATGCTCGCCATTTCACGAATAAACCGGGCTAAAAGTGATTGGTGTACTGAACACCAAAGGTAGAAAACGACTGAGGGCCGCTAACTGGTTCTCTCGCCTGTCTGTCATGCTGAATCTGAAAGCTGAGTTCATCATTGCCGAGTACTCTAAAGCCCGCACCGGCCTCTAAACTGACTGCTGTGGTAGCTGCAGGCCAGCTATGACCCAGTCGTGCAGCGACCCGATATCTTGGGCTCGCAGTAGTTGGGTAGTCTGCACGAATACCTCCTCGGAACCAGGCTGCACTCACTGCGACTTGTTGCGAGTCTTCGAACAAGAGGCTGCTTAATGCGGAAAGCGGTTCGCGATCATTCTTTTCACCGCCTGCAGAAACGCCCATTGTCCAGCTATTGCTGCCTAAGGTGCCACCTGACCCTAATTCAATACTGCCGCGGATACCGCGTGATATACGTTCGTTGCTTGTTCGCGTAGCCAATTCGTTTACGTTGCCACTGACTTTGACGAACTCACGATTACCGATGGCGGTCTGATAACTGAGTTCGGCTTTGTCGCGTCTTGCGCCAAGTCGAAATTCTGCTGAATTATCTGCAACCTCATTGAAGGCGACTTCCGATACCAACTCGCTTTTTGATTCCGGGTTTCGCACGTAGTATCTGCCGGAAGTGTAGGTGAGGTCATTGTTCTCGGTAGCGTTGACACCCGTGGTGAGTCTACCGCCTATGAGGCTGTTACCAAAGTGAGCCGACAATTCCACGTTGTCTTCATTGGCGCTGTTAATATTGTAGAAATCTGAATTCAAAATACTGCGCTGGTAGTCAAGTTCAAAGCCAATGTCTGCAGCTGAGAGAGTATGTCGAAGTGACAAGACTGATTCGGTGATGTCGAGTCTGCCAAGTTGTTTCTGCCTAACCAGTCCGGAGTAGTAGCCTGGTCGCGAGCCTCGGATAGACATCATGTGTTCTCTTGCAACGTTTTGTTCGCTAGTGCTTTTGCTATTAACAGTAGTGTCTTTAGCTAAAACATAAGCTTTACGTTCAAGACCAAGCTTGCGTAATGCGAGTATTTCATCACCAGTGGAAAGCTTACTTCTGGAGCTTGCAAGAATTTCTTTTACCACGGGTAGGTCGTTGTCATGCATTGCTACCGCCAGACGTTGCCAGGCAGGAGATTCCAGTCTGCGCTCATGCATTTTGGTCATCACAAGACGTGCGTAGTCATTTCGTTGTGTTGCCAGATACCATGAAGCGGCAAGTTCGCGACGCCATGCACTTTCTTCAGGGCTCGCATCATCAATACCTGCAATCAGCTTTTGAGTCCATGCCTCGTTTTCTGCAGCGCTACCGTAGCTTCTGAGAATAGAGATGTAGTCTCTGCCGAGATCATCAATCTTGTCTGTGGTGTTTGCCATAACGAGAGGCAGGAGTTGTTGCATCGCAAAAGTTCTGACTTTATAGGCGTGCGCATTGTTGCCCGATTGTTCAAGTGCATCAGCAAAAGACAATAGAATATTGTAGTCGTGATCATCGCGTGCCATCAATTTGCTAAACCATCGCAGGCTCGTTTCAGGTTGTTTCACGCGAAGGTAACCGACCGCATAGGGATTCCACAGTGCGGGTACTTCTGTTGCCCTGTCTGCGTGTTTTTCCAGCGTATTTACAATAGTCTGATCATCAGTGTCAGTGCCGAGCATTGTCCAGATTAAACCGGTAAGGGCTTCTGTGCTATCAGGCTGCATAACAAGTGTATTCTGGTATGTCTCCAGTGCTGCCGCCGTATCTGAATTTCTGTTGTGGTGATCAGCAATAGCCAGCCAGTACTCTGGAATTTCCCGTACTTTCAGAAGATCTCCGTCGGCATCAAGATATCGTTCGTAGTGCGGGTAGACATTCTCGGTAAGCGCAATATGAATTGCTGTCAGAAGGAATGATTCATCTTCCGTATCACGCCATAGATTCTCTGCTGTTTTAATGGCCTGTTCGTAGTCTTTATTGTCAATTAGTGATTGCACCAGGCGACGTTTTGAATTATATGTGAATCGATCTTCACTCAGCTGATCCATATAGGGCGCTGCTGCATATACCAGTTCTGGTTTTCTGTAACGCCAGCCAAGTTCTGTTAGCAGTGCTAATTGATATTCGGTGGCGCTGCTACTGTTGAATTGGTCGATCTGATCAGCAACTGCAACTGCTTCAGATGGCCTTTTCAGTCGCCACAGGAGTTCCATGCGGTTGAGGGATTCTTCAGCAGTACGTCCAAAGCGTGCCGCGAAAGTTTCCCAGGTTGCCAGTGCTTCTTCGTATTTGACATGGTAGGTGTGCAGTGATGCCAGTTCACGTAGCAGCATGGCGTCGTTGCTGCCACCCAGCATTTCTTCTATTGCAGCGGCTGCAAGCTCTGGCGTACCGTCCTGCTCGTAGAGCCTCACAAGCTGCATCAGCTCTTCTGTACTAAGTGGATTTGTAAGTCCTATGCGGTGCAGGGTTTCGGCGGCAGTTGCTGAATCCCAGTTGAGCTCAGCCAGACGCAGAAGCTCACGATCGTTCTCCAGAGACGGGTATTGGCTTGCCAGCACCTGGCGTTGCTTCATTGCACTATCGACATCGCCAGTCCATTCGAATAGCTGTGCAAGTCGAAGCTGATATTTAGTGCTATGCGGGTCTTGCTCCAGGTATTTCTTGTTCCATGCAAGTGCTTCTTTCTGACGGTTACTGGCCAAGGCAAAATCAATTTGTCTAGCCATTGCGTCGATATCGTACGGACGGATTTCAAGTAGTGTCTCGTTCCACTCCATTGCCTGTTGAGTCATACCCATGCTGGCGGCGAGAGTAATACCTTCGATCAATTCTTCACCGCTGTTCGGGTTAGCAGCGATGCGTTCAAAGATAGTTGCCAGTGCTTCTTCATTTCTACCGGAGGCGATCAGAAGCTTTTGTCGACGCTGTATAAGCTCTGGTCTGAACTTGGCATCACTTAGCTCACTGATCGTAAGCACATATTCAGCTGCGATACCTGGCTGGTTGGATGCTTCAGCCCACCTGGTGGCTTTTTCCAGCCAGAAAACTGCTTTGTCATTCTCGATATCCGCAAGTCTTGCATAAAGTGGATAAGCAATGTCCGGCCGACCCACTTCCAGTGCGAAGCTCGCCGTGCGATCAAGAGATACTTTGACGTTAGGGATATCCTGTATCAAACTTTCAAGCGTACTCACTGCTTGTTCTGGCTGACCGAATTGACTGTGTAGCCGGGCGAGTCTCAGGTTCATGTTGTTGCGAACATCCGGTTTATCTGCGCTCGCAACCGCTGCTTCAAAACAATCAACAGAACCACCATACATATTGTAGTTTTTCAGAATCTGACCACAGTTTCCATAGTTCAGAGCAGCATCGAGCGGGTAGCTTTCTGCAAGCAGCTTATAGTAGCGTGATGACAGCGCCGGTTGACCTAAGTCTGCACTGAATTCGGCACCTCGTTTTAGTGTGTCTTTGTCGTGCAGGACCGGAGTTTCAAACAAGTCGGTCATCAGGTTTACAAGATTGGCTTTATAAGACGCAGAGCTTGCTTCATTTTCTGCACCGTAAAAACCTGCTGAGGCAGTTTCAAGGTCCAGTAAAAATTGATCGCGAGGTTCTAGTTTTAGTTCTGGTTGCTGTGCCAGCAGAAGACGAGCTTCCTGCCAGTTCTTATTGCGAATCATGTTGTGAATGACGGAGCGCAACTCGTCGTTCGACAGGTCGCCAGTTGCCTTGCGTGCTTTTAGATAGGCTATGTCCAACTGATCAACTGTTGGTTTGGTATCTGACTCTTCATTTGCAGCATAGGTGAAAGTTTCACGCGATGGCATCAGCGCGGCAAATGCTATGGTGAGTAATAGTGCGATACTCAACAAATGAACCCGAGGTATCAGGCTCTCACGTTTTACAGTCGATAATGGCATTGCCAGTATCCTTTGTTGCTAAATCGAAGCGAGTGTTACCTTCTGCAGTCCTTTGCCCGAACACAGTGTTTCCGTGCACTGTGATACTGCAATCAGACATACCACCACCGATCTCAAGTTTTACCGGCAGTGCCCCAATGAATCTTGCGGTGATGCTTGAGTCCGATCTTGTCTGCCATTGTGCTACTGCAGCGTTCGAGCTGACCAGGTGAGGAGAGTAGGGCCGTGAAGGCGTCATCTTAAACGTGACGCTATTTGCGCCATTGGTGTGCAGGTAGGTGGCATCATGAGTTTCTGCAGTGCCAATAATTGCCTTGCTGCTTGTAAGATCCGGGAAACTATTGCGTGCCAGTGTGCGCAGCGATTTGATTGGTCCCAGGCCACTGACTTTCCACCGACCATCAAGGGTGCGTGCAACTCCGGCGCTGCGATAGTGAGGTACTTTTATGATGTACTCACTTGGCAGAATGGGCATTACATCCTGTTGCATTGTCCAGTCATAGACTTCTTCCAGGGATCGCAACGCGGCTTTTTTGGTACCTGCATAAAAATGATAGTAAACATTGACTGGCTTGATACGACGCGGGAAACCAGTCATATCAAAAGTTTCAATAACCCGACGAAAACCATCAAACGGCCCGAGCCATTCGTTGGTATAAATATTCTCGTTCATTATGGGTGCATAGATCTGGGTCTGGTCACCTACTGTTCTAACATTTGCACTAATAGCTGCAACTGATGGCGTCTGTTTAGAGATAATGGTGTTTCCACCATTCATGTTCACGAGTCCGTATTTTTCAACTGTTGCAATGGCATCCTCCAGAGGAATGGCATCACCACTCCATAAGACCACCTTTGTTCTCTTGCCCGGTGGGGCGAGGTTGGCATCGATATAGCGAACCGACCCGCCGATTTCCCGGTCGATATCAAACTCGTAGCCGGGGATTGGAAGATTGTCTACGCCACTGGGTGAACCCTGCTTTAGTGACTGCCAGGAAAACGGGTGACTGTAGGTATGCGTAGCAATCTCTACATAGTCCAGAGCGAATAGATCGCGCGCTGTTTTTTCCATGCGTTCGCGGCGATCTTCTGTATACATCTCTGCTTCAACAATGGATATGGCATGTGGTAGTTCGTATTTTTCTATGATCTTGTCACGGATGATCTCTGAACCCAGGTTGCGTCCCGGTAGTTCCGCCCAGGAGGGCATAGCGTCACCATCGATGTGTGCGAACCAAAGACGCTTGCCGTTCTCGGAAGTAATGTCCGGCATAGGTGCATCAACTAGTTGCAGTGATGTTTTAAGAAATTCGAATGGATCGACAATCCAGTCAACAATCTGGTCAAGGCCGACATCAGTAATTGTCGGGTAAATCGCCAGACCACCCCAAGGGCCGGTTATCACCGTGTCGAGTTCAGCGCCAGCTTTGTCTTGATAGCGTAAGTGCGAGGTGTTGAACGGATCATTGTTCTTTACCATCATGGCGAAACCATCAACTCTTGCTGGTATGGGCGCTTCAAAGCCGACCATGTTTGTCGAGGAGGACGGTGTCAGGCTATTGGAATCTACTCGGCCACCTGATGATATGCCAAGTTTCTTTGCCAGCGTGCCAGTAAGTTCTGTACCAATGGAGCCGAATATAGCCATTGGCAGTTTATCGTCGAGATGTTTGTTAAGCCATTCTGGATAGTTGACTCCTTCGATAAAGTCTCGGTTCCACATGACCACACCCGCATACGCACCTTTAAGTGTGCCTTGCGGTAGACCAGTATCGGCAATGTTGTGATAAACCGGTACATAACCCATGTATTCCAGTGGCATAGCCAACAGCGTGTGTACTTCTGCCAGTTCTATCGCGCCATTGACGCGTGAGTCATACAACATAACGACTTCACGCGGGATCACTTCAAGCGTGCTGACGCCGACATAATCCAGAGACGGATTGGCCACCCATGGAGTAAATCCCAAGTCAGTGATTTGCCTGGCCACCTCAATTGCTTTATCCCTATTTGCAGGGGCTACATATTCAATCGAGATAATATCGAGATTATGTTTGCTTTTGGCTTCTGCAAGCTTTGAATACAGCCATTGTCTGTCTGCTTCCGGTACTGGCTGATAGACTGCCTTTTCATTATTCCATCGCGAGTAGAGTGACTCGGCAGCAACTGCTTCCAGGTACACGCCTACTTTGTCCATTACTTCAAAGCCTCGATTGGAGATCAGCTTGATCGACGGGTGCCGGCGTTTAATTCTGTAGATCAGATTGGCAAGGGCATCCTCCTGTGCATTGCGCGTTGTGTCGTTGGTCGAGTTGATCTGGTAACTATCCATCGTGTCGAGAAATAAACCGTCATAACCCTGCTGTATTAGCAGGTCAACACGTTGCAGTACGAACCTCTGCCAGCCAGCGTTGGTCATATCCATAACCGTGCTATCCCATGCGGTGTTAACACCGGTGGTCCACTCTGGTTTAATAAGATGTTTCCAGGCGCGTTGAGGGCCAACTTCACCCATGCTGAGGTAGGCGTAAGCTGAGGATCCGTGTTGCTTCAGTTTCTCAAGTTCTGACGGACGGATGTTTTCGGATTCCACAATCACCCGGTCAAACTGCGAAAGGCTGTTTACCGGTGGTTTAGCGCCATAGTAAAAAGCCACGCTTGCAGGAGTGCTGTCTGCAGCAATCGAGATGCTGCTGCCAATAAGGCCAACGCACAGTACTAAAAGTGTGCAGAGTTTACGTGTAATTGTCATATCCGTTCTCATGCTGTGGCTTCACGAGGCCTCATGAACGTTCTGAATTCGATATTTTCAAGCTCACTTGATAGTAGGAAAATTCCAACGAAAGCGGTAAGAGTCATAGATAATCCGAACCCATAGCCATAAAACATTGGTCCCATCTGCAGGGTGATCCAGGTAAATAAGCTGTTACTAATAAACAATGTGAGTGTCAGCCAGAATGCATCTGTCAGGCGATCCAGATAGAACAACACATTCAATACTGCGAGCATCAATACCTGAGCGGCAACTCCGACCAAATCGATGTAGTAGAGGTGTATGAACTTGTCAGATATACCAAGCCATGCGACGATTTTTGGACCGAGCATATAGAGCACAAGCACGGTAATACCCTGTACTTTGATTATCTGAAATATTCCTTCTCTTACCGCAAGGATCATCTCGTTACCGAGAGTTTCTATTTCCTGTAGGCTTGCATTGCCTCGCACAGCGGCAAAGAAGCCGTCGTAGGCTTCGGCAAAATCTGTTTCTATACGCAACAGGAAAACTGCCATGCCTGGAATGATTGACAGGTAGGCCAGAAAGATAGGCAGATCGTAAATCAACGAGGCGCGGAGTGGTCCGATGATGGCTTCGGATGTTCCTGGGTGGAACCAGAACATCAATTTATCTATCCAGATACCGATGTTATAGAAAAAACCAATAAAGATCAGTATTGGAAAGATCTGTTTTATTTTTAAAAAGTCCGCACGTACGGTAGTGCTATCTTTCAGAGGGTGTTCCGGAATAATGACGGCAAGCATTGAGAACAGTAGTACAGCATGTCCTGCGAGCAGGCCTGCCAATAGTCCATTCATGCCATACGGGATAAGCAGAATTGAAAGCACAACAGTAGTTGAGTAACCGGCAGCAAAGGAATACAAAATATATTTGAACTTCTTAAGGCCTGCGACAAAAATTACCACTATCCATACATTGTTGAGTGTGACAAAGTTGCCGAGCATCAAGAGCTCATAGCTCAGTGGCTCGTGGAATATAGTAGAGAGAATAGCAAGGCCGATAGCGCCACTGACAAGGGTCGTAAGCAGCATTGCACCGAATAAATTACTATTGATTATGTTGGCTCGTCCTTCAAACAATCGGTCTGCAATAAAGCGCGTAAACACAAGTTGCAATAGGCCGGAGAGCACCAGTGATGACCCCATGATCCAGGTGACGGAAGTAGTGAACTGCTCAACTTCCCGGCCGCCTACCTTTTGTGATAACGCGACAATACCGATCAGCATGACACCCAGAATCGATAGTACCCATGGACCGGCACTGATCAGGCCGGCGAAGCCGTAAGCCTTAACAGTGCCGCTGAATGAATCATCATTCAGGTATTTGCGTAGTTCAAAACCAATACCGGCCATGTCACATACCTCCTGCTTGCTTCAGTCCAGCAATCTCTGCCTGCGCTTTGGTAAGATCTATGTTCTTTTTATAAATTGAGTGATAGCGATTAAGCATGTCTATTTCATCGTAGTATTTTTCTACGCGGGCAATGCCAGCGTCTCGCGCTTTACGCCACATGTCTGCGTCAGTCAGATATGGTATAACCGCTTCCGCGAATGCAGCAGGGTTGGCAATAGGTACCATTTCACCTGCAGCACCGATAGCCTGATCCTCTTCTGTGTCGCCATAAATAAGTTCTTTGCAGCTACCGACATTCGTAGTGACTGTGGGAATGCCTGCGGCAAACCCCTCTAGTGTTGTTAGCGGCTGGCCTTCTGACACAGACGTTAATACGGTCAAGCCAATTTGCGGGAAGATATCGGTTAGTTTTTGAAAACCGAGAAACTGAACATTGTCTTCGAGGCCGAAGCTTGCAACCAGCGCTTTACACTCTTCAACGTAGGCCGGGTCTTCTTCTTCTGGTCCAACGAGCCAGCCCTTTGCCTCAGGAACTTTGGCGACGACAATTCTCATGGCGCGTACAAAGGTTTTAATATCCTTGATAGGGACGATTCGTCCAATCAATGCCAGTACCGGAGGTATGGGGGCATCGTCTGCACGTCTGATCTTTGAAAGATTAGTAACCGACACACCGTTTGGAATGATAGTCAGATGTTCTTCAGGGCAACCGTCTTCTATCTGTCTCAGTCGGTTACCGTTGTACAGTGTATAGATATGATCTGCCGCACTGTAGGACATACGCCCTAGTGATCTGAAAAAACGAATCCATGTCTGCCTCAGATAACCCATGCTATCGTCAAGCCCAACCTTGAACGGATCAAGATCCTCTGGAATCCAGTCTACGTGAGCCAGATCGATCTCGCGCTCTTTGGTGTAAATACCGTGCTCTGAGATAATGTATGGTTTATTGGTTTTGCTTTTAAGCATCGCGCCGAGGTAGCCCGCGTAACCTGTTGACACAGAGTGATACAGATTGGCGGATGGTGCGTTCTGAACAATGTTTGCTAACGTGAAAAGCGGCCCATGCATTGTTCTGACAGTCCAGAAGAAATGGTTAAAGTCGAGGCCTTCCGGGGCATCAACATATTTATCTCTGATTGCCTTCCATGAGTTATCACTATGGAACAGATCGTTGCGAGTAATTGCATCACTTCCGGTTGTCAGGCTGGTAAAGTCTCTTACTACTTCACCGGGGACTAGTACCCCTTGTTGCTCTGAGTCAGTCAGCATATTGTGCAACTCGGTGTTGCGATCAAACAAAGCTGCTTTGTCAGCTTTGCGAGCAAAAAGCTTTTTCTTTTTTTCCGGCTCCTCAGCCGACTCCATCAGGTAATGGATTTCAATATGGGTGATGTTGTCCGGGATAGGATATGCAGGTTCATCGTAATCGTCAGGGCTTGCACCGAGAAAGATGATAGAGAAAGTAAGGTCTGGCATGCCTTCAATAAGCTGTTTTACCCAGCTTGAGACGCCACCTCTAACATAAGGGTAGGTGCCCTCAAGCAACAGGCAGACATCGGCATGCGCGGTCGGGTTGTATCTAGGTGATTCTCCACTCATGCCCAATACTCGACAACATTTGAAAACGGAGGATAGGACCTGTATGCAGGGTCCAGCTTATTTAGTATCTCGCGCAGTTTTTTGAAATCGCGTTCAATAAACGCAGCTTCCGCGATATAGGGTATGACTTTATCTTTTGACATGCCTTTTTTCTGAGCCTGTTCAAAAGCAGCAGTTGCCTCGATGGTAGATCCTTTTTTCAGTGAGATCTGGCCCAGTAAAAAGTGCGCGTTGATGTTATCCGGTTGCAATTGCAGCGCTTCTTTAGTGTGGTATTCGGCGTTGGCGAGTAACTGTTCGCGCGCTACTGGTTCGTCACCTTCCAGAGTTAGAAGCTCCCAGTAGTTGTTGGTAATTTGCAAGTGAATGTTTGATTTGGCCAATCCGGACGAACGCTCTGCTTCTTTTTCTAGACGCTGTATTTCTTTGTTCAGGCTGCTGACTTTTTTATCCAGCATCTGATAGGCGACCAGCCTGATGCGTTCGTTTTCATTTTTAACAGCACTTTTTAGGATCGGGCCTGACTGACTGTCGCGAATGTGACGTGAAGCCACAACCTTGTTGTATAGCTTCTCGGCGTTATTATCGAATGATAGTTGTTCAATAAATCCGCGACTGTCGAGCTTTGGTATTGGTCGTCCCACGGGTGCTGCAAAAGGCAAGTCTGCATTATCTGTAAACTGCCAGAAGACGTTTTCCTTATGTCTGTGCTGCGCCATGATTGCACCGAAAGTCATAGACAGCCAGCACCCGGCAGCACCCAGGAAAGGTACAAATACGCCTATCAGAAACAGCATAAGAATAAGCAGCTTTCTACTTCCTGGTACCAGGTTTCTAAGCAGGGCAGAGGTGCATAGTGCCGCGAGCAGGCTGACCGCAACGTGAATGCTCAACAAAGTAGATGTGTTGAGATTGAAAGCGACCTCTGGCAAATGTTCTTTACCGCCCACCAGAATGACGGCAATGGCGAATTCAATCGCCAGTGCCACGCAGAGTAGGGGGATGCCGAGTAAATTACGCAACACGATTACGCTTCTCTAGTAGTTTCTTACGCGGCTTCTTCCCTTTGGTCTCTTTGTTGTTGTTGAAGCCAGCTACCTTATTAATGAATTTCAGGCAAGTTTCTTCTGTATCGCGCTTTTTGATTTGTTTAGTGCTGACGATCTCAGTCATCGATGAAAGATCAATATTCGTTTCATCAAAAAGTTTTTTTGAAACACGTTGAAGGAATGCATGACCCTGTATTTCAGTCATAAGTGGCAACAGAAAGACAATGGTTGATTGGTCTTGGGTATGCTCTGGCTGCCAGGCGCTATCAAGACTTCTTATATTGTTTGACAGAAATTCAAGTATCAGCGGGGTTTTCATGTTAGCTGTCAGTCGTATTGCCAGGAGGCATGATGGCACCTGATTGCTACGAGCAAATCGAACAGCATTACTGAGTTCCGCCATGAACCAGCCACTACGCGACTCACCTTCACTTTTTGAGCGTGTCAGCATGTCGCCAACATAGCTGCCCAGCAATGAAAGGACGTTGAGGTTCTCCTGTTGGAATGCCATGAAATGCATATCTTTAATGGCAAGCACGCCATGCAGGTGATCATGAGAGTCTACAATGGGCACCACTGCAAGCAGTTCGCTTTCGATGCTATCGTCTTCCTGTGCTTGTAGCTTCACGCTAACAAGCTGTTTGGTTTGAATTGCAAGTTTCAATAGCGGATCGAACAGGTTTAGTTCAGACATTTGTCCGTGTGTTGCTATTGGCTTTGGATCGATCCGGTCTTTGTCTTTAATACCGTAAAGACCGGCTACCTGAACAGCACCGAACTGTGCAAAGACAGCCATGAGCTCGCTGCCTGCTTTGATCTCATCACTGGTGTTTGAGGTCAGCATGGGCTTTAACTGTTGTAGTGCCTGACGAACACTTAACCGATTGCCGGCCATGAACTCTTCCAGTTGGCCGTGCGAAACTTTAAGTACGTGATAGTCTTTTGAGAATTCTTTAATTCGGTGGCGCAGGTATTTGTTTTCAGCTGATTCCTGTGCACTTTGTTTTTTACCGGCAGATGCAAAATCTCCAACCAGAATACTAAGAATTATTGTGCCGACACCCAGTGCAATCAATGCACTTGTCTGGCTGGCGTATGCTTCCCAGGGATAGGCGAGTGTTGCAGCACAGGCCAGTGCGCAAATGAACCCCCATACGCTTCCATAGCGCGCAGCGAATATTACCGGCGGCAGAATTATCCACGGGAATCCGGAATTCATTCCAACCGGATCATTGCGGAAGAAGAAGTAACCGATAACCGGTACGATCAGAGCGAATACTACAAGCTCGATAACTTTGTGAGACCATTTTTTATTTGGTCCGTTATCAAGCCAGGAGAAGCTCTTCTTGTGTTTCTGTACCGCAGATGACGGTAGATTGAAACTGAGCATTACTGTTCGCTCCGTTTACTGTGGGTTTATAGTGGCAGGTCGGATTGGAGCAGTTGCTGTACCCGACGGTGGCCCGGAAGGTGACAGCAGATCTTGATCTGAATTAAGCATTTCAGAGCTGTCTTTTGCTGCTGCCAATGTAGGCCGCCCGCGGGAGCTGCTGTCAAATCGTACTTGTGTCAGAAGTTCGCCAATAGTCCTGTTAGCTGTACTTGAGAGGTTGCTGTATCCCCAACCGGTTCTGGTACCGGATGCAACCCACATCACCTCATCAGATTGCAGATCTACAAACTTAAGCGTCATACCGATTGACGGTTCGTTGTCGAGTCCGTTCTTGTATGCCCATTCTTGAACGTCACCGGTGATGCCGTATCGAAAGCCGTTTTGTCGAGCCCAGTCTTTGGCTTTTTTTAACTGGCCTGCCTCATCGAGTAGAGCGATGATGCTTTCGTTTTCCGGTGCCTTATACACTTCCAGATTTTTGACACCCCTGGAGCGAAGATGAGTCTCTACCAAAGCCGCTGCTTGATTGCCTGCCAGTGGTGTTGTAGATAAATTGACTATCGGTAATACCGCCCAGTTTTCCGCAGAGCTAACGATTACTCGATTGGATGAAGTTGTTGTCTGGCATGCGGTAAGCAAGGCGCTGGTTACAACAATTACGCAGGCTAGGTTTTTTAAGCGCATGGTTTGTGTCCGGTTCAAATTCACTAAATTAAGTATTAAAAAAGCTTGGTTTCTTTGGCCTTCGCTCGTCGTTTGTGAACTTCTGACCAACAGCTGGCACTTGTGCCGTGATGCAGTGCCGGCTGGAGTGACACCTCTGTCACAGAAACCGGCAGAGAACTGAGCATGAACTGTTCCATAGTTCCGACTGAATCCGGGAGGTCCTTCACACCGGATATGTGACAAAGGTCTTGTTCGTGTCCAGGATCAGGTATTCTTCCGCCATGCCCGATTGGTTCGAACTTTTAACTGCAGCGATTCAAAGCAACGACAAAGCAGTGCTTGTCACTGTGGTCGCCGTGGACGGATCAGTGCCACGCGAAGTCGGTGCCAGCCTGGTTATATCAGCCAATGGTCACAGCGGAACCGTTGGTGGAGGTAACCTGGAGTTCACTTGTATCCGTGATGCTCATGAGATGCTTGCGCGTAATCATGTGAGAACATGCAAACAGATTTCTCTCGGTCCGGCTTTGGGGCAGTGCTGCGGCGGCAGGGTAGAAATGCTGTTTGAATTAGTCGACGTTCAGACTGACTGGTACATTGAATTGACTGCCAGTCATCATTCGCCGGACAGTCGATGGTTATGCCGTTCACTTGAAAGCTCGGATTCATTAGTCGCTGCGAAAGATGCGTTGGCGCGGCTTTTACCTTCCGGTACTGATTCAAGTCATGAATTGAACAACACCGATGCGCTGGTTGTTCGGAACGACAACGAGCGCTGGTTTATTCAATCCTTATTGATCGCTAAACCCTCGGTCTGGGTCTATGGTGCAGGGCATGTGGGTCAGGCAGTTGTCTCACAATTGTGCCTGCTTGAGTGTCACGTGACGTTATTGGATCACCGCGAAGAGTGGCAGTGCTTGCAGCCGAACCTCGACATTACCAGAATCCTGACGGATGTACCGCAAGAGGATTCCGGCGATGCGCCAGTCGATGCTGCACATGTTGTGATGACCCATAGTCACTCTGTTGATTTTGAAATTTGCCATGCATTGCTTAAAAGAGGGCAATTTGGCTGGCTTGGTTTAATCGGGTCAAATACCAAGAGGCAGACTTTTATTAACCGTCTTAAACAAAGAGGGGTCAGTGAATGTGTCATTGAACGACTGCGATGTCCGATTGGTGGCTTGCAGCTGGAATCGTCCAGGCCCGCTCTAATTTCCCTCAACCTTGCAGCAGAGTTAGCACTTCACTGGGAGCAAGCAGGTAAAATAAGGTAGGAAGCCAAAAAATTTTTCGAGGTAGCTTTGAAGCAGCAATCGACAATTTATTTTGCAACAGTGGTTCACTGTACCGGTGACCCGTGGGCATCTGGTACATCAGCAGTGGAGGTACTGAAGGATGGTTATCTCAAAGTCACTAATGGCCTGGTCGATTCAGTCGGTGCGGAAAGTGATCTGACAGCAGATGAGCTCCAACACTGCACGCAGGTGGATCATCGTGGCTATACCATTACACCGGGTTTTATCGATGGGCATCTTCATTACCCGCAAACAAGCGTTATAGCCAGTTACGGTACTCAACTGCTTGAGTGGCTGGAAAAATATACTTTTCCGGCTGAGGCGAAGTTTTCAGATGAGGCTCATGCCAAGGTAGTCGCAGAATTTTTCATCAAGGAGCTGCTACGCAATGGAACGACTACCGGATTTGTCTTTGCAACAGTGCACAGGCAATCGGTTGATGCGATTTTTAATGCCGCTAAAAATGTAAACATGCGTCTTGGCTCTGGCAAAGTAATGATGGATCGGAACTGCCCTGAGAATCTCTGCGACACTGCGGCAACTGGCTATGAAGAAAGTCAGGAGCTTATAGATAAGTGGCATGGCAAAGATCGATTGATGTATGTAGTAACGCCGCGCTTTGCTCCAACTTCAACCGAAGCGCAGCTAGAATTTTCCGGTAAGCTGTTTAACGACAACGACGGTGTCTATTTGCAGAGTCATGTGGCGGAGAATAAAGCAGAGATGCAGTGGGTTGCAGAATTGTTTCCATGGTCAAGAAGTTACCTTGATGTCTATGATCGCTATGGCTTGCTAGGGCAGCGTGCAGTTTATGGTCATTGTATTTATCTGGATGATGGTGATCTCAAGCGCATGTCTGATACAGGAACGGTTGCGGCATTTTGTCCCACCTCTAATCTATTTCTGGGTAGTGGTCTGTTTGATATCGTCAGTGCCAGAGATCACAATGTTCGTACGGTGATGGCAAGTGATGTAGGTGGTGGTACCAGCTTTAGTATGCTGCGTACTGCTGATGAGGCATATAAAGTCACACAGATGGCTGGTAACACCATCACCCCGGCACAGCTATTTTACGAATTAACTCTTGGTGGTGCTCAGGCGCTGTCAATTGATAACATGGTTGGTGATTTTGTACCTGGCAAGGAGGCAGATTTTGTTGTGCATGATCTGCACGCAACGGAAGTATTGTCCCAACGTGTTGAGCATGCAGTGACGATTGAAGAGGAATTATTTGCGCTAATTATTCTCGGCGATGATCGTTGTACTGTGGCGACCTACTTGATGGGTGAGAAAGTTTACCCCCGATGAACTTGTTGCGTGTTATAGCGGCGATGATTATCGTGGGAAAAAAACGGGGTGCAATGCATTCCAAAAGTACCATCTTCCCCTGCACGATCATATTCTGCGTTGAGACGGGTGAGCTAGCTGCTAAGTGGCGGATTTTGCAAAGCGATGCAATAAGTTGACATAGCAACTATAATGGAAGTAATCAGCAACAAGTTGTAACTTATGCGTTACATTGAGCCGGCTGAGGCGACAATTTGAACTATACTCAGCGTACGAAGACGCAGATTTGCGTGACAAAAATAATAAATAAGAGTCACTTGTCCGGCCCATTCCTCCCATGCGGCAACCGTTTCTAAAAAACAGCCCCACTTTGACCTATGCTGCTCTGCCGGTGGTCTGTGTCCTGTCCGTTGCAATAGCTGATTCGTTTGCCCCGCTAAAGCCGTTATCAGCTCAGGAAGTTGCAGGCAATGCGACTGATCCGGTGACGCGCGCAAAGGAAATCGCAGCGCTCGCGCCAGCCACTGAAAAGAAAGATCTGAAGAAGGAAGAAATCAAGGAACTCAGTGTTGTAATGAGCGGTGTAGAGCTGGTGCTGCGAGCCAACATCGAGAAGCTTCTGGATATCTGGCAGTTCCATGAGAAAGATATACCGTCGGTCTCACGCATGCGTTTCATGCATCGTAAAGCACCGGAGCAAATTGCAGCAGCGCTGAGGCCCTACGGCTATTACCAATCTGAAATTGATTCACGGTTGTCTAACCTTGGTTCCAAATGGCAAGTGGTTTATCGCATCAAGCCAGGCGAACGTGTGCAGGTTAAAAGTGCTTCAGTGAAAATTTCAGGCCCTGGTGCTGACGAGCCCGACTTTAAAAATATCATGGCTTTTGCTGAGGAGAACATCAGACGTGAGCAAGTGCTGGATCAGCAGCTCTATGATTCGCTGAAAAGTAGCATCAGATCTGCTGCTGCGAAAATGGGTTACTTTGATGCAGAATTTACAGAACAGGAGATACTTGTTGATCTGGATTCTTATGGCGCTGACGTCACGCTGCATTTTTCAACTGGTGACAGATATAAAGTTGGTGAAATTAATATTACTCAGGATGTTGACTGGCTGTCTGATGAGTTGATCGATAAATTCGTCGATCTAGAAGAAAACCAGTACTACGACGCTGGTGAAATTCAGAAAGTGCAAAGTGACTTTAGCAACACGTCGTATTATAGAAATGTACAGGTACGCGCATCTGCGGATGATGCTGTTGATAAGGTAATTCCAGTAGATGTAAACCTTGAACACAGAAATCCCAAGCAATACGTCTACGGGCTTGGCTATGGTACAGACACTGGTGCTCGAATTCGACTAGGTGTGACACGAAGGCGGGTTAATACAGCAGGGCATCACTACGAGGCGCAGGCGATTCTGTCTGAGATTGGTTATGGGCTTGGATACGCTTATGTGATTCCAACCCGTGATCCGAGAACAGACAGTTACGGTTTTAATTTTAATATTGAAGAGGAAGATTCAGAATCCAAGTTTTTTCGCAGCATCGGAATAGGCGGATATTACAGCTATCGTGATGATCACTGGTTCAAGACTTTTACACTTGACTATGAGGTCGAGGAAGATGTGCGAGCCGATCAGATATCTACTCTGTTAGTGCCGGGTCTGGAGTGGATTTATACGTCACCGATTACATTAGTTGAAAGACTGAACGTTTATCGTGGTAACTCTCTAGAGCTTATGTTGCGTGGTGCGAGTGGTAGTGTATTTTCAGATACTTCGTTTATTCAGGGCAGGGTAACTGGCAAGAGCATATTCTCCTACGATAATGGTAATCGTATCATTGCAAAGGCATCGGCTGGTGCTACCAAAGTCAGTGACTATTCAAAGTTACCTTTGTCAAAGCGCTTCTTTAGTGGTGGTGATACTACTGTCAGGGGCTACGATTTCGATGTGATCGCACCAAGCGAGGATGGAGTGCTGGTGGGTGGTCGTTATTTGTTGGAGGCAAGTATTGAATATGAAGTGCCATTCAGACCTAACTTCAGCTGGGCTGTCTTTTCAGATGTAGGTGATGCTTTTAACGATGAGCCTGTGTTGCGAAATAGTTTTGGTGTCGGGTTGCGGTGGCAATCACCGGTAGGACCAATCAGGGTAGATGCTGCCCGTGGTCTGGACGATCCCAATAATGGTGTGTGGGAGTTTCATCTTACTATTGGTCCGGACTTGTAGGGACGAAGATGGATATTATCAAACGTCTTTCGCTGCTTTTCCTACTACTGATACTGCTTCTGTTCGGTGTGCTTTACTATCTGATAGCAACGGACGGTGGTATGCAAAGAGCCTTCTCTGTTGCTGAGGGCTATCTTGGTGATGACCTGAGTATCGGCAGCGCGGAAGGTAAGCTTATTGGGCCAGGAAGATTTGAGGACATAGCATTTAAAAATGCTGCGGGTCTTGATTTGCAGGTTCAGTCTGTCGACTATGACTGGACGCCGAAGCGATTGGTGTCTCGCGAGTTGAATGTTGATCGGTTGGTAATGAATGGAATTATTGTTCGACTACCGCAGCCTGCGCCCGACGATGATGAGGCCAGTGAGCCATTTCAGCTCAGTGATATAAAGATTCCGTTGGCCGTAAAAGCAGATCACATCTCGCTCACTGATATCACTATCTTTCCGCCGGGTGCTGAAGAGCCGGTAATTATCGATGAGGTCTACCTGCGCGCCGGTGGTGAGGGTGACGCTGTGGAAGTGCTGGAGTTAAGTGTCAAAGCCCCGCTGGGCAATTTAAATGTTGATGGCAATCTGAGTACCAGTGGTAACTGGCCACTTGATGTGGATAGCAGCTGGAACTTCACTAACAAACAGTTTGGAAGCTTTGCGGGTATGGGGACCGTTACCGGTGACTTGCAAAAACTGAATGTGAAGCACGAAGTGCAGGGCTTTGTTAATGCGACGGTCGATATTGATGTTATAGAAGTTACAGGTGATTTATCGTGGGATGGAAAACTATCTGCATCAAGTGATGATCTGGGTGTTCTGGGTGAAGAGCTAAGTGGTATTCCATTTACGCTCGATGTAGATACTGACGGCAATCTTGATCAGTATAATGCCCGCGGTACGTTCACAACTGATCATGGTGAAACCGGTCCGTTAAGTACCAGGTTTATTTTAACTGGTGATTTCGAGCAAGTAGAGTTTTCAGACTCCACGGTATCTTTTGAACAATCAACAACCGAGCTTGCTCTTGATGGAACTGTTAATCTCAAGACATTGGAGGCTGACGTTACCCTGGGCTGGAATGAGCTCGAGTATCCGCTGATTGCAGACCCGAAGTTAGTTCTGAGCCCCGCCGGCACATTGCATTTCACAGGGACTGCAGAAAACTACAATGTGGTATTGGATACAGTCGTTGAGCAGGAGATAGCAGGTGAATTGAAAATTCAGCTGGAAGCTTCCGGAACACCTGAACAGGTCAATATAAAAGCTCTGTCTGTCGATGGCCCGCCAACTACTGTCAATGCAGCCGGTATTGTTAATATCGATACCCGTGAGGTTGATATCAAAGGCGACTGGACGGATGTACGATGGCCGTTAGTCGGTGATGAAGTGCTAGTGAGTAGTTCGAAAGCGGAATTCAGCGTCGAGGGGACGCTCGATGATTATCAGGTAGATGCAGAGCTGTCACTGGCGGGTAAAGATATTCCCGAGGGTGACTGGAAAATAAGTACCCGTGGTAATACAGAAAAGCTGACGGGCCTTGAGCTTAGTGGCAATGTACTTGAAGGTCAGATCAATGCTACCGGTGATGTGGTATTCGTGCCAGATCCAGAGTGGGATCTGACACTTAAAGCGGATGGTATCAATCCGGGTGCGCAATGGCCCGAGCATGAAGGCAAAGTGTCTCTTTCTGCTACCAGTAAAGGTCGGATGACTGATGGCGGTCCTGATCTTGTTGCAAACATCAAAAGTCTGTCAGGTAGCTATAAAGGTCAGGAGCTTGGTGGCGGTGGTAGTGTGAAGTTCACCAACGGAAATTTTTCAGCAAATGGACTGTCTGCAAAACTGGGTGCAGCGACCATTGATCTTGATGGTGCGATCGGTGATGAGCTCGATCTTAAGTGGAAAATGGATGCGGATCAGCTTTCTGATCTGTTGCCGGGCATCAAAGGTGATGTAGCGCTAGATGGCAACATCAGTGGTTCGCGGGATGCGCCCAGACTCGAATTTAATCTCGATGCCAGTGATTTTGAATCCGGATCACTCACAACCAAATCACTTACCGGTAGTGGTGTCATTGACCTTACGGGTAACACCGTATCTGAAATTGATATTGCCGGAGAATCTTTGTTTGTTGCAGGGTATCAGTGGCAAGATATAAAAATAAAAGGCGGAGGTAAGCCTGATCAGCACGAGTTGTCGATATCCATGACTGGTGATGCGCCGGATGTATCACTTGATCTTACCGGTGGTATCAAGGGCGAGAATTGGAACGGCTCACTGGACAAGCTTGAATTACTGGAGACACCAATCGGTGATTGGAAGCTTCACGAACCTGTCGCTATAGATGCCACCAGGAGTTCCCTTTCAACCGGAATATTATGTATGACCAACCTGCCGGCAGTGCTTTGTGTTGATACTACATGGCAGTCTGAGGCAGGCATTAAGTCAAGGGTTGGACTGGAAAGCTTTAACTCTGAACTGTTCAGTGATCTGATGCCACCTGACATCACCATTGATGCACCCTTGTCGGGTAAGGTGGAATTTTCTATGCAGCCTGGTGGTAAGCCAAATGCAATCGGTGAGTTTTCTATACCCGAAGGCAGAATTCAGTTTACCAATCAAGGCGATGTTATTACCGCAATTCTGGGAGTCAGTACAGCGACTGTAAATCTTGAAGATGATCAGGTGATTACCACTGCTGATCTTGCGCTGGGTGAAATAGGAACGCTTAAAGCTGAGACGGTCATTACTGATTTATATGGCGCGCAAAATCTGCGTGGAACCATTGGCAGTGAAATACAGGATATTTCTCTTGCAGGTATTGGTGCCTCGCAGCTTAGCAGTATTGATGGTGCGTTTGCTTCTGACGTACAACTGGGTGGAACGCTTAAAGCACCGCAGATTGTTGGTGGTGTAAATTTGACTGGCTTTGGTGCAGAGATCCCGTCTATCTCACTAAAGCTTGAAGACGGCAATATACAGGCAGTCAGTGATGGCAATGGCAATCTCAATATAACTGGTCAGATTAAATCAGGTGGCGGTGAGTTGTCTATCGAAGGTTTCGTGAATCCAGCTACCAGCGCAGTTGATCTGCAACTAGTTGGTGAGGACTTTCAGGTGGCAAATGCAAAACGGCAAAAAGTCGTGATATCACCAGATTTAAAAATATCGATTGATGGTGATGAAATTTCCGTGCTTGGTGATTTGGCTATACCGTCTGCATTTATCACTGCAGGAGGCGATAGCGGCGTGTTAACAGAGTCAACTGATGTAGTGGTCAAGCAGAGTGTCGATGCGGAAGAAGAAGCTGCGGAAGAAAGTCGTGTTCGACTTGGAATTAACGTTGAGCTCGGTGATGACGTACGTGTTAAGGCAGGCCAGTTCAATGGCGCGTTGGGCGGTGGCCTTAGTCTTGAACAAGTACCAGGCAAAGTGCCTACTGGAGCCGGTGTTATTGAAGTCGTCAGCGGTGACTATCTGGTGTATGGTCAAAATCTTTCGATGGAGAAAGGCCGGATACTTTTTGGTGGTGGGCCACTGGATAATCCTGGGCTTGAGTTTGATGTTTTTCGTGATGTTACAGCCTATGATGTAAAAGCTGGTGTGCAGGTACGTGGTACTGCGCAAGTGCCATTGCTTGAGCTACAGTCTGAGCCTGAACAAACAGATGCCAATACGCTCTCGTTTATATTATTTGGTACCCCTGTAGGGCAGGGTATTAGCTATACACTCGGTAAATTTATAACTCCTGATTTGTATATTAGCTATGGTATCGATATTCTGACTACCGTACAGGCATTTAATATGCGTTATCGTATATCCGATAGACTCGCCTTGTTTGCTACCAGGAGTACAGAATCCGGTGCGGACTTCTTTTATACTATAGAGCGATAGAGAGAAGTGATTGTCGCTTTACGTGTATCGATTAATTGATTGCTGTTAAATTGAAGCTTATATAGCCATTCTTCCCTGAGAGAATACAAAGTGTGTTTTGCTTTGTTAGAGGGGTGATGTTAGATCAGAAACTCACAGCTTGATACTTGAGTGACATAGCCCTCCCCGGCGCTTAGACGCCGACCCTCCCGCAAGCGGGAGGGTTTCATTCTGATGAATGGGAAGTTAAAACAAAGCCGGGAATAGCCATTCTCCCTTGGGAGAATACAAAGCGTAGTTTGCTTTGTTAGAGGGGGGCTACTAGATCTCATCTGTTAGAATCACAGCTCGGTACATAACCATCTCACAACAAGGTCACTATGCGAAATCTCGAATTTCCGGGACGCTCTCCGGTGCTGGCGCCAAATGGCATGGCAGCAACATCCCATCCGCTCGCAACGCAAACTGCGATAGACATTCTTAAGCAGGGTGGAAACGCACTTGATGCAGCAATTGGTGCCTGTGCGGTGCAGTGCGTTGTGGAACCTCATTCAACCGGTATTGGTGGTGATTGCTTTTGCTTTTACGCACCAGGCGGAGATATCAACTCCATGGTGTCTTTCAATGGCTCGGGAAAAGCGCCGGCAGTAGCTTCTGCAGACTGGTATCTATCACAAAGTATAACCTCTATTGAGCGGCAATCTCCTCACTCGGTGACAGTGCCTGGTGCCGTTGACGCCTGGTGCAGGCTAAATAAAGACCATGGCCACCTGTCTCTCGAACAAATCTTACAACCTGCGATCCGATATGCATCGGAGGGCTACCCGATATCACCACGCGTTAGTTATGACCAGGCAAAGCAGTTGGATCTACTGAGAAACGATGCCAATGCCGGAGAGGTATTTCTGGTTGACGGGAAAACCCTGGTGACGGGGCAGATGCATCATCAACCGAAACTTGCCACAACGCTTAAAAGGATTGGCGAAAGTGGCCGTGATGCATTTTATACCGGAGAAATTGCCGAGGACATTGTTGGATATCTTCAAAGTCTCGGTGGTCTTCACACGATGGACGATTTCGCATCTGCGGCTGGCGAATATGTTGACCCGATCAGTACAGTCTATAAAGGCCACAGCGTTTATCAAATTCCGCCCAACGGGCAGGGAATAATCGCGCTGCAACTCTTGAATATTGCAAGTGGTTTTGATGTGTCAGGTGTTGATCCGATGTCTGTTGAAAGACTGCATCTTGAGATTGAGTCTAGTCGAATGGCATATAACGATAGAAATTTATATGTTGCCGACATGGCGCATAGCGATGTACCGGTAGACTGGTTATTATCAGATGAGCATGCCTCCGAACTGCGTAATTCTATTAACCCTGATGCAGCTATGCAAGACCTGCCATCATTTACGGCTAAACCTCATCAAAGTACGGTGACTATCAGCGTCGTTGATAAAGACCGCAATTGTTGTAGCTTCATTAATTCTATCTTTCACAGTTTTGGAAGTGTGCAAATGGCACCAAAGTCAGGTGTGATGTTGCACAATCGAGGTGAGAGTTTTGTTGTTGATCCGGATCATCCGAATTGTATTGCCCCGGGTAAACGTCCGATGCACACTATAATTCCAGGTATGGTTGCCAGAAATGGAAAAGTCGAAATGCCTTATGGGGTGATGGGCGGACACTATCAATCATATGGTCATATGCAGTTTCTGACGCGTATGATTGATTTTGATAAAGATATTCAAGAAGCTCAGGATATGCCGAGGGTATTCCCTCAACCAGGTGAAAATACAGTAGAGTATGAAAGCTCGCTGCCGGATTCTACTGTTGCTGCTTTACAAGCATTAGGGCATAAAATGGTACCTGCATCAGCGCCGATAGGCGGGTCGCAAGCTATCTCAATAGACTGGCAGGATGGTGTGCTTGCTGGTGGATCTGACCCACGTAAAGATGGCTGTGCTATTGGATATTAAAGCCGGGGGTTTAAAGGCCGGGGGGTTAAAGGCAAGGGGTTTAAAAGCCATAGTCTTTGATAAAGACGGCACGCTGTTTGACTTTAACGCCGTTTGGTCTGTCTGGTGCGATCGGGTTGTGAATGAATTGTCCGCTGGTGATAACCAGCTTGCCGACCGGCTAGCAACCTCTATAGGCTACAACAGAAAAGATAGAACCTTCGTTACCGGTTCATTGATCGTTAGTGCATCTGCTGACGATTCAGTAGAAGCCATGACTGCTTTGTTAGATGAGCATAGTTTTTCAAGTGTCAATGAAGTGTGTAAGCGCTTATCGATTGGACTACCGCTAGCACCAGTCAACGGACTGGAAGATACGCTGAGCCAACTAAAGAATTCAGGTTTAAAACTGGGTGTTGCAACCAACGATTCTGAAGCTTCTGCGCATGAACAGTTGGCGGAGGGAAATATAGTGGGTTACTTCGACTTTGTTTGTGGCTACGATTCGGGTTTTGGAAGTAAGCCAGCGCCTGGTATGTTGTTGGCTTTTAGTCAGGCAACGGCTTTACCTGTAAGCGAGATCACAATGGTCGGTGATAGTTTGCACGATATCGATGCTGGTATCGCGGCCGGATTCGGGCTGACAGTCGGTGTATTAACCGGGCCCGCCAGCGAGTCGGATCTAACCGGTCACGCCGATGTAGTCATGGAGGATATCCGCGGACTGGTAGCCTCGGACTGGTAGAAATCTAAGCACATCCCCGATATAGGCCTGTCACGTGATACTAGCCTGGTTTATTCGTGAAATGGCGAGCGTAGCACGCAGAACGTCCGCTACTGCGAACGCGCCCTGACGGTGCGCCTAGGCTACAATAATCATCGATCATTTTCGTTACGTATGAACAACTATGCGCCTCAAATGATAGTAAAAACGTCCTCGCCATGGCACGTTCTCGCTACGCGGATTTCCACCGCGCAGACTCCTAGATATCGATAAGAATTTTCACTCCAATAGTCATAATCATATACAGCACTATCTTGCGGAATACCTGATCATCCAGGTATTGCCTGATACTTTCTCCAACGATTACACCGAAAAGAGCGGGCACAGAAGCCAGCAATGACAGAATAAACAGCTGCAGAGTCATTGCGCCGTTCAATCCATAGCACATAACAAGCACCAGACCTGAGACTAGCAAAAGTAACCCAAGCGCCGAGACAAATTCTTCCTTACTAACACTACGACATATCATATACAGAACCAGCGGTATTACCACCAGACCCGTCATGCCTCCAACAAAGCCCGCCACTACTCCACACACTATTTGCACAGGGAAATCGATATTCTCGTTAAACCTTGGAAGTCTGATACCGAGATTGATTAGCGAAAATACAACGGCCATTGCACCCAGTACGAAAGATGTTACAGACACAGAGAAATAATTGGCAAAATACCCGGAACAAATCATCGCCACCGTCATAGAAATAAACAGCGCACGATATCTTCTAAAGACCAGTAAAGGCTGCGCTCTTATTACTCCTTGCCAGAAATTAGTAATCACTAAAGGCACAGCAACAACACATACAGCCAGAACTGGCTCAAAAATCACGCTCATAGTCGGCACAGCAACCAGCCCCATTCCAATTCCAGCGACTCCTTTTACTGCGCCACTAAGAAAAAAAACGATCGTGGTGGTAGTAATCAACATTAAGGACAAATACTCCGTTTCTAAAACTCGCCCGCTGCCACTTAAATAACTCAGCAACACTAAAGTAATAGCGAGAATTAACGCACCTAAGTAATATTTGTGAGAAATCGCAATATCAACAACAGCATTGATTCTATGAATACTGGCATTTTGATCAGCTGACATTTCCCATCCCTGAGAGACTTTTTCAATAGGGGAAGAGCTACCTGATAGTTTCCGTTTCACGTAACTCATCCATGCGACACACCAATACTAAGACTACATAACTATTGTTTTGGTATAGGTCATTGCGTCAACTGCGTATTTGATCCCTTCCCTGCCAACGCCACTATTCTTTATTCCGCCAAATGGTAAATGCTCGGCACGGAAACCAGGCGCTCGATTGATCATAACCCCACCGGCCCGAATTCGACTGGCAGCTGCCTTGGCCTTGCAAAGATCATTAGTAAATACCCCGGATTGCAAACCATAAGAAGTGTCATTGACTACATCAATTGCCTGATCAAAATCTTTAACTCTAATAAACGGCGCTACAGGCCCGAATGTTTCTCTTGCTACCAGAGGACTGTTATTTCTGACATTATCTAGCACGGTAGGCCACAGCAGAGCACCTTGTCTGCGCCCGCCACAAAGTAGATCAGCGCCATCTTTAACGGTTGCTTCTATTCGATTCCGAACAGTTTTCGCCGCGGTTTCATTGATCAACGGTCCAATATTCACAGTGGGGTCAAGCTGATCTCCAACTCGCAACTTACGAGTAACATCTACAAATCGATCAATAAACCTATCAGCGATGCATTCTTCGATAACAAATCGTTTTATAGATGTGCACCTTTGGCCGTTATTGCCATAGGCACCGTCCACAGCAATCGGAATTGCCGCATCAATGTCTGCATCCGATAAAATTACCATCGGATCATTACCACCAAGTTCCATGCTGACCGCCTTCAATCCAGCTTTGTGGCAGATTTTTTTGCCTGTGTCCGTACTACCTGTAAAACTGATCTTTCTTATACGATCATCCGTGCAGAAAATATCTACAATCCACTCCGGTTCACCAACAACCACCTGCATCATCTCTTCAGGTAATCCCGCTTCATGCAGAAGTTCCATTAGACGAATTGCTGTGATGGGGGTGGATTCAGACGGTTTCACTATCACCGGATTATTTGCAGCAAGCGCTGGCCCCACCTTATGAGCTACAAGATTTAGTGGAAAATTGAAAGGAGTAATTGCAGCGACAATACCGACAGGCTCTCTGGTTACCATCGCCAGCCCTTTCTCTATACCAACCACCGCGTCAAGAGGCACCAGTTCTCCATTTATTCTCTTGGCTTCCTCTGCCGACAGTAAAAATGCCTGATAGGCACGGGTCACTTCTAAGTCTGCATCGCTTAATGTTTTTCCAGACTCCAGGCTAATGATTTTTTTTAACTCCTTGCGGTGGGCTTCGATGAGGAAACAAAGTTGATTCAAAATTTCATATCTTTGCCACCCGGTCAGATGATAGTCGTACTGCTCCGCTCGGGAGATAGCTTCCAGTACTGACACCCTGTTGTCACCAGGCAATATTTCTAAAAGTTCATTGTTGAAAGGGTTGTGTACCTCAAGCATATTTTGCTCGATAATATCCATTGCAAGTTCCATTGCGATTAAATTCCTTTTTCGTGTAACTAATTAGTAATGAGCTTGTTACAACAGCTCTCCACAGTAGCAAGAACTCCTGTCTGTGAGACATGTAAACTTATTATCTACTTCAAATTTACCTGCTTCATCACTCTCATCCCAATAGAGCTAAATTGAATTTTCGTTAAACACCACTGAATAGACTACGGTATCGTTTTTGTTTTGTATTTAGGTAGAGATAATCATTTTTGTAGAGTTACAGAATACTCAGACAGAAGAATATAGCCGTACGTTTATACCCATTATACTCAATTCATTTTTCATTCATTAACAGGGAATATTCATTAGCCAAATGGGTAATAGCTAGCGCTGGAAAGTGAGATTAAAATCGGACTCATCTCTTTAATTGCATCTGCAGTTTTTGTTATTTGTTAAAGGAGTTATCTATTTTTTGGTAGAAAGCGATGATAATTGAGCGAGACAATGCTATCGCTATACTAAATAAACTAGCTGTCAATTCTGCAACTGGCCACGGTCAGATAGCACTGGTTCCCGGCGAAGCGGGTATCGGTAAAACAACGCTGCTGCAACATTTCATCTCACAAAATAACAATCGCTATCAATACTACTGGGGTGGTTGCGAGGCTCTACTAACGCCGCGTGTGTTGGGCCCGTTACATGATATGAGTTCAGCGTTTAGCCTTGACGTGTTGAAGGTGCTGGATTCTGACGTTTCGATCACCAAACTACTGAAAATTTTTCTGCAGGAGCTAACAAGCCTGTCTCAGCCTGCTGTATTGATCTTTGAAGACACGCACTGGGCAGATAACGCCACTCTTGATTTCTTAAAGTGCCTTGGCCGCCGAATAACTGCACTTAGTGCACTCCTGATTATCAGCTATCGACAGGATGAAACAGGCCTGCGGCACCCGCTAACCAATCTTCTCGGTGAGTTCCCACAGTCAGACACCACAAGAATTGATCTGGAACCACTGACTCTTGAGGGTATACAACAAATGGTAGGCAGTGCCAGTGACAACGCTGCGCATCTTCACGCGATTACCAAAGGAAATCCATTTTTCATCACAGAGTTACTCGCCACCAGCGATATTGGCGATGAACAAGTGCCTGCCTCCATACAGGAAGCAATCGCCGCTCGGCTAAACCGCCTTACACTTGAAGAACAGAACTTCCTTGAAACGCTAAGCGTTATTCCTAGTTCAATAGAACAACCACTGATTCGGCAACTGTTCCCAAAGAACGCAGATGACTTGCTAATTTCGTGCGAAGAAAAGCAGCTACTGGAAACCGACAACAATAACAACCTCCGGTTTCGTCATGAGCTCGTTCGATTAAGTACTAAATCTCGAACATCCAGTTTGTGGCAAAAAAGCACTCATAAACAAATTACCGAAGCACTCATACTGGACGATTGTGATAAGCACATTAAGCAAATCACTTACCATGCCTATCGTGCAAGAGATGCCCACCTGGTTCTGGAATACGCATCTAAAGCAGCGAACATTGCCTCTCAAGCCGGCGCTCACAGTGAAGCTGCAACGCACCTTGCATCTGCACTCGAGTTTGACTCTGAAGCAACGCCCGAGCTTAAAGCATCTTTATATGAGAGCTGGTCCTATGAAGCGGCACTTATTGAAATCGATGACAAAGTCATAAGCGCACGACACCGGGCGCTTGCTATCTGGCGTGCGATGGATAGGTTTGACAAAATAGGAGAAAACCTACGCTGGTTATCGAGACTTTACTGGTATCAAGGTCAGGCAGCTAAAGCGAACCAGTACGCAGACAAAGCTATCAGGGTACTGGAATCCACCGAGGATTCCGCTCAGAAAGCAATGGCTTATAGCTTAAAATCTCAACTAAATATGCTGAATAGCCATATGGAGGACGCAATTTCCTGGGGCAACAAGGCACTGGAATTTGAAGCAAAAGACAATAGAAACCCAGAAGTCCGGATACACGCTCTAAACAACGTCGGTACCGCTATGGCATTTAGTGATGATCTGGCCGGACTGGATCTTTTGCGTGAAAGCCTACGCCTGGCCTTAAGGCACAATTTCCAAGAACATGCAGCACGGGCATACACCAACATATCTGACTACGCGGTGGGATGCAGAGACTTTGAACTGGCAGAGAAAACGATTAGCGAAGGTATAGAGTTCGATTCTAATCACGACTTGGATAGCTGCACATACTATCTCGTTGGGCTACATGCACAATTGCGAATGAAACAGGGCCGACTGGAAGAAGCTGAAACGATTTCGCAAAGTGTCCTGAAACTCGAACAACTCACTTTGCTAATGAAATTACCCGCCTTATTGGTACTGGCCAGAGTACAGACACGTCTCGGCAGACCCGAGGCAAAAGATTCTCTTGGTAAGGCTTTGAAAGATGCCATCAGCACCTCCGAAGCACAATACCTGTTACCCGCTCGCATATCACTAGTCGAGGCTGCATGGCTATCAGGCCAACACGAAATAGCCAACATACACATAGACGCACTGCTGTCCGATGATATCTCCTTCACTGGAAACTGGAGAGATAGCGAATTCGCCCTATGGCTACATCGGTATAAAATAAAAAACAACATTATACCAGTTGATAGACTTCCGGCACCCTATCAAATGGAGATTCGCGGCGAAAATAAAGCCGCAGCACTAGCGTGGGAATCTATCGGATCTCCTTTTCCAGCAGCGCTCGCTTTGTTAACAGCACCAGCAAGTGAAGACTCGGTCGAACACACAAAATATGCGATTAAATTACTTGAGAACATGCAAGCTACAGGTGCATTGCAAAGAGCATCAGAGGTCGCTGCCGAATCGGGGTTTCGTTATAACGCAAACCTACAAAAAAGTGGCCGTAAAAATCAATCAAGACAACATCCCCTGGGACTCACTATAAAAGAGCAGGAAATACTTCCGTGGGTCATTAAAGGCCTAAGTAATCGGGAGATTTCAGAACGTTTTTCGAGATCTGAGAGAACCATCGAAAATCATATTGCGTCAATATTCAGAAAGCTTAATGTTCATAGCCGTTTAGAGGTATTACTACGGGTTAAAAACGAACCGTGGATCATTTCGAATAACAATAGCGTGCAAACGGATCCAAAAGACAATCAGAAAGTCACCTAGAATTTCCTGTCTGACCGAATTTGATAGTAGGTAGTAGCGGCAGAATTTTGAGTACTTTGGCATATAAATTCTGCCGGCAGTGTCAATCAAACTTGAACAACGCTTATCCAGTCCGGTTTATTCGTTAAATGGCGAGCATAGCGCGCCGAGCTGTCAGGCGGTTCGATCACTGCGTGGCTAAGCAACGGGCTACAACGATATCCCAGCCACTACATTGATGTTCGCGAGACTGACTAGACGTGCAATCTGCACCCTGGCAAAGCCACTGCAGCCTCGAATGAGACTAACCTCATATATTGACATTCCCCAGACCGATTGATAGCGTAGCTTATACGTTGCATTGCTATATTGCTGAACAAGGAAAAATGAGGGAACAGGCGTATGTTCAGGGTAATTTTGAGTCTCACTTTATCCACTGCGCTACTGCTTTCATCATCATGCGCAACCACTTCTGCCGAATCAAACCTTGATGTATTAACAAACCTTGATGTATTAATCAGGGACGGCGCAAAAATCTTTAATCCTTCAAATCTTATTGGTGCGAGTGGAGTCACTTTTGTAGCTACGGATGGTAGCTGGTCCAATTATCTGGGTACAGACAGTAGAAAAGTAGTTAAGGAAAATAAAACCGGGGTAATTAATGAGTTCACCTGGCGGGTCAATGATGCCGGTCAATTTTGTGAAAAGTTATTGGCCACTGAAAAAGAATTTTGCGATAACAGTGTTGTTATTAAAGAGGCCAATGGATTTTATAGCAACTACAACAAGCAGGAAAAAAAGCTTGGGTTGCCTTTTACAATCGTTACAGGGAACCCGGAAAGACTTTAGCAAACGCACCACCCTACACCACCACTTCTGATGAATCCGAGCCATACGGATTGACAAATTACGGACATTTTGGCAGAAAACGACATTTACCAATATTGG
>CALIHW010000194.1 GCA_938020525.1 uncultured Granulosicoccaceae bacterium | reverse complement strand
TGCGCTATCGAACGATCTCCTCTCTCGCACAGGGCGACTATCTGTGTCTTAAATTCTTTTGTGTAAGTGCGGCGTGTTAGAGGTGCACTCTCTTGTGTCGCTTCGGGTTGGATTATTTTCTCTTGCATGGTGTCCACATGTTTTAAGTGGACACCAGTATTTAAGCCTTTTTCTCGTGCGGATAGTGGGTGATGGTCGGACGCTTACCCAAAAGTATCCCTCTCCCAATGCAAACAACGCATTGGACTCTCCCATAGGGAGAGTGACTTGGCTTTGAGTACGTGGCTTAAAATATAGTCGAACAGGATTTCAAAAATGCTTTGACGACACCCTCCTCGGGAGAATACAAAGCGTTTTTTGCTTACAAGAGGGGTTTTCGTTTAGAACAATAGTCGCAATAAAACTTGTACGACCCTCTCTGGTAAGGGCGTGGATATCCAGCTAACTAACTATTCAATATCTCAGGAATCACAATCGGCGTACGTCCATCTGACTCAAAAAATTCCGACCCTTCACTCTTTTTTAAGAGCTTGCCTTTTACGATAAATGGCATCACCGTCAACAAAGCTTTTAGGTCCATCTTGTCTGCAATTTTAAATGGCGGTTGACCTGTTGCGTATTTACCGAAAATTCTGCTTTTTATTTCCCCAAGCGAGTCAAGTGATAACGGATCAGAATTTTTATAGACCGTATGAAATATTCCTAGCCACGGGAAACCAGGTTTGGTATTCGCAATCGGCGTATTACAGCAAGCTGCCACCCATCGGTATAGGCCTTTTTCAGTTAGCCTATAACACTTAAGAGACTCTCTGCCCTGAAGAATCTTTAATTCACTAGGATAGACCGGGATAATCTCCGTCCCACCGTATTCATCAAGCACGTCTGCACGATCAATTTTATTCAGATATGTCTGGCAATCATTACAGTAACAGGCAAGTCTTCCAGGCGTATTTTTTGGAAACGTCCGAAGATCAGCTGTAAACGAACCACAGTCACATGAAATTTGCATTATCTTCTCGCGCTGATATTTTCAAAAAACAACAGGGTAAAACACAGCTCCAACAAAAGCTCGTTACTACAGTACCACCTGCGAAGAAGATTGCTTGATCATCTTACGCAGAGTTTCAGTTTCCACAGGTTTATGGAGAACCTCAACATCAGCCAGGGTTGCCTTCTTGAGTCTTTCTGCTCCGGTATCACCCGTGATCAGTATCGCGGGGAGGTTTCGCCCATAGTGAGCACGGATTCTTTGAATGACTCCGAGCCCACTCTCATTCTCTCTGAGCCGGAAATCTGCAATGATCAGATCCAGATCGGGCATTGTTTCCAGATGTTCCAACGCTTCATCACCAGAAGCAGCAGTGGACACAATACACCCCCAACCGCTCAGTAAAGAACTCATCCCCAGTAGAATATCCTCTTCATCATCGATCACAATCGTGCGACAGGGCAGTATCCCCTGACTACTCGGCACGGGGTCGGAAGAACGAACCTGCTTAGTATCGCCAATATCCAAAGTCAGCGTAAACGTAGAACCTGCCCCCGGAGAAGATTCAAGTGCGATCTTAACTCTCATTAAATCACACAAGCGCCTGACAATCGCAAGACCAAGCCCGAGCCCCTTCTTTCTATCGCGCTCTGGATTCTCCAATTGATGATATTCTGAAAATATTCTCTGTTGCTCACTATCAGGAATGCCTTTACCTGTATCAATACAACTTATCTCGATATGACTCGCATCTATCTGCGATGCCGTCAGCATCACCCCTCCAATACTCGTATGATTTACTGCATTACTTAGCAGATTTCTGAGAATCCGCTCTAACAGAGACGAATCTACAAAACAAACCAGATCTGCTGGACAGTCAGATTTAATTGTCAATTGCTTCTGATCTGCCTGCTCCTGATACTCAGACAAAAGCATATTCAACAATGGCTTCACATACATATGAGACGGATTGTTTTGCAGCACACCCGCGTCAAGCTTGGAAAGGTCCAAAAAACTGTGCAACAGACTACCCATATTCTCCGATGTCTGTCTTATCTGTTCCAGAAGTTGCTTTGGTCGCTCCTTATCCAGCAAAGGTTCCATTGATGCTACAAACAATCCCAATGTGTGCACGGGTTGTCTTAAGTCATGACTGGCTGCCGCCAGAAAGCGGTTTTTCTCTTGCATGGCATTTTCAGCACGATCTCTTTGCTCACGCAAATTTTGGTTAAGGTTTGCATTCTCCAGTTGGAGTAGAATTTGTTCCTTAAACGCTTGATTAATGCGCATTGCAAATACCATCATAATCAATGGATAGATACTAAACAAAATAATATGCGGCAAATAAACACTGCCTCCATTCACCGCAAGACCAATTACCCACAGAATAGTAGCCGGAATTACAAATGCATAAAATGCCTTGAGATCATACGTAGCAGTAGCGGAAACAGCAGCAGCTACGTATCCACCATGTGTCAGTGTAGCAATTGAGAAGATAGGAATATTTTCCGTAAACAGAGCCAGAGGAACAACCCCCCAAAGCAAACTGTTACCGAGAGAGTAAAGCCGGTACTTGAATATTGCCTTACTACCGAAACGTTTTTCCCCAGTCGGGCTATTTGGCTCTTTTCTAAGCTCAGCATTAATACTGTAAGCACGCGCACACAAAAAAATGAAGTTCGCCACTAACCAGGTGATCACAACTTTTTTGTCAACAAAATCCCAAAGTGTGACAGTGGTAATCAGTACAACAAAGCCGCAGCCGGAAATCATTGTTTTCCATTGCAAATAGAGCGTCTTTGTTTGTTCTCTTTGCAGCCTAACCGCGAGTTCCTGATCTATCTCTTCCATATTTTTTCCAACAATGCTCCTTCCAACAAGTGTCCGCAGCGGAGAACAAAACTATAATTAGTAACGTATCGATAACTCAACTACTAAAGAATTTCTTACACTCCGCAGTTACTTTTATCACATCGTCAATTTCAATATCCTTATGCAACACCATCCGAATGGAATTGCCCGCACTAATAACAATTCTTTTGGATTTAAGGTAGGCAGCAAGTTCAGTCGCAACTCTATTCCCACAATTCAGAAAAACCATATTGGTCTGCACGCTGTCTTCAGACATATTTAATTCCTCAATATCGCGTAAACCCTCGAACAATGCTCTGGCATGATCATGATCAAACTGCAGCCGATCAACATTTTCATTCAAGGCGACGATACCAGCAGCTGCAACAAAGCCCGCCTGGCGCATTCCACCGCCTAACATCTTACGCCAGCGCCTGGCCTCATGAATAAAATCTGCACTTCCACAAAGCACAGACCCTACAGGTGCACATAGCCCTTTCGAGAGACAGACAGAAATAGAATCAAAGTGGTTACTTATCTCCTTAACATCTACCCCGTGAAACACCGCCGCATTAAAAACCCGAGCACCATCAAGGTGCAAAAGCAGCCCTTTGGAATCTGCGAGTTCCCGTACTGCCGGCAGATAATCCATAGGTAACGCCCGACCCGCAGAGGTATTTTCTATTGCCAGCAAACGGGTGCGGGCAAAGTGTGAATCATCTGGCTTGATAGCAGCCTCGATAGATTCCAAAGCCAATGTGCCATCTCCGCGCGCATCGATAGGTTGCGGCTGTATGCTACCAAGTACCGCCGCACCACCACCCTCATATTTATACGTGTGTGCTTGCTGACCAACAATATACTCATCACCACGCTGGCAATGAGCAAGTAAGGCAATTAAGTTAGTTTGCGTACCACTGGGGGCATAGACAGCTGCTTCAAAACCAAGTTTATCTGCAGCCAGCTTTTGCAGTTCGTTAACGGTTGGATCGTCTCCATATACATCATCCCCAACTTTGGCGGCATTCATTGCCTTTATCATCGACTGAGTCGGCAAGGTTACCGTATCGCTTCGAAGATCTATCATTGCGCTATCCCGTTTCTTTGCAACTACTTTAAAATTACTGCCAATAGTTTCTGGCAATAACTACAGACAATAGTTACTGGTTATATTTTTTTCTTACTTTCGTAAAATGCATCCATGTCTTCGACAAACGGCAACAAGCCCGGCTTATGTTCAATAACCTCTGTGCGGGTCAAGCCGTCAATCTCATGTGGAAAAACCAGCCAGCTATCAGTTTCATGAATATAGTAGTGCGGCGTCATCGAAGTTCGGTTTTTCGCCGGCTTAAAATAAGGGGTTGCGATACGAATATCCGACGGTGTATTCCGGCGTGCTTTAGCAGTTAGTGTGTTTACTACACCCTGCACACTTAACCCTGTGTCGTATACATCATCTACAATAAGAAGTGAGTCATCCGCATTAATATTGTTAATTAGATAATCAAGCCCGTGTACACGCACCGGCGCTTCAAGGCGACTCTTGCCACTGTAAGACGAAGTACGAATAGAGATATGATCTGTGTGCACACCATAGAAGTCGAGCATCTCCTGCACTGCAATTCCGACCGGTGTGCCACCACGCCAGACACCAACGATAAAGTTCGGATGAAATCCATCCTTTAGTATACTGACTGCCAACCGCCATGAGTCTTCGAGCAATGACTGGGCGGATATAAAGTCCTTATCAGACATAATTAAATTGTTACCCTGCGACCGGAAGGGACACGTTCCCCAGATCATTAGAAATATCTTTTAAAGTAGCCACCGGATCTGCAGCGCCGGTGACAGACCGCCCGATAACCAGATAATCCGCACCACCCTCAACCGCTTTAACCGGCGTCATCACACGACGCTGATCGGATGCATCGTCTCCTGCCAATCGGATACCCGGCGTTACTTTAAGCAAAGAGGATTGTGTATGTTGAAGCATACTCGCCTCCAGCGAAGAGCAAACTACACCGTCACAGCCGGCTTTTGATGCAAGTGCCGCCAGCAACTGCACCTGCACACTAACCTGACCATTAAGACCTGTTGTATGCATCTCTTTTTGATCCATACTGGTCAGTACGGTAACCGCGACTAACAGCGGCGACTTTCCGGAGCTACTTTCAATTGCTTCACGAGCTGCTGCCATCATACGTTCACCACCACTTGCGTGCACATCCACCATCCAGACACCGAGTTCACAGGCAACTTTTATTGCTCCGGCCACTGTGTTTGGTATGTCGTGGAATTTCAAATCCAGAAATACCTCAAAGCCACACTTGTGTAGCTCTTCTACCACCGTCGGGCCAGCACTGGTAAAAAGCTCTTTACCGACTTTGACTCTACAATAGTCAGGATCAAGACTAGTTGCTAATTCGAGCGCTGAGCCAACATCCGGCTTATCGAGCGCTACGATGATTTTTTTATCTTCACTCAACTTTGGACACTCACCTTAATTGACCAACCCGTAGGCAATGACGGCTACTCACCTTCAGCACCAATAATGACCTTCACGGAATTCCAGTTTTCACATCCAGGACACAACCACTGAATCTGTTTGCAGCGGTATCCGCATCTGTCACACAGATAAACGGGCTTTTCATCGGTAACATCGCGCAGCATCTCAACTACTGCCGCCACCTTTTCTTTATCCTGCGATTTGGTCGTCTTAAGCTCATACTCTGCCCAGTCACGCAAGCCTTTCATAGAAGGTCTCATGGCAAGCTGCTCAATAAAAAAGTCAGACGCCGCCTGCTCACTTTCTAACTTGCCAATGGCATCCCTGGCTAACTTGATGACCGAGTAACTATTCTGCCTGCCACGAACATAGTCGAGGTGTTTGCGTAACACCTGCTCGTCATCAACTGCATGAAGAGCAAAAAAATAAGATTCGGCAATCTCCGGAACCAGCTCCGGATGATGTGTTTCAATCGCCTCAAAGTAAGATATCGCTTTGTTGTATTGCTTTAGCTCGATGCTATAACGGCCAAGCATTACCAACGCACGGCTACAATGTGGCTCTGACTTTAACGCTCTTTGCAGATGCTTTTCCATTTGCGGGAGATTATCTTCAAGCTCGGCAACGGCTGCCAGCTCACAACAATATTGCGCTTTCACCGCATTGCGCTCTGCAGGATCCATCGACGTACTGATACTTGCGAGATCAAAAGCCAGCTCCCACTCGCGCTGCTTCTCATAAAGGCGGAGTAGACTTTCCTGTGATGCAGCGTCTCGCGGATTATCGAGTACCAGCGGTTTCAGCAATGATTCTACTCGATCAAGTAAACCGGCACCGGCATAATCACGGGCAAGCTCCAGCTTAACGGTGCGTTGCTGATCTTCAGACAACTGGCCGGTTGAGAGTAGATGTTCGTGAACACCAATGGCGCGTGAGTACTCTCCGCGCCTTCTAAACGCATCACCCAACGTTAGATAAAGCTCTACAGAGTTATCATCAACAGCATATTGTTCGAGCAAGTTATTAAGTTCGAGATCGCGCTCCACCTGATCATTATGATCGGGCAGGAGCGTCGATAAATCTGACCTCGAGCCACGACCTAAAAAACGAGGCAAATTTGATAGCGCGTGGCGAAGCTTCTCGTACCCGATGAACCAGCCAGCAAAGCCCGCCAGCAACACCAGCCACCAGGAAAATTCCATGGATAGATTAAGATTAAGTGTCGGCCGAAACCTGTTGCTTAATTCTGACGCCGCACCGTTAAATTGTCGAGCACAACAGGCGGTACAGGAGAGAATAGATTCCGCAATCGACCGCTAAAGCCAGTAATCACGAAATAGTTGATACAAATTGGGGTCAAACACTGAAGAAGCAACACGCATCTTTTCCAGCAACCTCTTAATCCAGCACCCTCATCCAGGATTCTGGTAGGTGCACAATATCAGGAATCAGTGCCCGTTTTAGGCTCGGTTTGCGGATTACCGGTGCCACCGGAATCCTTGTCGGACGCAGCACCTGAATCACTATCGTTCTTGGCATCACCGCCTTTGCCACTATTGACGCGCTCACGCAATTCCTTGCCCGGCTTGAAATGCGGCACATACTTACCGGTGAGTGCAACTGCATCACCAGACTTTGGGTTACGGCCCATACGAGGGGGGCGGAAGTGCAAAGAAAAACTGCCAAATCCGCGTATTTCGATACGCTCGCCAGTAGAGAGCGACTGACTCATACGCTCCAGCAAGCCTTTCACAGAAAGTTCGACATCACGCAAGGCAAGATGAGACTGGTTTTCGGCTAATGCCTCAATCAGATCAGATTTTGTCATTGGCCATCACTCCGGGGGATAGTGTTGCCATCAAAGTAGTTATACGATTTTTTAGCAGAAGTTTTACATGCAGTGAGGCGATCAAGCGAACGCCTCACTACTTCTTTGTTACTCTTCTTCAGAACCAGCGGTGTCGCCTGATCCTGAATCTGATTGTCCCATTTGCTCTTTCATGAGATCACCCAGGGTTGTTGCAGTAGGTGCAGTGCTGTCTGCGTAATCACGCATTGCCTCACCTTCTTCATCAGACTCTTTCGCTTTGATAGACAGCGCGATAGCACGTGCCTTGCGATCAATATTGACGAATTTAGCTTCAAGCTCTTCACCTTCTTTAAGGTGCATCTTCAGATCTTCAACACGGTCACGAGCATACTCGCTGGCGCGTAGAATACCTTCTACGCCATCACCCAGATTGACTTTGGCGTACTTGGCGTCAACCTCAGTAATGGTACCTTTAAGGATTGTGCCTTTAGGATTATCTGCCACGAATTGACCGAACGGATCCTGCTCAAGCTGCTTCACACCCAGTGAAATACGCTCGCGCTCCGGATCAACCGCCAATACGATTGCTTCGATCTCCTGACCCTTCTGGAAGTTGCGAACTGCTTCTTCGCCAGTGTCATCCCACGACAGATCAGACAGATGGATCAGACCGTCGATACCACCCTCAAGACCAATGAAGATACCAAAGTCAGTGATTGACTTAACCTTGCCTGAAACGCGGTCGTTCTTGTTAAAGTTCTGAGAGAACTCATCCCATGGGTTCTGCTTACACTGCTTAACACCAAGAGAGATACGACGACGTTCTTCGTCGATATCCAGGATCATCACTTCAACTTCATCACCCAATGCGACAACCTTGTTCGGGTTGACGTTGCGGTTAGTCCAATCCATCTCAGATACGTGAACCAAACCTTCAACACCCTCTTCAATCTCTACAAAGCAACCGTAGTCAGCAATGTTAGTGACCTTACCGAAGATACGAGTATTTTCAGGGTAACGGCGAACCAGATCCGCCCATGGATCATCACCCAGTTGCTTAAGGCCAAGTGATACGCGATTACGTTCGCGATCAAACTTAAGAACCTTAACTTTCATTTCCTGACCGACTTCAACTACTTCACTCGGATGTTTGACACGCTTCCATGCCATATCAGTGATATGTAGCAGCCCATCGATGCCGCCAAGATCAAGGAACGCACCGTAGTCGGTAAGATTCTTGACGATACCGGTAACTTCCTGGCCTTCCTGCAGGCTTTCGAGCAACTGCTCGCGCTCTGCACTGTATTCAGACTCAACAACCGCACGACGTGATACAACAACGTTGTTTCTGCGACGATCAAGTTTGATTACTTTAAATTCAAGCTCTTTACCTTCGAGGTAACTGGTATCACGAACCGGTCGAACATCAACCAGTGAACCTGGCAGGAATGCACGGATGTCATTAACTTCGACAGTGAAACCACCTTTGACCTTACCCGTGATTGCACCGGTAACGATCTCTTCAGTTTCCTGCGCTTTCTCAAGGACTGCCCAAGAGCGCGCACGTTTCGCTTTTTCACGTGAAAGGCGGGTTTCACCAAAACCGTCTTCAACGGAATCAAGTGCTACCTCTACCACTTCACCAACGCTCACGGCTACATTGCCGGTTTCGTCGAGGAATTGTTCAACCGGAATAACACCTTCCGATTTGAGGCCAGCGTGGACCATGACAAAGTCACCGCTGATTTCTACTACGGTTCCGGTAAGAATGGCACCGGGTTTCATTTGAGTTTGGGAGATGCTCTCCTCAAACATATCGGCAAAAGATTCAGACATTAAGTTAGTGTTTCCAGGAATTGAAATACAATGCTCCAGACGTCCCGGCCCGGGCAAGGCGATTAAAAGACACTGCGTCCATTGCAGTGGTTCGTACAATTATATTCTATTTCCAGCAAAATCAAGCACTTTTGTGACCACTTCGTCGATGGTCAGCGCGGTAGAATCAATACTGACTGAATCTTCCGCCGGTTTAAGAGGTGCGATTTCCCGATTATAGTCGCGATTATCGCGTTCAATGATGTCCGCGAGTAAACCCGCAATATTAGCCTCCATTCCTTTGTCAATCAACTGTTTATGACGTCTTTCTGCGCGGATTTTTGCGCTGGCGGTAAGATAGATCTTAAGAACAGCGTCGGGAAAGATCACCGTACCCATATCGCGGCCATCGGCAACCAGACCCGGCAAGCGCCTCCAGCGCCGCTGCCGTGTCAGTAACTCAGCGCGTAACTTTTTAATGGTGGCGACTCTCGAGGCCCGGTCGCCAACTTCTTCGCGGCGCAGATCGAGCGTCACATCCTGCCCGCCAAGCAATACTTGACTATCCCCACTGCTGCTACGCCTGAATTCGATTGGCGCTGTACGAGCAAGATCAACCAGGCTTTGCGTGTCGTCCTCGGGGATCTTGCGATTTAGTGAGGCCAGCGCGACCACCCGGTAAAGCGCACCGCTGTCCAGAAAGTGAAAGCCCAGTTTCTCAGCAACCGCACTGGCTATTGTGCCCTTACCGGAACCGCTCGGACCATCGACAGTAATAACCGGCACCAGGACGCTTTGTTGGCCCTGGTCTTGTCGATCCTGAGCACCATGCTGATCTGAAGCACCCTTTACAGATTCTTTCGGCTTTTCATTAGCAACATCGCTTTGCACAGCACTCATCCTCCCCACCTCAGTCGGTGGTACTCATACTCATCCCAAGCTCTGACATCAATTCAAAAAAGCCTGGAAAAGAAGTATCGATATGTTGGGTATCTTTTACAAGAATCGGTTCTGACGAGCGCAGGGCTGCAACACAGAAAGACATCGCAATGCGATGATCGAAATGCGTCTCGACAACACCACCGGTTATTTCGGATTGATTGACTATCATGCCATCATCAGTCGCAGTTGCATCGACCCCGATGTTCTTTAAGCCCTCAGCCATTGCAGCAATGCGATCGCTTTCTTTAACTCGCAGTTCCTCAGCACCAGTCACACGCGTCGTGCCTGTCGCCACTGATGCAGCCACAAACACCACCGGCAACTCGTCTATTGCCAGCGGCACTAAGTGCTCTGGCACATCAATACCTCTAAGCTGCGCACTCTTAACACGAATGTCCGCAACCGGTTCATCACCTGCTTTTCGTTCATTCATTAACGTGATATCAGCACCCATTAATCGCAATATATCAATGATACCGGTACGAGTTGGATTGATACCTACACCTTCTATAGTTACATCCGAGTCTTCTGCAATACTTGCCGCCACCATCAAAAAAGCAGCCGAAGAAATATCTGCAGGTATCTCAAGATCACACGCAGTTAAAACGCCACGCCCTTCAAGTGATATGCGATTGCCTTCTGTGGTAACGCTATAGCCGAATGAACGCAGCATACGCTCAGTATGATCCCGAGTCGGTGCAGGCTCGGTAACACTGGTGACACCGTCAGCGTATAGACCGGCAAGCAACACACAGGATTTAACCTGCGCACTGGCAACCGGCAAATCATAGTGAATCGCCGTAACACCGTTACCGGGTGCCTTAACAGAGAGCGGCGGCTTACCCTGCTCGTCACCTGCAATATTGGCACTCATCAATTTTAGAGGCTTGATGACACGCCCCATTGGCCGACGAGACAAAGACTCATCACCGGTCAGCATGGTGTTAAATTGCTGCGCCGCAAGTATACCTGCCAGCAGTCGCATACCTGTACCCGCATTACCCATATAGATATCGTTAGATGGCTCTTTCAATCCATAAAGCCCAACACCCTTTATACGCAAAGAAACATCACCGCTGCGTTCAATAGAGACACCCATGTCTTGAAATGCTTTCGCTGTATTCAGACTGTCTTCACCATTCAAAAACCCGGAAATGTTTGATACGCCTTCCGCCAGAGACGCAAAAATCACCGAGCGATGGGAACAAGACTTATCTCCCGGAACGGTAACAACGCCGTTGATTTTGCCACCAGCCAAAACTTGCGTATTGATACTGGCGTGGCTCTGATTGCTGCTATTAGCATTACTCTTCATGAGGTTATTGGTAGTCGTCTCTATCTGGTTTTTCTAGTCGGGTGTATCTTAGGTCGGGTATATCTTTGGTCGGGTTTATTTTTATTCGGGTTTTTCTTTGTCGGCAGGCAATATTTTCGTGTCGCGTGTTTGCTTGGCTGTGATGAAGAGTTGTTCCAGTGTGTCTGCATCTTTTTCATCGATTGCGGTAACCAGTGTTTCAAGTCCATTTTTAAATTCATCAAGTGACACCAGTAACGCCTCACGATTGAAAAGACAGACATCTCTCCACATCACCGGGTCACTCGAGGCTATCCTTGTGTAATCGGCAAACCCGCCACCGGTATGCCGCAAAACAGGTGATTCTTTATCCATTCGATAGAGCGTTTCTACCAGACTGAATGCCAGCATATGTGGCAGATGGCTAGTAGCGGCAAATACTGCATCGTGCTGCCGCGGTTCCATCTGTTCTATCACGGCTCCTGTAGCTTGCCATAATTTTGCGACGGTTTTTGTTGCCGCCTGTGATGTCTCTGCAACCGGAGTGAGGATCAGGCGCTTACCCTGATATAAAGACGCGAACCCGGCTTCGACACCACTATGTTCCGTTCCGGCGATCGGGTGTGCCGGGACGAAATTTTCAAAATTCGGTAACCGCGCCCGGGCGGAGTCAATAACACTTTGCTTAACGCTGCCAGCATCAGTGACGATGGTCTCTGGCCCCAGCGCCGGGCCTATTTGCTGTAACACATAATCTATTGCACCTACGGGTGTAGCGAGCAAAACAAGATCACTCTCCGCTACTGCATCAGCGGCAGAAATGTGCCAACTATCGATAATCCTTCTTTCAACAGCACGTTCCAGGCTCTGTTGATTGCGACCCACCCCGACAAAGCGTGCATCAACACCCGCCTCGCGCAGCGCTAATGCGAAAGAGCCGCCGATCAAGCCCACGCCAACGATAGTTATATGTTGAGTCATTTAAGAAGGGTGCGCCTAAACCGGCGAGAAATCAGACCAGTAGTTTACAGGTAACCGCACGGCTTTGCTGAAGTGAACTTGTTCGAAAAGTGTGAATTCCACCACCCATGATGGCGCACTACCTGCTCCGCACCATGTGATGAATTCACTATTTACTGACCAGATAAGTACAACTACTACAGCGCTCACGGACTATCTAGCGATGCCAATGCCCACGAAAACCTCGCGGATCAAAACGATGACAACGCCAATTAAGCGCGTCAAATTTATAGCTATGGCACTGCCACTGGCAATTACTGTCGGCTGCGGACACAACAGCCAAATCATCGACTACACACTAAGCAACGAAGAATATGCAGCCCTGACGGAACCTGCACCGATGCTCGACGTACCATCGGCAGCTATGGAAGAACAGATCGCATCTGCCGCACAGGAAAATCCAGTATCACCGCAGGAACCCGCACAAATAGTACTCGCCACCGCACCACCGAAACTGCCAGAACTTGCAGAACCCGTGTTGGCAGCAGCATTACCGGCTGAACCGATTACAGAAGCGGCTAAATCAATGGATTCTGCCTGGACAGAAGAACCGCTCATGGCCGCAACAAAACCCGGTGGCATGAAACACAAGCCAATGCACTCTGTTACTGCCTCAGAAATGAGTGCCGAAATGGCATCGGCTGAAATGAATGCAGAAGCCGGCTTAGAATCGCTCGAAACCACAGCTGCCCTCGAAGCGAAAGTAGCACAGCTGGAAGCACTAGCCAATAATTCCATCAGCAGCGCAGACTCGGCAATCATAAGTGAGCCGGTCATAGCAAGTGCACTGGACATTAATCGCTTGGGATTTACGCCCTCGATCTATGCAACTGTGGGCCTTGGTGTCAGCCGAATGAATCCAAACACCAGTGCCGCACCGGACTTTGAAACCAACGATATAACAGAACCCGCCGGACAAGTTGGTCTGGGTGTCGACATTGGTAAATTCCTTTCTCTGGAAGCTCACTCTGCAGACTACGGCAGCACAAGCCTGTCCCCTTCAGGGCGTATTAACTTCCATGTCAATGGCGTGAGTGCATTGATCTACGCAGGTAAAAATCTGGATAGATTCCGGCGTCGTGGTTTTAACGGTTATGCACGTATCGGTTACAACCAAATTGAAAACACAACAGTCGGTGATGCTCCATTCCTGACTAAAACGTCGAATGTCGCATCATTTGGTGTAGGTGCTGAGTACACTACCCGCTGGGGATTGGGCTTGCGCGCTGATTTGACCGCATACGATGGTGATGTTCAGTACGGCCAGCTTGGCATTCTTTATCGGCTGGCAAGCAAACCCAGCATTTTGCCAAAACTCGCAGCAGCGACCGACAGCCCTGCAGCGCAGCAAATTAGTAACCCCAAGCCCATGGTTGTAATGCCTGCTATCGATACCCAACATACGATGCAGGATACGATGCAGGAATCAAAGCACTCGTTACATGATGACGCGCTGCTTACGGCGCCACGTTATACGACTGAAAACACTCGCCGTGATGAGTGTACCGGCTTAAACGGCACACTCAGCAATGTGAATTTCATGAACGGATCATCTGAGCTGACGCACGGCGCACGTCTGGCGCTCGACAATGTCGCTAATACACTAATGGATTGTGCACACCGCCAGATTGTTGTATCCGCACACACAGACAGCTATGGCTCAGCTTTTGAAAACGACGCATTGTCCAAAAGACGCGCGCGTGCGGTTGCCATGCATCTCAGCACTCGTGGTGTACACAGAGATCGAATACGCGCAGTTGCCTACGGCGAAAGTCGACCCATCGCAAGCAACTCAACACGGGACGGCAGAACTCGCAACCGACGGGTAGATTTGGAAGTTCGATAAACGGATAACTATCTGCTAGATAGACTTCTGCTTACTACCATAAGCTTCTCAAAAAAGGGCACGTCCAGATCGCGTACCCTTTTTTTTAAAGCTGCCGCGCCTTGATGATCCCTTCAATGGATTGAATTGACTCAAAAGTCTGCTCCGGTACCTTGCCGTCAGTATCAATCAGCGTACAGGCTACGGCTCCCTTTGATTCATTAATCATGCTTTCAATATTGACTGAAGAAAGTCCGAGCAAATGAGATATCTGTCCGACCATGTCTGGCACATTCTTGTGAATAATACACAGACGATGATCGCTCTTACGCGCTAGTTCTACGTTGGGGAAATTTACCGAGTTGCGGATATTCCCGTTTTCAAGAAAATCCTGTAGCTGATCAGCAACCATAATTGCGCAATTCTCCTCTGCTTCAGCAGTGGATGCCCCCAGGTGCGGCATGGTAATTACAGACGGATGATCAATCGTGGCGCGGGTGGGAAAATCAGTGATGTAGGCTTTTAACTTGCCACTGTCCAGCGCCTTTAAGACTGCCGCATCATCGACAATTCCGGCTCTGGCAAAGTTCAGGACCACAGCATTCTGCGGCATTGCAGCCAGGCTTTTTTCATTGACCAGATTTTTAGTCGCATCAATAAGCGGCACATGGACTGTAATAAATTCACTGCGCTCAAAAACGGCATCGGCACTGGACGCCTGTTCTACATTGCTGCTCAGCTTCCAGGCGCTTGCAATCGTCACCCCCGGATCAAACCCGATTACTTTCATACCCAGAGACGCAGCAGCATTGGCGACTTCCACACCAATCGCACCGAGGCCTATGACACCAAGCGTTCTTCCTGGTATTTCTGTACCGACAAACTTCTTCTTGCCGTTTTCTACTTCTTTATCAAGTGCTTCTCCGCTCGACTCAAGACCTCGTGTGTACGAGACCGCATCATGGAGATTGCGTGACGCAATAAACAAGCTGGCGATTACCAACTCTTTTACCGCGTTGGCATTGGCGCCCGGTGCATTGAAAACAGGTACACCCATCTCGGTTAAACGATCCACCGGAATGTTATTGACCCCGGCACCAGCGCGACCGACCGCTTTAAGAGTCGAGTCGAAATCCATCTCGTGAATCTTCTGCGAGCGCAGCATGATCGCATCCGGCGTCGCAGCGTCCGGACTAACGCCGAACTTCGACGCATCAAATCGTTCAAGACCAAGAGGAGAAATATTATTAATTGTTTGAATCTGGTGGAGCATGGTAGTCCGATTGGAAGGGGAATTAAGGAAATATACCCGCTGAGCAACGCATGACGCCCGGCAAAGTCGACGCGACGGAAGTTTTTCCTACTGAATTTCAGTATCGAAAAAGCGGGGATAAAACGACTACCAATTGTGCAAGAGCGACTACAGATTGTCTAGGAATAATTGTGCTTTTTCTTCCGTCGTAGCCAATCCACCCACCATAGTTCTGGCACTGCACCTCCACCAGACACTCTATACAGCAGCCTTCTCTTCCAGCAACTCAATTTCAATGCTGAACGTTGGAATGGCCGAACTTGTCGTATTAGCTTTACACATCGTCAACTCCTCAAGTTAAAAAATGACACCACTCTTGCCACTGATACAATCATTAATTACCTTCGGGTGCATTGGCATTATATTGTCAGGAAGGTCTGCTACCGGAAACCATTTAACCGCAAGGCTATCCTTCATATTTGCTTTAAGCTCTCCTCCAGTTACAGCACACTCAAATGCCGCTGCAAATGCATGCGCTCTGTTTCCATCCGGATAATCAAAGATCCAAAAATCAGCATTGGAGTAAACACCGATTAGCCTATTTATTTTTATTTGATACCCCGTCTCCTCGTTTGCCTCGCGGATCATTGCATCTGCAAATGACTCACCAAAATCAGGAGGCCCGCCAGGCAAACTCCACATCGGTTTATCGTCTCTAAGATGAAGTAACACTTGTTCTTTCGTACTATCCAGTATAACTGCTGCAGTACCTGGTGTTATTCGGTCAATACCCATGTCAGTTCCGATATATAAGTAGGTAATATTTATTCACGCTAACCGGTCAATTTATAGAGTATCTAAAATTGATGTTAACTTGCTGATTGTTGTACGTGGGCAAACAGGTCACCGCATTCGGCAGTTGCTCAGAGAATATTCCATTTCTAAACCAGTAAGTAAGTAGTTGCACCATTCCTGTTACCCCATGCCACACCTCTAAAGATTTTACCTTTATCCTGGCTGAAAGAAATTATTCGCTAAGCAGGCTCCGCATCAATTGCTCGCCAACCATGCATGATTTGTAGCGTATTTTTGTTGAAACAGAAATAATTACCGCCCCCGCTACCCGGCTGATCATGTACACGATCAATCGACCATCCACTAAGGTGACAGAGAAGTAAAGTGCCAACAGCTCCGTGTGACACTATTGCAATTGGAGAATCTACCGGACTGGTCAGCAAAATATTCTTAGTTACCAACACTATACGACTTTGCGCATTAACTGCGGTTTCCCAACCGCGCACCGACTCTGCTGGATTAGCAAAAAACTGATCTGCTACAGATTCAAACTCCTCTCTTGGAAGATAGCCGGTAGCGCTTCTATTGTTCTCACCCAACTGTTCGTGCAATTCAGGTTCTACGTCCAGTTGGTTCGCTAACACTGCAGCACTGTCTACAGCTTTTTTCTCAGTACTGCAATAAATGCTCTTTATACCGGCGACCCAGTCAAGAGTAAGCATCCTGTGCATTCTGTTAATCCCCGTTTGAGACAGGGACCATTTTTCGATAGCAACCAACGGATCAATTTCAACTTCAGGATGGGTAATAAAATAAACTAAGCTCATAACCCGCCTCCAAACTACAATCGTATGTTGAAAATTCTCGTTGTCTTTATTTACCTGCAAAATTAGTTCTGTGTACGTCAGTTATCTCGCTGACGCAACGCCACTCTTCTTACCTTTCCGGTTGTTGTCATTGGCAGTTCAGCAATAAACTCAATCAACCTTGGATACTCGTGTGCCGCTAATCGTGATTTAACAAACTGCTGAATATCCGTTGCCAGAGACTCCGTAGCCTCTACATTCGCAGCTAATACCACAAACGCTTTTATTACCTGCCCTCGAAGCTTATCTTCAACACCTATCACGGCACACTGTGCTACGGCAGAATGCTTTAGTAAACTATCTTCCACCTCACCTGGCCCGACTCTATAGCCCGCTGTGGAAATCACATCATCATCTCTGCCGAGGAACCACAGGTAGCCATCTTCATCTCTGTAACAAAGATCACCAAGACCCCAGTAATCGCCACGGTATTTTGATTCAGTTGCAGCTTTGTTATTCCAGTAGCCCAGAAACATGACAGGATCATCCCGATGCGCCGCCAGTTCACCGGTTTCTCCAACCGGCATAACATTTCCGTCGGCATCAACAGGATCTACCCTGTGGCCCGGGTAGGCCTTACCCATAGAACCCGGCTTAACATCAAACAGAGCAGAGCAGTTACCGACAATATAGTTAAACTCTGTCTGGCCACACATCTCATTGACATCGACTTCAAACTGAGTTTGTGCCCACTGATAAATTTCTGCACCAAGCATTTCACCGGCTGACATGATGGCTCTAAAATTAAAGTCAAACCGTTCTATGTTTTCTACTTGTCTTAGCATTTTAAGCGCAGTTGGTGGAATAAAGCCGTTGGTAACTTTGTATTTTTCAAGCAACTGACAGATGCGCTCCGGATCAAAGCCTTTGGCTTCATAGGCAAGCAATGGAACACCGTAGCACCAAGAAGGCAGTAAGCCGTCCAGCAGCCCGCCAGTCCATGCCCAGTCTGCCGGAGTCCAGAATACGTCTTGCTGCATTGGAAAAAAATTCTGAGATAGCTCAAAGCCGGTTAAGTTGCCCAGCAAACATCGATGTGCCCCCAACGCACCTTTAGGCGGGCCGGTAGTACCAGAGGTGTATATAAGAAACGCCGGATCTTCAGACTTGGTATTGAAGGCATGACAAGCATCTTTTGATGATGCAAGCAAAGATGCATATCCTTCTTTCTTATTATCATCACAATCAATAATAGTTTTAAGATCCGGACAACTGCTGCGTAGTGATTCTATTAGCTCACGATGCGGTCCATCAGTGATTATCACACTGGCGCCACTATCCTGCAGCCGGTACTCCAGTGCCTCCTCACCAAACATCACCGATAAAGGCAGAGATACCGCACCAGCAAGATAGACTGCGATATGTGCAACGCCCGCCTCCACTCTCTGTGGCAGAACAATCCCTACGCGATCACCTGGCTTAACTCCCAGGCCCACAAGAGCATTCGCAAGACGGTTACTATCCTTTAAGACCTGACCAAAGGTGTAGCTCGCAATAGTACCGAGATCGTTTTCATAGTAGAGCGCAATGCGCTCGGGATCCTCCCGCCCGAATCGGCTTGCAGCGACTCCCATATTATAGTTCGCTGGAATATCCCACTTAAACTCTGACCACAGCTTGCCATAGTCTGTATTTTTGTATAACTCGGGATCAAAAAAGCGCACTATTCACTACCTCCGATCTTCCCTCCCAGATATACATACATAGGGTCTACCTGGTTACTGGCGGTGTCGCAATACTGGTTTCCCAGTCCGGTTCAAATTTGAACACTCTGATTTTTGCTGGCAACACAGGATTAAACATTCTATTGTGCCAGTACGTAGTTAAGTACGCCTCATCAGCATCATCAAGATCAACCACCGCACAATGAAGCTCAAACTTCTGGTTGTATTGTTCGAAATAAAGTTTACAGCTGCCGTATTCAACAAGCCGCTGAGCAAGCTCTGAATCCATGCCAAAAGTCGCGGTGACACAAGCTTCGAATTCCTTCGGGTATTGGTAGTAGACCGATGAGAGAAGTTTTATAGCGCTCTGCTGACGTTGGTTTGGATCATGTGTTTTCCTGACTATATGCATGAACTCAGCGGTAATTTCTTCGGCATCTTTTTTTACAAGGCCGGTATTAACCGGACCATAAGCTTTATCTGCCAGAAATAAAGTAGCCTGCATACCTGCTGACGGCCTGCCGTCTTCTTTGCGCACGGCGTGCTGCCTGAGCCGGCACTGCCAGCCTAAGAAATATTCTCTTAGCTTCTTCTCTTGCGTCATTGGTAAGTGATTCTTGGTTTTCCTATGATCAGTTTACCTTAGATACTGCTCTCACAACGCAATGGATTTATAGATAATGTGCGATTTCGAAAGGCTGAGGTTTTCCAAGAATTGTCCCAAAGCGCTGCCTTTTTGCCACAGGCAGTCAATGTACAGACAGCAACCTATTTATCTTCAAGCAACCCCAAATGCTCGGCCCTCTCTTTCCACCGCTTACGAGCAAGCACTTGCATATCTTCTGTATCATCAAGTTCATCGACGATCTCTATACCCAGAAGAGTTTCGATTACATCTTCCATTGTAACAATACCGGCCTTACCACCAAATTTATCCAGCACCAATGCGAAATGCTCACGAGTTTCGATAAAGCGCGTAAACAGCTTTAGAATAGGAAAGTCTTCCGCCACTGCAATAATATCCCGCCTTAACCCGGAAACAGGCGCTTTCGAGTTGGGTGTTTTAAGAAGCGTGGCAAGCATTTCATCTTTAAGAAAATAACCCGTAACGTTATCCGGACTATCGCTATAGATTGGTATTCGAGAGAACCGGAGATCCGGATGCTTTGCATGGAAATCTGCAAGGCTAGTCGTTTCATCACAGGAGATAACCACGGTACGCGGAGTCATAACATCCTGCGCGCGGACTTTATTGAATTTAAGCAGATTCTGCAAATACTGCGATTCACTCTCTTCCAGTACACCCTGCTGACTACCCAGGGTTGCCATGGCGGTGAAGTCTGCCCTACTCAACACGCTGGCTGATTTATCTTTCTTTAGTACACGGGTAATCATCTGGCTGAGCATCACCAACGGTGCCAGCAGTTTTATTATCAGGTTGAGACTGCGCACAGTAAACGGCGTTAACTCACGCCAGAAGTTCGCACCAATGGTTTTTGGAACAATCTCTGAAAGCAGCAGAATAGCGAGCGTCATCACAACCGGAACAATCACGGAGGCCATCAAAGAGGCACCCCAGATTCGGGTGGCCTGCGCACCCACTCCGATTGCACCAACGGTATGGGCTATGGTGTTGAGGGTTAAAATTGCCGCCAGCGGCCGGTCTATATTTTCCTTGAAAGCCTGCAGAGACTCACCTGGCTCACCACCCTGCTGCACCAGCTGTTGCGTATACGCGGGCGTTATGCTCAGGAGCACCGCTTCCCAAATGGAGCATAAGAAAGAGAAAACAATAGAAAGTATAAAGAACAGTATCAACATCAAAAACATTGAAGCGGTGGTCCTGTGATGACAATGACATTGCAGCGAAAAAAGGGTATAAAGCTATATGAGCTAACAATAGCAGAATAACCGACTTTGCATTATATGTGTGTCAATTGCTCACAAGAGGCATACCATTCCGTAACGGGCTAATGCATCACGGCTACTCCGTAAAATTACCCTCCGCTCTGCCCGGTAAACACAGGCTAGACCTTGCGCGGCAGATCCATTTTCTGTCTGCGTTCCCACAGGGCTTTTCGACTAATGCCTAGCTTGCTTGCCAGTTCGGTCTCGGAAAGTCGGTCTTCAAAATTCAGCACAAAGTATCGAAAATAAGCATCGAGGCTGAGATCAAGACCAGAGTGAGCAGCCTCTCCGTCAACGACATTTATGCCCAGATGGACCGGTTTAATTTCTTCTGAATCGACCATCAGCACAGCTCTTTCCAATACGCTTTTCAACTCATTGATATTGCCTGGCCACTGATAAGCCTGAAGCGCGTTTTGCGCTTCCAGCGATAAAACAATCCGGCGTTTTCGATATCGCTTTACGTACAGTTGCAGGTACTCCGCTGAAATAGGTGCTATGTCTTCACGTCTCTCCCGCAATGGCAGTGATGGGAAAACGCAATCGCCAAACAACTCAGCAAGGTCAGGATGCAGCAAGCCCTCCTTAATGGCGGCCGTTGGCGAATCAATGGCCAGTATTATTAATCGAACATCCGGTGCACGCCGAAGATTCTTTGCCTCAACCAAACGATTGACTAATTCTAATTGCTTGTCTATCGCAAGTGCGGCAATACTACGCACCACCAGAGTGCCACCGTGAGATGCCTGCAACAAACCCGTGCCCGGGGGACGATCCTCCTCTTGAGAACCGAACAGTAAATTGGCTATATCTGCTGTTTGATACATCGGCAGATCTGCAAACACCAATGGGCCGCGATTACGTGAACTATGTTCGTGGCATAGTCTTGCCAGTAATTCCCTGCCGGTACCACGTTCACCTTGCAAATAGACAAAGAGATCTTCATCGCCAACATTCTTGATGGAGTTGATTGTCTGTTGCATTACCATACTGCGGGAGTCGATTTCAAACTGCGGGTACAGGCGACTTAAGTCTCGTCGCATTGCGGCATTTTGTGCAGACAACCGGTTCTCACGCAACGATCTGGCAATGGTCATCAACAGTTCATCATGATCAAACGGTTTACTGATATAGTCAGCCGCGCCTAACTTCATAGATTCAACCGCCGAGCGAACACTGGCATAGCTGGTCATCATGATCACCGGCACCTGCTCTGCATAATCAAGAATCTGGTTACCATCACGACCTGGCAAACGGATATCTGCAAGGATAACGTCAAAAGACTCCGGGTAATAACTGACCGCTTCATCTATCCCGGACGCACCTACTACTTCATAGTTATTACGTTCAAGCAGCAAAGCAATCTGTTTTCTGATGATGTCTTCATCTTCAACGATTAAAATCCGGTTCATTTAGTTGCTACCTACCGCGTGACTTAACTGAGCCCGACTAACCGGCACTCTGATTTCAAAACAAGCACCTTCACTAACAGAAGTATCAACGCTTATGCGACCACCAAGCTCATTAACCAAACTATAAACAAGTGACAGCCCAAGACCTGTGCCCTCCCCTACAGATTTGGTCGTATAGAAAGGCTCAAATATTCTGGATTGATCCTCCAGCCTGATACCCGTACCGAAGTCCCGAACAGTGATGACATGACTGGAGTCAATAGTAGCCCCTTTGATCTCCACCACACCCTCAGGTGCAGATACATCGCAGGCATTGTTCAGCAGATTCACAAAGATCTGAACTACCTGCCGTTCGCTACCCAACATCCAGAGTGATTCTGCAAAGTCGGTTTTAAACTGAATATACTTTGCCTGCTCAGACAAACGAACCAGCTGAATCGCTTGTTGCACACAATCATTAATTTCTATTGGCTCGCGCTCTTCAAGTCCAAGCGGCTCATTGCGTGCAAATGCAAGCAACGACTTGACGATCTCATCAATACGCTTTACCTGCGTTAAAATATCTTCTGCACTTTCTTTCTGTGTTTCTGGTGCATCTGGTTGATCGGTAGCGCCCTGGTTTTGCGCGATACTTGCGATGCCAGTCAATGGATTGCCGATCTCATGCGCAACACCGGCTGCCAACCGACCTATAGAGGCCAGTCTTTCACTATGGGCAAGTTCAGACTCCAGCAGATCCAGATTGGTTCTGTCTTCAATGAGTATTACCTGACCCGCTGCAGGCCCGGTACTACCTATCTGCGTTCTCACCATTGCCTTATGCAGGTTAAAAGACTTACTGCCGCTTTCAAGTTCAATCAGATGTTTGAAGATATGATCATTGTTGGATTCGGCAAACTCGAACAATAACTTACTCCAGGGTTCAGGGAGTTCATGCAGCTTACTTTGCCGTGCAACCTTGTCATCAATACCTGAAATATCTTCCATGGCCTGATTCCAGACCAGGATGCCACCATCAGGCCCGAACGAACAAACGCCTAACGGCAATTCATGTAACACATTTCTGAGATAGCGGCGCAGATCGTCGAGCTCTCTGGTCATACCGCGCATCTGCTCACTGGAGGTTTCAAGCCGTGTCTCCATTGCACGCAGTGTTTCTG
>CALIHW010000193.1 GCA_938020525.1 uncultured Granulosicoccaceae bacterium | reverse complement strand
CAAATGCCTTCGCGTCTCCGCCCATCGCTTCTGCCTGAACCTTGGTCAGCGCAGCCGTTAACGTGGTCTTACCATGGTCTACGTGGCCAATCGTGCCTACGTTTACGTGCGGTTTCGTACGTTCAAATTTTTCCTTCGACACTGTTCTAACGCCTCTTTATGCCTGTGCTTGCCAGTTAACAAATAATTAAGTTGTGTTTAAAACTCAGGATCCGGTAAAGGATTCTGTAACGCTTGCAGGTGCTTCCGAATACTTCGAAAACTCCATCGAGTAGGTTGCCCTGCCCTGGGTCGCTGATCGCAATGCGGTCGCATACCCGAACATTTGAGCCAGTGGTACTTCTGCACTGACTGTCTTGCCAGCCGGTGTTTCGTCCATACCCTGAACGATTCCCCGACGCTTGTTTAAATCTCCCATCACGTCACCCATGTAATCTTCCGGCGTGACGACTTCGACTTGCATGATCGGCTCTAACAATACCGGATCAGCTTCCATCGCGCCGTTGCGAAAACCCATTGAGCCGGCAATTTTAAATGCCATCTCGTTGGAGTCCACATCGTGATACGAACCATCAACCAAAGAGACCGCGACATCCACAACAGGAAACCCTGCCAGTACACCGCTTTCCATTTGTTCCTGTATTCCTTTATCTACCGCTGAAATAAATTCCCGCGGTACAGAGCCACCGACAATTTTATCGATAAACTCATAACCTGATGACTGCTCGCGTGGCTCAAGCTTCAAGACCACATGACCATACTGCCCTTTACCGCCTGTCTGTCGAATAAACTTACCTTCAGCTTCGACAGCTTTCTTGATTGTCTCCCGGTACGACACCTGCGGATTACCAACCGCGGCCTCAACACCGAACTCGCGCTTCATTCGATCGACAATGATGTCGAGGTGAAGCTCTCCCATCCCGGAGATAATTGTCTGCCCTGACTCTTCATCCGTGCGAACCCGAAAAGACGGATCTTCCCGTGCGAGCCTGCCAAGCGCCGTAGCCATTTTTTCCTGATCGGCTACTGTTTTTGGCTCCACCGCCACCGAGATAACCGGCTCAGGGAACTCCATACGCTCAAGCGTTATAGGCTGCTTAACGTCTGCCAAAGTATCGCCAGTCGTTACATCCTTCATTCCTACCGCCGCTGCAATATCTCCGGCACGCACTTCCTTGATGTCTTCACGATCATTTGAGTGCATCTGCAACAAACGACCAATCCGTTCTTTCTTGTCCTTAACAGGGTTGTAGACCATATCGCCAGTCTTGACGATACCGGAATACACCCTTAGAAACGTCAGCGACCCAACAAACGAGTCATTGGCAATCTTGAAAGCCAATGCTGCGAAAGGCTCTTTATCAGAGGCTTCGCGATGACCTTCTTTCTCGCCATGCACAATGCCGGCTATTGCCGGAACATCCGCAGGTGAAGGCATCAGTTCGACAACCTTGTCGAGCACTGCCTGCACACCTTTGTTCTTAAATGCCGAACCACAAGTGACCGCTACAATGTCGCCTGAGATCGAACGCATCCGCAAGCCCTCAATGATCTGGGCCTGTGTTAAGTCTCCGTTCTCGAGGTAAAGCTCCGTGAGTTCTTCAGTGGCATCAGCTGCCTCTTCGACCATCTTCTCGCGTAACTCGGTGCACTGCTCGAACATTGAGTCTGCGATATCACGTTCTTCGAACTTGACACCTTTAGATGCATCATCCCAGTAGATGGCTTTCATCTTTACCAGGTCAACAACACCTTCAAAATTTTCTTCAGCACCTATCGGCGCTTGTATTGCAACCGGGTTGCCTCCCAGCCGCTCTTTTATCTGTTCAATTACGCGATAAAAATCAGCACCTGCACGGTCCATCTTATTGACGAATACCATACGTGGCACGTTGTACTTGTTTGCTTGCCGCCAAACCGTTTCGGACTGTGGCTCTACACCACCGACTGCACAAAATACCGCAATCGCACTATCCAGTACCCGTAACGATCTTTCTACTTCGATCGTGAAATCGACATGCCCCGGAGTATCAATGATGTTGATCCGGTGCTCGTCAAAACCGCCATCCATTCCACGCCAGAAACAAGTCGTCGCCGCGGAGGTGATCGTTATACCGCGCTCTTGCTCCTGTTCCATCCAGTCCATCGTGGCAGCGCCATCGTGGACTTCACCTATTTTATGCGAAACCCCGGTGTAGAACAGAACCCGTTCTGTGGTCGTGGTTTTGCCGGCATCGATATGGGCCATGATACCGAGATTCCGGTATCGCTCTATTGGAGTCGTTCTTGCCACTGACTGATGCCATATTCTGCTTTTCTACTGCCTACCAGCGGTAGTGTGCAAACGCCTTGTTTGCATCAGCCATGCGATGTACATCGTCTCGCTTTTTACACGCCGCACCGCGCTTTTCTGTAGCGTCGAGCAACTCACCCGCAAGCTTCAAAGTCATAGACTTTTCGCCACGCTTTCTTGCAGCTTCAATGATCCAGCGCATAGCAAGACCGGTTCTACGAACAGGGCGTACTTCAACAGGCACCTGGTATGTCGCACCACCAACACGGCGTGACTTCACCTCGACCGCAGGGCTAACATTTTCCAACGCCAACTCCATCATTTCGAGTGGCTCACCACCTTTCTTCTCCTGCATAGCGTCAAGTGCGCCGTACATGATTTTTTCGGCAACCGACTTCTTACCGCTGTACATGATCATGTTAACGAACTTGGTCAACTGGACACTGTTGTACTTAGGGTCCGGAAGAATCTCTCTTTTTGGCGCTTCACTACGTCTGGACATTAATCTTTTCTCTAATCTTTTCTGTCAGGTCTATCTATCAATCAGTCAGCAAGAGGCCTAGCCTTTAGGCTTCTTGGCACCGTACTTAGAACGACCCTGGCGACGACTTTCAACACCCTGGGTATCGAGGCTGCCGCGAACCGTGTGGTATCGAACTCCAGGTAAATCCTTCACACGACCACCGCGTATCAGTACAACCGAGTGTTCCTGAAGGTTGTGGCCTTCACCACCAATGTAGGAAGTCACCTCAAAACCGTTTGTCAGCCGCACACGCGCAACCTTTCTCATTGCAGAGTTCGGCTTCTTAGGCGTAGTTGTATACACACGAGTACACACACCACGCTTTTGCGGGCAGGCTTCCAGAGCCGGTACATTCGACTTTTCCGCCTTACGCTTTCGAGGCTTCCGGACGAGCTGATTAATTGTTGCCATTCTATTCCTGTGTGGGCACAAATGCCCGATAAAGCACCCCGGTAAAGAGCCCGACAGGGACTCAATAACGAGTTAGTGGCAGTCGTATAGACCACCATCGTGCTCATGTAAAGCTGGTGTTCTGATTAGTTATGCGACAAACAAATGCATAGCCGCCGGTGTGCAGAACGCACACCGGCGAAAGATAGCCGACAAGTCTAATTGGCGGGTCACTCTGTTGTCAACAAAATTAACTTATACCCGCTTCCTCGACAGACTCTCCATCGGATGGAGAATCAGTGGCTGTTGACTCTGATTCAGAGGCATTCATTGCTGCTGCCAGTGATTCGTCAAGCGACTTCTGCGTTCGACCTTCCTTACGTTCCTTATGGAATGCGAGTCCAGTACCGGCAGGAATGAGTCGACCAACAATCACGTTTTCTTTCAGACCACGCAGCTCATCACCTGAGCCACGCACCGCGGCCTCAGTAAGAACACGGGTAGTTTCCTGGAAAGATGCCGCCGAAATAAATGATTCCGTCACCAACGAAGCTTTTGTGATACCGAGCAGAATATGCTCGTACTTAACCAACTCTTTGCCTTCTTCCGCAAGCTTGCGATTGATCTCTTTCGCATCAGCAAATTCAACCTGCTCGCCTGCGAGAAGTTTGGAATCACCCGCATCGGTAATATCAACCTTCCGCAGCATCTGGCGAACAATCACCTCGATGTGCTTATCGTTGATCTTTACGCCTTGCAAACGATAGACATCCTGAATCTCCTTAACCAGGTAGGCCGTCAGTGTCTCGATACCGAGCAACCTCAGGATATCCTGTGGATTCGGCTCACCGTCAGCAATCATCTCGCCACGCTCAACCTGCTCACCTTCAAATACGTTGATGTGACGCCATTTGGGAATCAGCTCTTCATGGTGCTCAGCATTCGGACCAGTAATTACCAGACGCTGCTTACCCTTAGTCTCTTTACCGAAGCTGACCGTACCGGTTCGCTCAGCAAGAATCGCAGGTTCTTTCGGCTTGCGCGCTTCGAACAAGTCAGCAACTCGCGGAAGACCACCGGTGATATCACGGTTTTTGGTAGATTCCTGAGGAATCCTCGCTACAACATCACCCACTTCCACACGCTGTTCGTCATTCAGACTGATCGTCGCACCTGCAGGCAGCAGATAGTTGGCCGGGATGTTAGTACCTGCATAGCAAAGGTTTTCGCCTTGCTCATCCACCAGCTGTACCATCGGCCGCAGATCTTTGGCAGCCCCTACTGAACGCTGTTTCGGATCAGTCACCACGATCGAAGACACACCGGTCAGCTCATCTGTTTCAGTATTAACCGTAACGCCGTCAACAAAGTCTGAGAACTTCGCAATACCCGCCACCTCTGTGATGATCGGGTGCATATGCGGATCCCATACAGCAATGGTTTGTCCCGGTGTTACTGATGCACCGTCTTCAGACTTGATCACCGCGCCATAAGGCACCTTGTAGCGCTCGCGCTCGCGACCACTTTCATCTACCAGACCAATCTCACCAGAACGTGATACAACAACCACCTCACCGTTTGAGTTGATTACATGCTTGAGGTTATGCAGTCTTAACGAGCCACCGGCTTTAACTTCAACAGAGCTGGCTGCTGCCGCCCGACTCGCAGCACCACCAATATGGAACGTACGCATCGTTAGCTGGGTACCCGGCTCACCAATTGACTGTGCCGCCATAACACCAACTGACTCACCATTGTTGATGATATGACCACGTGCAAGGTCGCGACCGTAGCACATTGAACAAACGCCAAAGCTGGTTTCACAGGCAATGGCAGAACGCACAATGACTTCATCAACGCTAGACTCTTCAAGCAAGTCAACCAGAGCCTCATCAAGCAGAACACCACTATCGACAACCAGTTTATTGTCAGTAGCACTATAGACAGGCTGTGCAGTAACACGCCCGAGAACACGTTCGCTTAGCGGCTCAACAACATCACCGCCTTCAATAACCGGCTTCATTGTCATACCAACATTGGTACCACAATCAAACTCGGTGACAACCAGATCCTGGGCGACATCAACCAGACGTCTTGTCAGATAACCTGAGTTAGCTGTCTTTAGAGCAGTATCTGCAAGACCTTTACGAGCACCGTGAGTAGAGATGAAGTACTGCAGTACATTCAAACCTTCACGGAAGTTCGCCGTAATTGGCGTCTCAATGATTGAGCCATCCGGCTTTGCCATCAATCCCCGCATACCAGCAAGCTGTCGAATTTGCTGTGCAGAACCACGAGCACCGGAATCAGACATCATGTAGATAGAGTTAAACGATGCCTGATCCTGCTCTTTACCTTCGGAATCCACTACCTTTTCAGTTCCGAGCTTGGAAAGCATTGCCGCCGCAACTTTATCGTTAGTCTTGGACCAGATATCGACAACCTTGTTGTATCGCTCACCCTGAGTTACTAGACCTGATGAATATTGATCCTGAATTTCACGCACTTCAGCTTCAGCTGCATTAATAATGGTTTCTTTATCTGCCGGAATCGCCATATCGTTGATACCGATAGACACACCAGACCTTGTGGCAAACCTGAAACCCGTGTACATCAAGCGATCAACAAAGATAACCGTATCTTTGAGACCAACATTTCGATAACACGCATTGATAAGTCGCGAGATATTCTTTTTGGTTAAATCGCAGTTGACCAGATCAAATGACAAACCAACCGGCAACACCTCAGAGAGAATCGCACGACCCACTGTGGTATCAACCCGTCGTTGATACTCAGTCTTCTCGCCATCTTCATGAGTCAGTGTGTCGCGTACACGGCATTTTATCTTTGCACCGAGTTCGACTACTTTCTCAGCAAGCGCACGTTCTACTTCCTGCACAGAACCAAATGCCATGCCCTGCCCTTTAGCACGAACATCCTCGCGAGAGATATAGTACAAACCAAGAACGATATCCTGTGAAGGCACGATAATCGGCTCACCATTTGCAGGTGACAAAATATTGTTGGTAGACATCATCAATGCACGTGATTCAAGTTGTGCTTCAATTGACAGTGGCACGTGTACCGCCATCTGATCCCCGTCAAAATCAGCGTTGAATGCCGCGCAAACTAACGGGTGTAACTGAATCGCTTTACCTTCAATCAGTACCGGCTCAAAAGCCTGAATACCAAGACGGTGAAGTGTTGGTGCCCGGTTAAGCAGCACCGGGTGCTCCCGAATAACTTCTTCGAGAATATCCCAGACTTCCGGCCCTTCACGTTCAACCATCTTCTTGGCAGCTTTAATGGTTGTTGCCATACCGCGCAGTTGCAGCTTACTGAAGATGAATGGCTTGAATAGCTCAAGCGCCATCTTCTTTGGCAGACCAGTCTGATGCAGTCTTAAGGTAGGACCACATACAATTACAGAACGACCTGAGTAGTCAACACGCTTACCGAGCAGGTTCTGACGGAAGCGACCCTGCTTACCTTTAATCATGTCAGCAAGAGATTTCAGAGGACGCTTGTTGCTACCAGTGATGGCGCGACCACGTCGACCGTTATCAAGCAAGGCATCCACTGATTCCTGCAGCATGCGCTTTTCATTACGTACGATGATGTCCGGTGCGTTCAACTCAAGCAGACGACGCAGTCGGTTGTTACGGTTAATCACTCGACGGTACAAATCATTCAAATCTGAAGTCGCAAAGCGACCACCATCCAGTGGCACCAGAGGTCGAAGATCAGGTGGCAGTACCGGCAGTACTGACATGACCATCCACTGTGGCTTATTACCTGATTCGATAAATGAATCAATCAGCTTCAATCTTTTGATAAAACGCTTAAGCTTGGTTTCAGATTTTGTCGCATCAATCTCTTCACGCAACTTCTTTGACTCTGTTTCAAGGTTAATGTCTTTTAAGAGATCGTGAACCGCGTCTGCACCCATACGGGCATCAAACTCATCCCCATGCTCTTCAATGGCTTCAAGATATTGCTCATCACTTAACAACTGACCGCGCTCTAGTGTGGTCATACCCTCATCAATGACAACGTAGGCCTCAAAGTAAAGTACGCGTTCAATCTCGCGCAGTGTCATATCAAGCAATAAGCCGATGCGTGATGGCAGTGACTTCAGGAACCAGATGTGCGCACACGGGCTCGCAAGCTCGATATGACCCATGCGTTCACGACGCACTCGTGTCAGAGTGACTTCAACACCACACTTTTCGCACACAACACCACGGTGCTTTAAGCGCTTGTACTTACCGCAGAGACATTCGTAGTCTTTGACTGGCCCAAAAATCTTGGCACAGAAAAGCCCGTCACGCTCCGGTTTGAAAGTACGGTAGTTAATGGTTTCAGGTTTTTTAACCTCACCATAAGACCACGACCGGATCATTTCCGGCGAGGTCAGGCCAATACGAATACGGTCAAAGTCTTCGTTTGGTACTTGTTGCTTGTAGTTGAACAGTAAGTCTTTCATTATAGCTCCCCATATTGGATGCTTGAGATTCGATTAATAAATTGATCAATTAAATATCAGTTATCAAAAGAACCTTACGTATCCTGTTCAAGGCGAATGTTGATACCAAGAGATCGAATCTCCTTAAGCAATACGTTGAATGACTCCGGCATGCCGGCTTCCATTCGATGATCACCATCAACAATGTTTTTATACATCTTGTTACGTCCAACCACGTCATCTGACTTGACTGTCAACATCTCACGCAACGTGTATGAAGCACCATATGCTTCAAGCGCCCAGACTTCCATCTCACCGAATCGCTGACCACCGAACTGCGCCTTACCACCCAACGGTTGCTGGGTAACCAGACTGTACGGGCCAGTCGAACGAGCATGCATCTTGTCATCAACCAGGTGGTTAAGCTTCAGCATATGCATGTAACCAACCGTCACTGGTCGATCAAACGGATCACCGGAGCGACCATCATGCAGCAGCGCCTGCCCTGACTCTGGTAACTCGGCAAGCTTCAGCATCTCTTTGATTTCGCTTTCAGCGGCACCATCAAATACCGGCGTTGCCATTGGCATACCGGAACGAAGATTATGCGCCATCTCCAACACTTCTTCGTCAGTCATGGAGTCAAGGTCAGTCAGCGTGACTTCATCATTGTGGTTGTAGACCTTACCGAGGAACTCACGAATATCACCTACCGCTTTCTGCGCATCAAGCATTGCAGCAATACGATGCCCGATCCCTTTCGCCGCCCAGCCAAGATGAGTCTCTAACACCTGCCCGACGTTCATACGCGATGGAACGCCCAGCGGATTCAAACAAATATCAACTGGTCGGCCGTGCTCGTCATAAGGCATGTCTTCAACCGGAACAATCATTGAGATCACACCCTTGTTACCGTGACGACCAGCCATCTTGTCACCCGGCTGCAAACGACGCTTAACCGCAAGGTAGACTTTAACCATCTTAAGTACACCAGGTGCTAACTCATCACCTGAAGTGATCTTCTCTTTCTGCTCAACGAAACGTTGCTCAAATTGCTCACGCTGTTCATTGATCGATGTATTCATCGTTTCAAGCTGAACGTTGTGTTCTTCCTTGGACATGCTGATGTTGAGCCATGAATCACGTTCGAGTTCATCAAGATACTCTTTTGTGACCACAGTGCCTTTTTGCAGCCCGTTAGGACCTTTGTCAGCCTCCTGCCCGATAATCAACCTTTCAATACGTTCAAACATATCGTCTTCAACGATACGCAGCTCGTCATCCAGATCTTTACGAACCTGCTTCAGCTCTTCACGTTCAACCTGCAGAGCACGTGCGTCTTTCTCAACACCATCGCGAGTAAAGACCCGTACGTCGATAACAGTACCATCCATACCTGGCGGCACGCGCAGAGAGGTGTCCTTTACATCAGATGCCTTCTCACCAAAGATTGCACGCAGAAGTTTTTCTTCCGGTGTCAGCTGGGTTTCACCTTTTGGTGTCACCTTACCGACGAGGATATCGTTAGGCTTAACTTCAGCACCAACGTATACAACACCTGACTCATCAAGTTTTGAAAGCAAACCTTCAGAGACGTTTGGAATATCTGCAGAAATTTCTTCAGGCCCAAGCTTGGTATCACGCGCCACACAATTGAGTTCTTCAATATGAATGGTAGTGAAGCGATCTTCCTGAACTACTCGTTCAGATATAAGAATCGAATCTTCGAAGTTATAGCCATTCCACGGCATGAACGCGATAAGCATGTTCTGACCCAGTGCCAGCTCACCCATATCAGTACTGGGACCATCACCCAGCACATCACCGCGAGCAATAATGTCACCAGGCTTTACCAGAGGACGCTGGTTCATGCAGGTGTTCTGATTCGAACGGGTGTACTTGGTGAGCGTGTAAATATCTACGCCAGTTTCACCTTGTGCCGCTTCGTCATCGTTTGCACGAACAACAATACGACCCGCATCTACAGAGTCAACTACACCGCCACGAATTGCGACTACGGTCGCACCTGAGTCAACAGCAACAGTACGTTCCATACCTGTACCCACTAATGGCTTTTCAGCACGTAGCGTCGGTACTGCCTGGCGTTGCATGTTAGAACCCATCAATGCGCGATTCGCATCATCGTGTTCAAGGAACGGAATCATTGACGCCGCTACAGATACAATCTGTTTTGGAGAAACGTCCATGTACTCAACCTTGTCAGGCGGAGACATAGCAAATTCATTCGCAAATCGACAGGAAACCAACTCATCAGTCAGCATTCCGTTGTCATCAAGGGCTGCATTTGCCTGAGCTATAACGTAGTTACCTTCTTCAATCGCAGACAGATACTCAACGTTGTCTTGTATCTTGCCGTCAGTCACTTTGCGATAAGGCGTCTCCAAAAATCCATACTTATTGGTCTGTGCATAGACAGCCAATGAGTTAATCAGACCGATGTTTGGCCCTTCCGGTGTTTCAATCGGACAAACGCGCCCATAGTGAGTTGGATGTACGTCACGTACTTCAAAACCTGCACGCTCTCGAGTCAAACCACCCGGACCGAGAGCAGATACTCGACGCTTGTGTGTCACTTCAGATAACGGATTGTTTTGATCCATAAACTGCGACAACTGGCTTGAACCAAAGAACTCTTTGATTGCAGCAGCTATTGGCTTGGCGTTGATGATGTCCTGAGGCATCAATCCTTCGCTTTCTACCATACCCAGTCGTTCGCGTACCGCACGTTCAACACGCACCAGACCAACACGAAAAACATTCTCTGCCATTTCACCAACACTTCTAATGCGTCGGTTACCGAGGTGATCAATATCATCAACAATGCCGACACCATTACGAATATCGATCAGGCACTTCAGTACATCGAGAATATCGATCTTATCGAGAATACCCGGGCCGGTAATCTCATCTCGACCAAGACGGCGATTAAACTTCATGCGACCAACCGCAGAAAGATCATATCGGTCTTCAGTGAAGAAAAGATTATTGAATAGTGTCTGAGCTGCTTCCTTGGTCGGTGGCTCGCCAGGACGCATCATGCGATAGATTTCGACCTGCGCTTCAAGCTGGTTGCTGGTCTGATCAATTCGCAGTGTGTTTGAGATGTACGGACCACGATCAAGGTCATTGGTATAAATGAACTTAACTTCTTTTGGTCGAATTTCAAGCAGCTTCTCGATGTTCTCTTCGGTGATCTCATCGTTTGCCTTGAGATTCTCGTAGGCTTCACCTGTTTCCTTATCGATCAAATCGTGGGCCAGCACTTTGCCGATCAGGAATTCATCTGGCACTTCAATTTTACTGACTTCTGTTTTTTCCAGTTGACGCACATGTTTCGCGTTAATTCTTCTACCCGCTTCAACAATGACTTTCTTACCGTCTTTAAGATCGAAGCCAAGCGTTTCACCACGCAAGCGCGATGGTACCAGTTCAAAACTGATTTTAGCTTTGGTCATAGTGACCAAATGCATTTCAAAGAATGCTTCAAGAATTTCTTCAGTGCTGTAACCCAGTGCACGGAGAATAATTGACGCCGGAAGTTTGCGACGGCGATCTATTCGAGTGAACACACAGTCTTTGGCATCAAATTCAAAATCAAGCCATGAGCCGCGATAAGGAATCACGCGAGCAGAGAACAACAACTTGCCTGATGAATGTGTCTTGCCTCGATCATGATCGAAGAAAACACCCGGGCTACGATGTAGTTGCGAGACAATTACCCGCTCAGTTCCGTTAATAATGAAAGTGCCGTTGCCTGTCATTAGAGGCAACTCACCCATGTAGACTTCCTGCTCTTTGATATCTTTTACAACGCGATTGTCACCAGATGCCTTGTCATAAATTACCAGTCGGCACAATACGCGCAAAGGTGCTGCGAAGGTTAAACCACGAATGCTACATTCACGCTCTGTGAATGGAGGTTTGCCGAGTCGATACTTCACATACTGAAGCTCAACGTTGCCAGCGTAGCTGACTATTGGCATTACCGACTTAAACGCACCATGCAGACCACGGTCTTCAAGTTCGTCGCCTTCTTTTCCGCTTTGCAGAAAAGAACGGTACGAATCTAGCTGTGTCTTCAGCAGATAAGGTACTTCAAGAATAGATTGACGCTTGCCAAAGTCTTTCCTGATACGCTTTTTTTCGGTGAAGGAATAGGCCATGAGGATCCTCTTTACCCATTAAAGTAAAACAACACCGCACTCAACTGTTCTCGTCAGAACAAATGAACGCTCTAGTTTTGTCGTGAGACAGGAAAAGGCCGACGCTCAATATAAGCGTCAGCCACTACCTTACAACTGTAACAACTGTTACTTGAGTTCAACCGTAGCGCCGGCCTCTTCAAGTGCCTTCTTGGCTTCTTCTGCTTCTTCCTTCGAGGCACCTTCTTTAACCGGTGCAGGTGCACTTTCAACAAGTGCTTTGGCTTCTTTCAAGCCAAGACCTGTGATGCCGCGTACCGCTTTAATAGCGCCAACTTTGTTGTCGCCCATGCTTGCAAGGATGACATCGAACTCAGTCTGCTCTTCAGCGGCAGCACCACCACCATCGCCGCCTGCTGCAGGGGCCGCAGCAACCGCTGCTGCTGCAGACACGCCGAATTTCTCTTCCATGTCGCTGATTAGCTCAACAACTTCCATCACAGACATGTTGGAGATGGATTCCAGTATTTCTTCTTTAGACATTATTCAGTAACTCCTGAATCAGTAAATTTTGAGTGTTTGTAAAAATTAAGTTGAGATTCCGACAGCTTAAGAACCTTCTTTCGAGACACGTACTGCCTCAACAGTTCTAACCAACTTACCGGGGACTTCATTAAGCGTACGGGCAAGCTTCGTTACCGGTGCCTGCATAACAGACATCAGCATTGAAATCGCCTGATCACGAGTAGGCAGATCAGCCAACTTGCCAATCTGAGAAGCTTCAAGCTTTTCACCACCGACCGCGGCCATAGTGATTACGAGCTTGTCGTTCTCTTTTGCAAAATCGCGAAACAATCTGGCAGCTCCACCTGGATCTTCCTGGGAAAACCCGAAGATCAAAGGACCTGACATATCGTCTTTCATACACTCAAACTCGGTACCTTCTACTGCGCGCCTTGCCAAAGAGTTTTTGACAACGCGCAGATACACACCTGAAGAGCGTGCTTTCGAACGCAATGCAGTGAGATCGGTAACCGTGATACCCCGGTACTCGGCTGCAACCGCCGAATGAGCCGATGATGCAACATCAGCTACTTCAGCAACCACTGCTTCTTTCTCTTGTCGAGTTAAAGCCATAGAGCACCTTGTTTGGAGGGTCGTTAAGACTCTCCCGTTCATTAAAACCCGGCTAATTCATAGTGAATCATCCGGCTCGTCTACGCAGGCAATTAAGCAGCATCATCAAATACATCAATAACACTGCACCTGCGATCTTTGACGTGAAGCCTCCATGAAGGTGGTTTCACTCAAAGTCTTTCAACGGCAGGTACCACAAAACAACGCTTGCCGTAATCAATCCACTGAACTGTCTGGTTACTAATCTCCATCAATTCAGTTTGTTCTTATAAGCCTTTTATTGCGCCTAGATCCTTTATTACGCAAGTGGCGCAAGATCAATAGTGATACCTGGACCCATGGTAGAAGTTACCGTCGCTTTACCAAGGTAGACACCTTTAGCAGAGGACGGCTTGGACTTAACCAGCTCAGCAACCAGGCCTTTCAGATTGTCAGTCAGTGCCTGAGGCTCGAAAGTAATCTTGCCAACCGGACAATGAATTATTCCCGCCTTATCAGTACGGAACTGAACCTGACCTGCCTTGGCATTCTTCACAGCGGTTACCACATCGGGAGTTACCGTGCCGACCTTCGGGTTTGGCATCAATCCACGCGGGCCCAATACCGTACCGAGTGCACCAACAACACGCATTGCGTCCGGTGAGGCTATCACTACGTCAAAGTCCAGGTTGCCGCCTTTAATAGACTCAGCAAGATCTTCAAATCCGACAATATCAGCACCGGCAGCTTTGGCATTATCTGCCATCTCACCCTGCGCAAATACAGCGACGCGGGTTGTTCGACCAGTGCCATTTGGTAAAACTGTTGAGCCGCGAACAACCTGATCCGATTTACGCGCATCAACGCCTAAGTTTATGCAAACATCTACTGTTTCATCGAACTTAACTGATGAAACTTCCTTCAACAGTGCGAACGCTTCGTTAGCTTCGTATACTTTGGCCGGATCAATCTTTTCTTTGATCATCTTGGCGCGCTTGGAAAGCTTAGCCATCTTATAAACCCTCCACTTCAAGGCCCATACTACGGGCACTACCAGCAATTGTTCTTACAGCAGCATCCAGGTCAGCTGCTGTTAAATCAGCGTCTTTGGTTTTCGCAATTTCTTCAAGTTGGGCACGAGTAACTTTGCCTACTTTTCTAGTGTTTGGTTCACCACTGCCCTTTTGCAGACCTGCCGCCTTCTTTAAAAGATAAGACGCCGGAGGGGTCTTCATCTCATAAGAGAAGGAACGATCGTTATAAACAGTGATCGTTACAGGTACTGGAGCACCTTGCTCAAGCTGCTGAGTTGCAGCATTGAACGCCTTACAGAATTCCATGATATTTACACCGTGCTGACCCAGCGCGGGACCAACTGGTGGACTCGGGTTAGCTTGCCCTGCGGGCACTTGAAGCTTTATAAAAGCATCAACTTTTCTGGCCATTATTATCTCCCTCGGGTGCAGACGCTTAAATTAAATAAGCTCCCCGAAATTGGACCGTTAAAAAAAATTACAACCGTATTGTTATCAGGCCTTTTCAACCTGACTGAATTCAAGCTCTACTGGCGTGGAACGACCAAAGATCTGCACTGCGACCAGTAATTTATTTTTCTCAAAGTTCACTTCTTCAACAACACCGTTGAAGTCGTTGAATGGTCCGTCCGTAACCCGAACCACTTCACCCACATCAAACAAGACCTTCGGCTTCGGCTTATCAACACCGTCCTGCACACGCTGCAGAATGGCATCCGCCTCTTTCGCAGTAATCGGCGCAGGCCGATCTGCTGTACCACCAATAAAACCTAAAACTCTTGGCACATTCTTAACCAGGTGCCAGGTTTCATCGTTGAGGTCCATCTGCACCAGAACATAGCCCGGAAAAAACTTTCGCTCGGAACGTCGCTTCTGACCACCGCGAATCTCGACCACCTCTTCGGTCGGCACGAGAATCTCACCAAACTCTTTACCTAAGCCCGCACGCTCTATACGTTCGAGCAGCGATCGCTTTACAGATGCTTCATAACCCGAAAACGCCTGCACCACATACCATTGTTTGTCTTCACTGATGTTAAGCGGCTCATCCATCATTGACGGCTGCTTTGTACGGGCTGGCTTTGCCTTCTCTGGTGATTCTTCTTTTTCTTCTGCCTTGCTGTCTTCTTTAGGAGCATCTGCTTCCGCTGTTTCCACAGCAGCATCAGCGGTGTCTGCAGTATCGTCTGGCGACGGCTCATTTACCTGTCCAGCCTCCGGTGCCTGCTCAGGCTTTTCAGTTTCAGGCTGTTCAGCTTCAGGCTTTTCAGTTTCTGGCTGATCCGCCTCAGACTGCTCGGGCGACTTGTTCTCTTCTGTTTCGTTCATAATCTAACCCTTAAGCACCGGTGATCATACGAAACGCTCCGCCGAGCATCATATCGAGCAGCCACAAGAAGAGACCGACAAGAAATACAATAATCATGACTGTAATAGTCAGTTGAATAGTCTCCGCTCGAGTCGGCCAGACTACTTTTCTTACTTCGGTTCTTGAGTCTTTGAAAAAACTAACAGCTCGCACGCCGCGGCCAGTCTGCAAAAACAAGAATGCAGCAATCCCCAGAACTACTAGAAAAGCCAGCACTCGATAAAGAAACGAGAACTCGCCAAACAAGTAAAACAGTATCAGCCCGCCAACCACAAGCGCGGCAGCGCCGATCAGCTTCATCCGATCCGCAGGGCTATCAATAATCTCTGCTTTTGCCACCATTAAATTCCGTCGCCGGGCCCAAAGGCCATTGTTTATCACCCCGCCACTTTCAACCTCGTTGAAACTGGCAGGCCAGGAGGGACTCGAACCCCCGACCTGCGGTTTTGGAAACCGCTGCTCTACCAATTGAGCTACTGGCCTAAACTTGTGTCATTGGCTCGCTTTTGCAAGCCCTTACTTTTTAACGCAAAAGAGCGGAGACGATATTCGCCTCCGCTCGCACAGCTTTCCATTATAGATGGTCTGTGAGTCTTATGCTCCAAATACTGGCAAGCCGACTCCAGACTCTAGAATGTTCAGTGATGAACGATTATGCGTGTATCTTTGAGACAACGCCGGCGCCGACAGTTCGGCCACCTTCGCGGATCGCAAATCGAAGACCTTCTTCCATCGCGATTGGGGCTATCAGCTCTACATCTAGCTTGATATTGTCTCCCGGCATCACCATCTC
>CALIHW010000192.1 GCA_938020525.1 uncultured Granulosicoccaceae bacterium | reverse complement strand
TTTGTAAGAGTGCTGTTTTGAGTGAGTACTATTATGAGGATGAGTCGAGTGTGGGTAAAGAAAGGATGGATAAGCTTAAACTTGCAGACAAGGTTGAGTGTGAGAGTAGCGGCCGGAGATATATACCAGTAGATTAGGCAGCTTATTGAAGATACGTGCAGCCTGCAGGCGCAGCACGGCAGATATGTAATTACCAAGTCAAGTGGCGGTTTAGTTCGTGGTTAGTTTTCTAGAGGTCGTTGTGGCAGTTTGGTGGATGCGCAAGCTTATCCCCCCCTACGAAATATGGCAGCATCAGTTAATCAGGTCGATACATTTCCTTGGTAATGACATTCATACACCTGTCCAGCCAATTAGTAAACGAAGCAACAAACAAAAAGGGCGCCGTTGTTTCTAACGGCGCCCTGATACCTTAAATCAAAAGAGAATCAAGCAAAAATAACTTACTCAATCCATCCCTTAACAACATCGGCATTCTCTTCTACCCATGCTTCAGCAACATCCTGTGGATCTTCACCGTCACGGCCAATATTCAGAATCCACTGATTGACAACAGATGGGTCGAGTTTCACTTGAGACAGGAATTTGGCAGCTGCTGGGTTGCGATCTTCGAGTGACCTTGAATACGCGACGTAGATTGAAGCGTCTTTGTTCTCGCAGTTGAATGTAGAGACTTCCAGCCAGTCTTCCTGATCGAGGGCGAGGTCTTCGCAACCGTCGGTTCTTGGAGCTTCACCTGTTACTGGTGAAAGATCGTAAGCGGCGTGAATCCACTCAGGAGTCCAGTAGTAAAACAAAATAGGCTCTTCCCCGGCGATTGCACCTTTGAGCTGTGCTAAGAAAGTATCCTGAGGAACAATTTCAGGCTCCCAGAGTTCGCCTAACTCGTAGCTCTTAAACTTCACCTGCCACATCTTGGTTGATTTCCAGTCAGCAGCACCGGCCCAGTATTCGCCTTTGCCGTTGCCATCTTTGTCGAACATGGCGGCGACTTCAGGTTTGGCAAGATCTTCAAAAGATTCCACACCTTTTTCTGCCATGTAAGCAGGAACGTACATCATCTGAGTACCCTGATACGGCTCGTTGGCAGCAACGGATTTAGAACCTTCGATGTATTTGTCCCAGATCGCCTGCTGGTTTGGCATCCACATATCAGTGTAGACATCAACGGAACCGTCGCCCTTGTCCATTCCTTCAGCGATGATGGCTTGTTGAGACATGCCGTCGATTACTTCAGCTTCAGAACCGAGCGGGCCGTTGATTACCGCGGCGAGTACATGACCGATCGCTTTGGCGCCGGTCCAGCTCAGGTCGGATATGGCAACCTTTTCTTGTGCCTGGGCGGTGCTCGCTGAAAGGATCAGTGCTGCAGCCAGGAGATTCTTTTTTAACATCTATTTTGTCCTCGTTGGATTAAAAAATGTAATTCACGCGGTGAGAATTTGCCGATTACTGTGTCATTGCTCACTACGATTAGCCCTTTGTACTATACGATCGATCACCATTGCAATTAGCGCGATCGCAATTCCGGCAAGCATACCGCGCCCGACCTGGCTTTGGCCGAGTGCATCTACCACAATAAATCCCAACCCGCCGGCGCCGATAATGGCGGCAATCACCGCCATTGACAGACTCATCATGACCACCTGATTAACGCCAGCCATAATCGATGGTGTGGCCAGTGGCAACTCTACCCGGGTTAACAGTTGGCGCGGACTGGCACCAAAGGCCAGTGCCGCCTCTTTGGTGGATTCGGGAACCTGTTTAATGCCAAGTGCGGTTAGTCGCACCATCGGTGGCATGGCAAAAATCACCGTGGCTAATATACCCGGTGGTTTACCGATAGAGAAAAATGCCACCGCAGGCAACAGGTAGACAAACGATGGAATGGTTTGCATGACATCGAGTATCGGTGTGACGATGGCTGATCCGTGTCTCGATTTACCGACCCAGACACCAAGCGGCAGGCCGACTACAATACAAATGATAGTTGAGGCGATAACAATAGAGACTGTACTCATGGCGGTTTGCCAAAAACCAAAGTAACCAAGATACACCAGCGTAGTCGCGGTAAACACAGTGATCTTTGGCCCTGCAAAATGGTAGGAAATTAATAAAAATATTCCCGCTGTGACAGGCCATGGTGTGCCGACAAACACCGCTTCAATAGCGTTGAGCAATGTTCTGAGTACTTTGGTAATGCCATCGAACACATGGCCATAATGCGCCTTGGCGCGATCGATACTCTGATCAATTTTTTCGGACAACCAGGTATTTACATTGACCGGGCGTTTGGCAGTGGATGGAGTCCACTGTTCGGTTCGCGTGCCGTCGTCATTGCGCACAAACTGTAGTTTATCGGGTCGCTTTAGCCAGGTAAGCGTCGGGACTTCTGAAATGGTGGCGCAATCAAAGCGGTCTTTAAAAGAAACTTGTTTGCCATCCTGTACCGCTCGAACCTGCTTAATGCACGCACGCTGATCTGGCGCATCCTGTGTTGAGCGGTATAAGGTGAGTGGTGCCACCAGGGTGACAATCAGCCCAGCAATGATCCAGCGTTTTTTACTGACACCGGAATTTACTGCAGAGTTAATCCTCCACGCACTGTATTGTTTATAGTATGAGCGATCCGCCATCCATCCGATGATCAGCCGACCGATGATAAAAATAACCACTGCAGCGATCAGATGTTTGATCGTCCAGCTGCTGAAGCGCTCAACCAGAAATGCTTTTTCAGCCTCAATGGCTGCTGCTTTGGCGACTGTATAGCGGTAAAAAAGCCCGAGATTTGCAGCTGCCATCATGTCTAAAATGAAGCCGATCCAGAACATCATCCAGTTGCCACGAAGTGCAGCCCAGACAAAGCCACCGATCATGGCTGAAAGGTTTAAGTGCAGTGCCGAGAGTTTATCTTGTTGTATTTTTAAGAAAGTACGTGAGTAGTATTCAGGGTTTGCTTCTGCGAAGTTTTCAAACGCCTGCTTGATTTCACGGTCTGCCATACCGGATTCTTGAGCGTGTTGCTGTGCCGCGGCGACATCTGCCAGAGACTCATTGGTTTGTGATTCGGCTGAACTCATTAGCTTTCCCCCTGTATGCCGCGTAACAGTGCATCTTTAGTGACAACGCCTACCAGGTTATTGTCTTCACGTATGGCAATCGGCTGATCTGTGTCTACTGCAAGACTGATTAAAGAATCGAGATCGGCCTCTGGGTGGGCTGACGGCCACTGTTCATTGTTATCTGTTAGGCCGCCCCGCTGTTGATACTCACCAACCGGTTGCATAACCGTGTGGGCAAATACCAGCTTCAATCGAGATATACCTTTTACAAAGTCTGCAACATAGTCATCGGCCGGTGCTGTGACGATATCTTCCGGTGTGCCGATTTGAACAATGATACCGTCTTTCATAATCGCGATACGTGTCCCCATACGAATCGCTTCATCCAGATCGTGGGTAATAAACAAAGTCGTTTTCCCCATGACTTTTGAAAGCTCCAAAAACTCATCTTGAAGGCCGCGCCTGATTAGCGGATCAAGTGCAGAAAATGGTTCATCCATTAACAGAATTTCGGGGTCAGCTGCGAGTGCTCGCGCTAATCCAACACGTTGCTGCATACCACCCGAGAGTTCTGAAGGCATGCGATCGCCGTAGCCTTGCAAACTGACCGTGTCGATCACTTTGTCTGCCAGTTGCATCCGGGTGTAGGTGTCAACATTGCGTAGCTCAAGTGCGAAGGCAATGTTATCCCGAACTGTGCGATGTGGCAGCAAAGCCATGTTTTGAAATACCATGCCGATGCGATCAGCGCGCAACAAGCGCAGTTGCTTGGCGTTTAGCTGCCCGACGCTGTCGCCACCGACCAGTATGTCTCCGTGGGTCGGTTCGATCAATCGGTTGATGTGGCGTACCAGGGTGGACTTGCCGGAGCCTGACAAACCCATGATGCAAAAAATTTCGCTTTCGTGTACGTCGAAGGACACTTCACGAACACCGACTACTGCCTCGAATTTTTCTAGCACCTCGGCTTTACTGAGATTGTTTTCGCGAATGGCGGCCAGCGCTTCTTTTGCGCGATCACCGAATATTTTCCAAACATCCTGTACCTGTATTACTGGTTTGGATGTGGCTGAAGCTTTTGAATTCATTGACTAAAGTGTATTCGAGGGAATCAGAATCGGGAATGATAACCCATGGCCAAAAGTCATGTATGCACGTTGGCGACTGACCAGGAGGCTATTTTAGTTACTTTGCGGCACGATCAGAAGCGCTTGGGTATCGGCCAATGTCTGGTTGAAACTTTCCCCTAAAATTATAAACAACCGACCTACGAATATATGTGTGGTCTGACTATCTTGATTGATTCGGTGCCTTCACCGAACAATATCATTCGCGTGTGCTACCTGAGCATCGACAGAGTCGATTGCATGCAGCTGACCGCATCTGTGTTCAAAAGTATTTATCGCTTCAACACCATCGGTAAAATTAAACCGAGCTGTTTTCTCGTGATCTTGCCCAAATGGTTTATAAAGTAGTGATATATACGCTGCTGACTTCAGCTGATTCAATAGCTGAGTAGATAATTTGTAGTCAGCGACCTGGTAGCTCGGGCCCAGTGTCCAGTTCTCTTCAGAAGTGAGGTTGTCGTCGAGAATAATTGAGATGGGCGTACTTTCAGTGCCGAGGATCTCTTTCACACTGAAGCTTATGGTGTGCATGCTTTCGCGGCAGCTGATTTGCAGTTCTGGAAGATAAGGAATTTCACTATTTGGGTATTCCATCGCTTTTAAACTACTGGTAAAGGTTTCGTTCTGTAGCATATGACTCCAGCTGGGAGTTAAATCTGCACGTAAGGGTTGCACCGTGCCGGTGGTAGTGTGCACAGTGTGCGCAGTGGTTTCTTCTGCGGTAGTGTGTGCTAATTCCGTTTCAAAAATAATGTGTGGTTTTATGATCAATGCACTGTAGGTAATGCAAAGGGCTGCGAGGCAGAGTGCCAGTATATTTTTAATCGCTTTTTTGCGTCTGAATTTGCTTAGTGCAGCGTGGTAGTCAGGAGGTGCGTTACCGATCGTCTTGTAGCTTAAACTGCCGCTATAGCTTGAAAGCTCGAACTCTTTTGTAGCCTTCCGATTGTGTTTGTCAACCAGGTGTATACCAGATACAAAGGAAATAACCAAAGCAGTTGCCCCAATAAGAGCAAGTTGCCCGATATTCATTGAGCTGGCGGAAGAATAGATCGCAAATAAAGTCGCAAATACCAGCGTTAGCGCAACAACAATGTTGGTGTAGAGTAGGCCGAGCGGGCCAAAAAAGGCTATGAGCACTAATTGTTTTCGCAGGGATTTATGCATCTCAGCCCCTCCTTGGTAGATCTGCAATTCGAGCCTAATAGCGGTAGAGATTGCGCCAGATTTAGGTGCACAGTAGGTCTAATTTGTCATAGATCGATGTATTTTGCAGTGAGGCTTCACATTTTATAAAAGAAAATTCGATATCTCAGCAAGCGCTTTCAAGTGAGTAAGCTGAGAATGCTAGAAATGCCAGAACGCGGTGGGTTTAAATTTTTCAGTCAGGTTGATTGATACCATCCTCCGGTTTCCGATAATCCCTCAGCCAGATCGCAACACATCATAAATGCATTCTTCGCAGGGGTAAGATTGGCCGCATTGTTGCCGGCAATATCAAATGCGGTGCCGTGTGCAGGTGTAGTAACCGGAATTGGCAACCCCGCTAATAAAGAAACTCCTTCATCAAAGCCAAGTAGTTTAATGGCGATCTGACCCTGGTCATGATACATCGTAACCACCACATCATACTCACCGTCTCTGACTTTAAGCCAGAGTGTGTCAGATGGAAACGGGCCGGATACGTTCATCTGTCTTTCCTGCATTCTTTTAACTGCAGGCTGGATAATGTCGAGTTCCTCGCGGCCCATTAAACCATTATCACCGGCGTGCGGGTTGTAGGCGGCAACGACTATGCGGGGTCGTTGGTAGCCTGCCATCTTTAATGTACTGTTCGCCAGTTCAATGGATTGGCAGATTCGTTCTTCACTTAAGAGGGAAGGGACATCTTTCATAGCAACGTGAGAGGTTACTCGGCCGTTCCACATACCGTGGGCGATATTGAATTCACTGGCTGCTGTATCAATGCCGAAGAAGTCTCTGGCAAAACCGATTTCATCCATGAATTTGTTGCCACCGAGGTGCATGCTCTCTTTGTTGAATGGCATAAAGCAAATACCATCTATGGCATTTGACTGCGAAAGTTCAAAAGCGTGTTTAAGACCGATTAATGATGATTTGCCACCGGCAGCGCTGACTTGTGCGATTGGAACTTCTTCAAT
>CALIHW010000191.1 GCA_938020525.1 uncultured Granulosicoccaceae bacterium | reverse complement strand
TTAATGGACGAGTTCAGTCGATCAAAGCATCTGCACGAGGATTTAGAGACTTTGCAAACTATAGAATCCGTATTCTTTTCTACTGCGGAAAACTGGATATGAGGCCTGCATTTACCCACAATAATTGACGAAGAGCCCCCTTTGGGAGGGTCGGACGCGGTAGCGGCCGGGGAGGGTATGGTTGCAGGCAGGCCGCTGTAATATCCAGGCATCAATCCCTCTTGCAAAGCAAACAACGCTTTGTATTCTCCCGGAGGGAGAATGGCAATTCGGGGTTTCGCACGGCACTGGTTAAACGACAGGAACTCCCCAACGAGAATATCTATCTGATCCGATCAGTAGACAATACGAAGTTATCGAAATTCATCGTCTGATCTGTTGACGGTGCCCAGCTTGCATCGTTGCCACCGAAGAAAGTGCTGAAGTAGAACAGGTTGATGCCGATGTTGTTGGTCTTGCGAAATTCTAGGTTCTTCAAAGAAAGTACCTTGGTGCCATCAAACCAGGCTTCCAGAATTCCGTTTTTAATGCCTGGTGTATTTAAGACAACCCTGTGCACAACTCGATGCCAGACACCTGGTATCGCTTTCACATTCCAGAACTCATCATCTCCGTAGTAGTTGCGTTGCGAAGCATGGTAAACATAGTTTTCAAGTGCACCATCTTCACGCCACATGCCACGGGCACTCCAGCCGTCATAGCCGGTTGGGTAACCACCGCCGGTATTACATCCGGTGCTCGGTGCCTGAGTTACATCCGCTCCGCACAGTCCCGGTAGCTTGCCGCCTTTAACAAAATTAAAACCTTGTGCGAAGCGAATGTCGTAGGCGACATAGAGCTCTTCATACGTTTTAGGTAGGCCCATGCCGAACTGCACGTCAGAAAGGAATGCACTGGCACCACCAGCGCCATAGCGTCCTGCAGGATAAGTGACTTGCATAGCGTTACCGCGACTGCCGCCAGCATCAACAATGCTGACTCGCCCTTGATCAAAACCCAGATGCCAGTGAGGTGACTGCCAATCGTTGTTTAGTTGATCACCCTGGTACAGGCCAGTGGCGGAAAGATCAAAATCCTGTTGGTAGATGATACCGACTTCCTGATAGGCGCTGTTGCCAACTGGGTCAACATCGGGAATAGAGCCAGGTGCGACATAACCCGCTACTACTTTGCAGCTATCGTGGAATTCAAAGCCCCAGCCATCACCATCAATGTCAGACGAAGGACTGGAGCAAACAGGCACTCGACCTAGATATAATCCGTCGATAATTTGTGATGTATCAGCTGGCGGATTTTCGGCGCTCGGTGGGTTATCGATTGCCACCTGGTCTATCCCTACCTGGTCTGTCGGTAACGGATTAGTTGTTGTATCGAGCGGGACTTGCGTGGCTGCAGATTGCGTTGTGACGGTAACTATGCAACTCGCGTTGTTCTCCCATCCCCAGCCATCACCATCCGGATCTACATTGGCGGATGTACAGGCCGGGTGTTTGGATGGTGCTACCTGCGTTGTCGTGACGTTGCTACTGCTACTGCTACTGCTACTGCTACTGCTACTGTTACTGTTACTGGTGGTATTGGTATTGGCTGTGCCATTAGAGTTAGCAGCGGCGCTTGCATTAGCGTTGGCACTTGCTGCACTTGCAGAACTATTCGGCACCACGCAGGTTTGGAAGTTTTCCCAACCCCAGCCATCGCCATCCGCGTCACTATCTGCATCCTGACATAACGGATTGTTGGCGTATGACGCTTTTAAGGGTAGGGCTGAAGCGATTGCAATGACCATAATTGTCAAAGGCAAAGTGTGTTTCATTCTCTCGTTACCTGTTGCTCTGCTAAAGAGTTACCGATTACCGACGGATCGCCAGAGATCGGTTCTGATGTGTTCGAGAGAGAGCTTAGGACACAAATTTTAACCCGCTACGTAGCTGTCCCGAGTATGACCTACAGGTAATCCCAGGAATTACAACAGAGGCCATGACTAAGTGAAAGGCATTGCTGTGCCTGATCTCCGGGGGATGCGTGGAGATTGGCTGCTAAGACTGCTGCCAGTAGCTTACTTTTTCGTCATGTATGGGACGCTTGCGTTCATCCGGTTGGCTTTGCTTTTTACCAATATGTATGAAGCCTGCGATTCTGTCTGAAGTCGGGTCACCACCAAGCGCCGAAATAACATCCGGGTTATATGCTGGCCATTCCGTTATCCACTGTGCTGCGTAGTCAAGTGACTGTGCAGCGATCAATAGATGAGAGCAGACTGCACCGGCTGAGAGCTGTTGTTCCCAGACTGGTATCTTGTGTGGAATAACGAAGCTGCAAAGAACTGCAATGACGACCCCACTGCGCTGCATTCTTTGAGATTCAAGCTGTTTCACAGTGTCGCTGAGTGTTTCTGAGCTTGATGCTTCGGCGGCTTTCAAGATGACCTCTTCGTCAAATTTTTTGCGCGCATCATCCTTTATAACAATAAGTTTCCAGGGTTGTACATTCGAGTGATCTGGTACACGCAAGCCACAGGAAATAATTTGCTCAAGATCTGAATCTGTTGGAGCAACAGGCAGCATTTTCTTTGTGACTACAGAACGCCGCTGTTGCAGAAACTGAATAACATCGCTTGACATAATGTTTGCTATCTTGTGATTGTTAATTGGGGATAGTGCCTACTGCAATTGAACACATCAAGCGTGCACTGCCGATACTGCACTGCTGACGGGTACAAATCTTTAATTTCCGTTATTCGTGTTGGTCAGTCTTATTACAGGTAAAATATACGCGATCGGACAAGGTGGTGCAGATCGAACCCCCGGGCCATTGCCTGGCCCGCAGACAAAGCACTAACGGTAGCGAGGTAAATTGGGATGCCAAAGATTCTCACGGTTGAACAGATTGATGAGTCGTGGGTTGCAACTGACACGGCCACTTTGCTTTTTGTCTTGCGTGGAGACGAAGTCTTACTGATTCGCAAGAAGAGAGGTCTGGGGGCCGGGAAAATAAACGGCCCCGGTGGCAAGCTAGAGAAAGGCGAAACGCCACGCCAATGTGCTTTGCGGGAGGTGCGTGAAGAGCTTTGCATCTCTGTGCTGGACACAACACCCTGTGGAGAACTCAGGTTTCAGTTTACTGACGGCTACTCAATTCATGTGCATGTTTTTGTCAGCACCGAATTTGAAGGCGAGCCGACAGAAACTGATGAAGCAGTTCCGATCTGGTTCAAGCGTTCGGAGATACCCTACAGCGAAATGTGGGCTGATGATCGTATCTGGCTGCCGCGCGTGCTTGATGGTGCGAAAGTGTCTGGCAAGTTTGTTTTCTCTAATGATGTGATGATTGCCCACGAAGTGCATTTTGAATAAAGGTTAGGTTGTTTATTCAGCAGCGGAATCGTAGGTAATGATGCCGGTAATTACCAGCCTGTAACACGGTTGCGATAATTCCTGCTGTGGTTATCTGAATTGTATGGTGTTTACTATTGTGTGACGTTTCAGTTTTACGTTGTGTCCGGTACGATACAACTCTTAGGCAGAAGTATCGCCACCGCTCACACTCGTAACCGCATTCTTTGAAGCCCTTGGTCATGGAAAATGATGATCAGGCAGACAAGTATTTAAAACGACGGAAATGCCATGCGCACATTACTACCAGTCATTGTTTTGGGTTTGTTGCTTTCGACCAGTACCCGTGCTTCGGGTCTGGATCTATCATTAAGTAACGAAACCGCCAATATTGAATATCTATCTCCGGTACGCAAATTCACTCGTGGCGCTCGAGGTGGTCAGTTGGAGTCAACCGGGCTACTTTCACTCGGGGTGTTCTATAACGAACTCGACGATGTAGTTGGTCACGCCAAACTAATTGCTGTTGGTACGCAAACAAACACCCGTGTTCCTTATCAGCTTGAGTTTGGCGTTAAGGCATATGCAGGGCAGGTCAAGCAAAATGATACAGACGTTGGAGCCCTTGCAGTTGGTGGTGGCATAAAGATACAAAATCCTGCCAGATATAATCCGATTGACCTCAAGATTGAGGCTTTTTTCACACCAGGTATAACGACCTTTGGTGATACTGATTCTCTGCTTGAGATCGCCGCTCGGATCAGCCTCGAGATTGTCCCTGCGGCGCAGGCATTTCTCGGCTATCGATTGCTGGAAGTAGAGGATGACTCCCATGTGACACTTGAGCTCGACGATAATGTGCATCTGGGTATCAGGCTCCAGTTCTAAGCTGGACTAATATGTTCTGGTCCGGCTACGCCGGACCTATGAAAACCAAATTTCTGCAATTCGTTGTATTCTGAGCAGGCTTGCGCGGTAAACTAGCCAATCTGCACAGTCTGGATAGTGGCAAATATGACCACTGAAAACTCCCCTTTGCCAAACATGAGCAATTTGCTTGATGTAATGGCTAAACTGCGTGACCCTGACACCGGTTGCCCGTGGGATATTGAACAGTCGTTCGAAACCATCTCGCCATACACCATTGAAGAAGCCTATGAAGTTGCCGATGCGATTGATCGCGGCGATATGCAGTCCCTGCGTGAGGAATTAGGGGATCTTCTGTTGCAGGTAGTGTTTCATGCGCAGATGGCCAAAGATCAGAACCTGTTTGAGTTTGAAGATGTAGCGCAAAGCATCGCTGAAAAAATGATTGATCGTCATCCACACGTATTTGGCGATACTACTTTTGAAACAGTAGAGCAGCAGAAAGCTCATTGGGAATCCCTTAAACAACTGGAACGCGAAGAAAAATCAGCTGAGCCCTTATCATCTTTGGGTGGTGTAGCACTTGCACTGCCGGCTTTGACACGAGCTGAAAAAATTCAGAAGCGGGCTGCACGAGTCGGCTTTGATTGGGATGAGTTAACTCCGGTACTGGATAAGCTTGATGAAGAACTCAATGAGTTGTATCAGGCGGCGGCAAGTGGTGATACTGCTGCAATAGAAGATGAACTCGGTGATTTGCTTTTCTCTGTATCTAACGTGGCGAGACATATGAAAGTCGATCCGGAACTTGCTCTTAAAAAGGCAACAGCAAAGTTCGAAGCGCGCTTTGAGTATGTTGAAAAATCGATTCGTGCTGACGGTGCAGAAATGATAGATACAAGTGCCGAAGTATTAGATCGGTGCTGGCGTCAGTCTAAAGTTGTACTGCCCTGATTTATCTTAAATCCAGGGTCTATCTGAAACCCCAGGTCTATCTGAAACCCGGAGCTAAATGTGGCCTGGTGCCTGTGTGGATTATTATGGCTGTAATCATTGAGTAGGGGCTGGCAACTGGTTTTATTGGCGTTATCGATATTTATCGGCATCGTGTATCCGCCTGTATCTGCAGTATTTAAACCATTCCTGTTGCCAATCATATTTTTGTTGTTTCTTACTTCTGTATTGCAGGTGAGTTTTAGGGATGCCGCGCAAGTAACCCTTAAAGATAGAGCTGTATGGTTTGTGTTGTGCTGGCAACTGGTTTTACTGCCGTTGATTTTTTATTTTTTCTTAAAGCCATTTTTGTCGCAGCAGTTGCACCTTTTTGCGGTAGTTTCAATGTGCACAGCTTCTATTACTGCGACCACTGCCCTATGTCGACTGTTTAATCTGAATAGTGCCTTGTCGCTTGTTGTAGGTTTGGCTGGCGCTGTTTTGATGCCACTGCCCTTATATATATTTCTGAAGTTGATGACAGGGGCCGAGGTTAGTATTGATCTGTACAGCTATGGCTTGCGGATTCTTGTTTTTATACTTTTACCAATTCTGTGTGCCTGGCTTATACGCAAAGTAATAAGCATCGAGGCAGATCAGGAATTGCAGCGGATAATGCCGTCGGTAAGCCTGGTGCTGCTGGTCTTTTTTGGCCTGTCAGTAATGGATGGTGTCGGTGTAATGTTGCTAAATGATACTTCGCGGCTTTTATCGTATTTACTGCTGGCCTTTGGCACCAGTATTTCTGTGCAATTGATTACAGTCGCAGCGTTGTATTTTCTTGGTGCACGTAGCGCCACTACTGGTGCGCTGTTGTGTGCCTATCGGAATATGGGGATAGTTGCTGCTATAGCCGGGCCGTCTCTCGGGAAAGATTTTTATATTTATCTTGGTGTCTGGCAGTTACCGATGTATGTGCTGCCGTTGGTGATGCGTCGATTTTATGAAAGAGACGTAAGCACTACGCGTAACTAAATGTTAGCTGCGAGTTTTTACCAGAGATCGGAGTAGTTCCATGTATTCCTGTTGATCAGGCTCAGTCTGGTCTCGCTGCGCTTGCCACAGCACTTTGCCGAGTGGTTCCATCATTTGATGTTCCATTTCGTGGCTGTCGCGGTATCTCAGCAATAGTTTGCGCGTTAAATCTGCGATTCCTGCCGGTCGGTCCGTTGCTACCTGTTCGCGAAGTGCGATGTGCATACCCATATGAAGAAAAGGATTGGTCGTACCGTGTTCCGGATAAAACTCAGAGCTTATTGCAGCATCTTCATTGGAAAGTAATGGATGGTATTCAGGATGATCACGAATAACATCTGCAATCAGTTCTTCCAGTGGTTCGAGGGCCTCGCGTTTGTTGGCTTTCTGCCAGACGTTAAGATATTGCTGACGCAACTTGGTGCGATCTTGTGAAAAAATCATGGTTTTGTCTTTTCCGACATGCAGAGATTCCTGGCTACAAGTAACAGCCCGAATAATACAAATGCTCCAGGTGGCAGGATAGCGACTAGCAAACCTCGATAGTGTTCACCGAAATCAATCAGTGGCGGCAGTGGTGACGTTCCGAACAAAAGATGTGCATCAGCCAGAAGTGTTCCGTGGCCAATTAATTCTCTTATAGCACCCAATGCAATAAGCACTGCTGCAAAGCCTGCTCCTGTTGCAATTCCATCGATAGCTGATTCAATTACCGGATTTCTTGATGCAAAGGCTTCTGCGCGAGCAAGAATAGCGCAGTTAGTAATAATCAGTGGAATAAATATCCCCAGGCGCAGAAACATATCGTGGGCGAATGCATTCATTAATAATCCGATCATTGTTACAATGCCGCTGATTATGATCACATAGATTGGTATTCTTATCTCCGGCAGTATAAAGCGCCTTGTTGCGGATACTAAAACATTAGATAACACAACAGTAAAAGCGGTAGCAATACCAAGGCTGAGTCCGTTGATAGTCGTATTACTGACCGCCAAAAGCGGGCACAGTCCAAGCAGTTGTACTATTGCCGGATTGTTGTGCCATAAACCCTCACCCAGTAATGTCCTCCAGTTGCTGCGTTGCCTGTTATCAGGGGCATCTGTTGGCGGGTTGCTTAGTTGGTCAACGGTATCATTCATGATTAAAGAGCTGTGACTTTACGGATTCGAAAAATACCAGTGTGTTTTTGACTTCATTTACCACCGCACGTGGTGTGATAGTAGCACCGGTAAATTGATCAAACTCACCTCCCTGTTTTTTAACAGTCCACTGAGACTCTACCGGTGCAGTCAAGTTAGTGCCGTTAAAGCCTTTGATCCAGTCCGAGCGCTGTGATTCAATTGCATCACCTAGTCCGGGCGTTTCAATGTGTTTGGTTACACGCACTCCGCTGACGGTGCCATCAATCGTAATGCCAACAAGCATTTCTATGTTTCCAGAGTAACCGTCCGTGGCAACAGCCCTAAGCACCGCGGCTACCGGTTTGCCATCCAGGTTTGCAATGTAGCAAGTGCGGTTTTTGTTGGCTATTGGGTCAAAAATCTGAAGAGAATTATCTTCCAGCGGATGATCATAAGACAGTGCGGGCAGAACTTCTGCTAATGTGTTTTGAACTCGTCGCTTTTCATTGCTATCGATGCGCTCCTGTGTCACGCACTGTGTGATTGCCAGAGCCAGCGTTACTACCAGTGCGAAGCAGCCGAGTATCAAGCCGTGTTTGTTGGGCCCATACTTGCTGGGCCCCTGTTTATTGAACCCACGCTTATTAGGCAAGAGTGGGTTACTTTTCATTGGCCTGATCGTCAGCTCGGCCTAACCAAATATCCATTCGGTCGATGGCGGGCACTGTGCAATTAGCCAGAAGTACAGCGAACGCTATGCTATCCGGATATGACCCGTAGGCTCGTATCAGGTAAACCAGAAATCCTGTCAATGCACCATAAATAATGCGTCCCCGGGCGCTTGTCGCTGCTGATACCGGGTCTGTGCTGATAAAGAAAGCACACAGCATGGTAGCGCCGCCAAACAGATTGACCTGTATGGACAATGGTGTAGAGCTAAAAGATTTATGCAACAGCATGGTAAGTAGTAAAGCACCCAGAAAGCTCAATGGTATGTGCCAGTTGATGACGCGCTTATAAAGCATCCATAAACCACCGATCAGGTAGGTCAGGTTAATCCACTCGCTCTGGATCGCACCGAAATAACCGCTTGTTTGTAGTTTTATATCTGCTAGTGGGCTATTTTGTAATACTAGTGTTCTGTGTTGATCCAAAGCTGTTGCACCGGTTAGTGCATCCCAATTCGGGATAACTATCAGTCCGCCGTTGAATACAGCATTGATTGACTCTGCCAACGATACTGAGGACATAGCTGGTTGTTGCAACCAAAGACTCAGTTCTGCGGGGAAGCTTATTAAAATGATGGCATAACCGACCATGGCCGGGTTGAACAGGTTGTTACCGATACCGCCAAATGCATGTTTAGCCAGAAGTATCGCAAAGCCGGTAGCGAGTACCGTTATCCACCAGGGAATGAGTGGTGGCAGACATAAAGCAATTAGCAGTGCCGTAACAGCGGCAGAATAGTCAGACAGTGTTGCTATGACAGATCGTTTGCGAAGTGCAAGTGCGGTAGCCTCGAATACCAATGCGCTGAAAATTGCCAGGACAATGTTGATCACAGCACCCCAGCCGTTCTGATGGATGAATACCAGTGTTCCGGGAATCAGGGCCAACAACACAAGTTTCATTGTTTCAGAAACGGAAGCGGGCGTGCTGGAAATTCTGTTCACCGCGGCGATTCCTGACCGGGTTTTTTATTTGATTCAGACAAGTCCTTGTTTTTCTGGTGTTGCCGGCTTTTCTGACGCTGCAGGGCTTTTGCAATCAAAGCCTTTTTTGCATCTTCAGAAGCACTTGCTATTTTAAGAGTTTCTGTTTTTGTGTCGAGCTGTTTGCGCTGCCTGACGGATTTTTCTTTTTGCCTTGCAAGATGTTTCTCATATCTGATTTTTGCAAGTGCTGCTTTGTGTTGCTCTGTTTTCTCCTGCTGTATTAGCAGTTTGGCGTCGTTGAATAAGCCCGCCAGTGGAATATGGCTCGGGCAAACCGCATCACAGCATCCACATTCAATGCACTGATCAAGCTTTAGATCCTGCAGCTTTGATGTGTCTGGTGTTGATGCATGCCAGAACAGGTGTTGTGGCAATAAGTTCTCAGGACAGACGTCCTCACAAGCACCACATCGGATGCACGGCCTTGCATCTTTTTGAACCTCTGTGTTTATTAAAATACTGTTGGTGCGCTTCTCGACACAATAATCCCGATTGACAGTCCATCCCATCATCCGACCACCGCAGATTATTGAGTAAGGTGTTTGTATATTGTGTGCGATCTGCAGTTCAGTCAGAGGTGTGCCAATACGTACTTCAAGATTCCTTGTGGCATTCTTCTCAACTATGGTGACAATGCGAGAGATAAGAGGTTTTGATTTTTTGACCGATTGGTACATCGAATAACAGGTGGCGATATTAAAACAAATAGTCTCGTTATCTTTTAGCGAACCGGTTTTTCCGTTGCAGAGTCGCTGTAGGGTTTTCTCGGCTCCACTCGGGTAGATGGCGGGTACACGGATCATTTTTATATGATTCGGTAAATTCCGCTCCATCTGTTGAATAGCTTTTGTTTTGTTGTCCTCAATACCGATAATGCATTGGCTGGCACCAATGGCTTCAATTGCTATTCGAATGCCTTCAATAATTTCTTTAGGTCGCTCCTGCATCAACGCCTCGTCGCAATAGATTGCAGGGTCGCATTCTGCCGCATTTACCAGCAGTGTTGTCGCTTGCAGTGAGTTGAGTTTTTTATCGACCGGAAATGCAGCGCCACCCAGGCCGACAAGGCCCATCGATCTGAAGAAAGCCTTATAGTTGTTTTTGAACTGCTGATGGTCGTGACTATAGGTTGTGTCCTGATTGTCTGACTCGATAGATACAATGTTAGTGGCGCTTCTGATTATCTTGCCGGAAATTGATGCGTGGCTTGTGACAGCGTGATTGGAAAAATGTGTAAGCGGTTGACCTGTTAGAACTTCGTCACCAACACTGACGGTAATTTCTGCTGCACTATCTATAGGTATGTGAGCTATAGAGGGTAGTGGTGCAACTTGGATATCATCAAACGGCAGAGCATCTATTTGTAATCCACCACGAACCTGATGATTTTTATGTTCTCGAATACCCAACATCAGGCAGGTCCCAGATCGATACAGTCCACCGGACAAGGAGGAACGCATAATTCACAACCGGTGCAGTGATCTTCTATGACTGTGTGCATTAATTTCGCGGCACCTACAATAGCATCTACCGGGCAGGCTTTAATGCATAGCGTGCATCCAATGCACTCATGCTCTCTTATAACAGCAACCATGGGTGGAGATTCAACGCCAAATTCAGGGTTTAGCGGTATAGTTTTTCGGTTTAAAAGCTCAGCAAGTGCTGTAACAGTAGACTCGCCACCGGGCGGGCATTGATTGATCTCTGCAGATTCATCGGCAATGGCTGCCGCATAAGGCCGACAACCCGGGAACCCACACTGGGCACACTGGGTTTGCGGTAGAAGTTGGTCTATTTTATCTACAAGTGATTCTTCATCTGACTGTAACCTGCCAGCGGCTGCACCCAGGGCGATGCCAAGCAACAGCGCCAGCAAAGTGATGACGATTACACCGGTCATTAGTTCATGCCGCTGAAACCCATAAAGGCAAGTGACATAAAGCCAGCACATATCAGTGCAATGGCGCTGCCTTTAAAGGGTTTGGGGACATCAGCTGCATCGATACGTTCACGCATCGCTGAAAATAAAATCAGCACCAGGGTGAAACCCAGTGAAGCGCCAAAGCCATAGAACGCAGCGCTAACAAATGAAGTATTAGTTCTAATGCTTAGTAACGCCACCCCAAGTACCGCGCAGTTGGTGGTTATAAGTGGTAGAAATATACCCAGCACGCTATGTAAAAGCGGGCTTGTTTTTCTGATGAATAATTCTGTTAGCTGAACAAGCCCTGCAATAATTACTATGAACGAAATCAGCCTCAAGTATTCAAGGTCCAGAGGCTCCAATACCCACAAATTAAATGAATAACTGCAAACTGAGGCAAGGGTTAACACAAATGTCGTTGCCAACCCCATGCACAGGGCTGTGTCGAGCTTGCGTGATACGCCCATAAACGGGCAAAGGCCGAGAAAATTCACCAGTACAAAATTATTGACCAGAATAGTACCGGCCAGTATCAGCAGAATTTCCTGCACAGTTTACTTAACCCGCATTCCAGCTTGAGCGCCATCATCCGGAGTTAGGACGAAAAGATCTGAGCCACCCGGACCTGCGGCGAGCACCATCCCTTCAGACATGCCGAAACGCATCTTTCGTGGTGCCAGGTTCGCAACCATTACTGTTTGTCTGCCAATCAGTTTTGCTGGGTCGTAAGCTGACTTGATACCTGCAAATACATTGCGTTGCTCACCGCCGAGGTCCAGAGTTAACTGCAATAGTTTGTCTGCACCGTCCACATGATCTGCTGCAATGATCGTAGCGACTCGAAGGTCAACTTTAGCGAAGTCATCAAAGGTTATTTCGTCGCTTATCGGGTCGTCGGCCAATGGGCCTGTAGCCTGGCCAGCAGCTTGGCCAGCAACCTGGCTGGCAACGGGGCCTGCCGCAACATTGGACGCTTTCAGATCTTCTTTGGATGCTTCAACAATTGCATCAATAGATTTTGATTCAAGTCTTGTGATCATTGGCTTGAATTTATTGATCTTGTGATTAAGCAGTGGTGTTTCAAGATCACTCCACTTGAATTCATTGTGATTTAAAAATGCTTCTGTTTGTTTCGCAATATCTGGTACAACCGGCTTGAGGTAGATCACCAGGTTTTTAAACAGATTAATACCGAGCGTGCAGATCTCCTGTACTTCCTGTTGTTGATCTTGCTTTTTTATCAGTGCCCACGGTTCTTTGTCTGCGATAAATTGATTGGCTTTGTCTGCCTGTTCAATTATCTCTCTGATTGCGCGACTGTACTCACGTCCTTCAAAAGCATTTGCAATTGAAGGTGCGGCATCTTTAGATTCCTGAAAAAGTGTATTGTCTGGAAGCTTTTCAGCAAGAGTTGCATCAAAATTCTTATAAATAAAACCGGCACAGCGGCTGGCTATATTAACGATCTTGCCAACAAGATCAGAATTCACACGTGCAACAAAATCCTCCAGATTTAGATCCAGGTTCTCTACCTTATGATTAAGTTTGGCAGCATAGTAGTAACGCAGGTAGTCCGGCTGCAGATGATCAAGGTAAGTTCGTGCTTTTATAAAGGTGCCGCGTGACTTTGACATTTTAGCGCCGTCTACCATTAGAAAACCATGGCAATGGACAGCGGTTGGTTTTCTGAAACCTGCACCTTCAAGCATTGCCGGCCAGCATAAAGTGTGAAAGCGCGCGATATCTATTCCGATAAAATGCACCAGCTCTGCGGTTGAATCTTTACCCCAGTATTTCTCCAATGCGTCTGTGTCGCCATTGAGCAGGTTAAGATGACTTGCCATATAACCAATCGGTGCATCCATCCAGACATAAAAGTACTTACCCGGTGCGTTTGGAATTTCAAAGCCCCAGTAAGGTTCGTTACGGGAGATGTCCCAGTCTTTTAATCCGCCTTCAAACCACTCCTGGATTTTATTGCGCATCTCCGGTTGTATATGCTCGCCGCTGGTCCAGTCGCGAAGCATTGCATCGAAGTTTTCTATTTTGAAAAAGTATTGCTCTGAATTTTTAGTGACCGGTATTGCACCAGACACCACTGACTTCGGGTTTAACAATTCTGTTGCATCGTAGGTGGTGCCGCAACTTTCGCAGGCATCGCCGTACTGATCTTCCGTTTTACATTTCGGGCAGGTGCCGGTGACGAATCGATCCGGTAGAAACATAGATGCTTCGGGGTCGAACAGTTGTTCGATAGTCCGGACTGCAATATGTCCACCTTTATAAAGACGATTGTAGATCGTCTCTACACATTGTTTATTCTCATCTGAATGAGTGGTGTGGAAGTTGTCAAAGCTGAGCTGAAAATCGACGAAGTCCTTCTCGTGCTCCTGTTTCATTTCTGCGATCAGTGTTTCCGGTGTTGTGTTGTTGTTTTTGGCGCTCATCATGATCGGCGTACCGTGTGCATCATCGGCCCAGACCCAGGTGACCTTGTGGCCGCGTAGTCTTTGAAAGCGGGTCCAGATATCGGTCTGAATGTACTCAACCATATGGCCGATATGGATCGAGCCGTTCGCGTAAGGCAGGGCACTGGTGACGAGGATGTCGCGTTTGTCTGATGCTGTCATGAGCGTGGCCGAATAGGCAAAGATCGGGAAGATGTACAAGTATAAGCGCTTTGCGTATTTGGTTCAGTGGTGACGGGTCCAGCTGCGGATGATTCAGAAGGCATGCGGCAGATGCTCACAAGAAATTTGTGAATCGAGAGCGTCGTTCTGCCGCGCAGGTACCTGCTACCGTGTATCATTGCCACATTGATACTGTATCTGAGGGTCCTGATGTGGCGAACGTAGACAAAGCGGCGGTCGAAAAAGTGCTGTCCGCGCACACTGATAAATATACCGGGCGTACCCTGGGTGCCGATAAAGTAGTGCGTGAGGTGCTGGTCGACGGTGGTGAGGTTTCTGTAAAACTGCAAATGGGCTACCCGTGTCAGGGCTATCTGCCGGAGCTGGTGGACGAGCTGACTGATCTTGCCAAATCGGTCGATGGTGTGACTGAGATGTACGTTGAAGCCAGCATTAAGATCACCCCGCACTCGGTGCAGCACGGCGTCAAGCGGCTGGAGAATGTGAAGAACATTATTGCCGTTGCATCCGGTAAAGGTGGCGTCGGTAAATCGACCACATCAGTTAATCTTGCGCTCGCATTATCAGCTGAGGGTGCCAAGGTGGGCCTGCTCGACGCGGATATCTATGGTCCGAGCCAGCCACGCATGATTGGTCTGTCCGGTAAGCCGGAATCCACTGACGGAAAATCCATTGAGCCGATGTGCAACTACGGTATCGAGACGATGTCGATCGGCTACCTGATTGATGAAGAATCACCGATGATCTGGCGCGGCCCAATGGTGACTCAGGCGCTTGAGCAATTGCTCAATGACACAAACTGGGATGATCTTGACTACCTGGTTATCGATCTGCCGCCAGGCACCGGTGACACGCAGCTGACGCTTTCGCAAAAAGTGCCGGTCAGTGGTGCGATCATTGTCACGACACCACAGGACATTGCCTTGCTCGATGCTCGTAAAGGTCTGAAGATGTTTGAAAAAGTTGAAGTGCCGATTCTGGGTATTGTCGAGAACATGAGCACCCATATATGCAGTCAGTGCGGCCACGAAGAACATATCTTCGGGCAGGGTGGCGGAGAGACTATGGCCAAGGACTATGACATCAAACTGCTAGGGTCTGTGCCACTCGATATTTCCATTCGTATTCAGGTTGATGGTGGTAAGCCATCCGTGGTTAGTGATCCGGAAGGTGCAATTGCTGAAAGTTATAGAGATATTGCCCGAAAAGCTGCAGCATCACTTGCAGGTCGTGCCAAGGATTACAGCGCCAAGTTTCCAAACATTGTTATTCAGTCAACCTGAGTATAGATTCACATGGCTATAAAGTCTGATCGCTGGATTCGAGAGATGTCACAGCAGCATGGCATGATCGAACCGTTTGAATCAGAACAAGTGCGCGACTCGGATGCCGGCCGTATTATTTCCTACGGCACATCGAGTTATGGCTATGACGTGCGTTGCTCTGATGAATTCAAGATATTCACCAACATCAATCATGCAGTGGTTGACCCTAAGGACTTTGACACTGACAGCTTTGTCGATGTGCAGAGTGATGTTTGTATTATTCCGCCTAATTCTTTTGCACTGGCGCGGACAGTGGAATACTTTCGTATTCCTCGTAGTGTGTTGACAGTCTGCCTTGGCAAATCAACCTACGCGCGCTGCGGAATTATTGTCAACGTGACACCACTGGAGCCTGAGTGGGAAGGGCATGTGACGCTGGAATTCTCGAATACTACTCCGCTACCAGCGAAAATATATGCCAATGAGGGTGTTGCGCAGATGCTTTTCTTTGAATCTGACGAACTATGCGAGACCAGCTACGCGGATCGAGCAGGAAAGTATCAGGGTCAGCGGGGTGTGACGCTGCCAAAAACGTGAAGTTCGCACCTGTTGTGTCTAGAGATGCTTATTCAAGTTGACTTCAGGTTGCCTACAGGTTGATTGAAGCTGCCCGAATAATATGGAAGAATCAAATCATAAGAGAGGCTTCCACTTACAGTAATGATCGACACCGACGGCTTCAGACCCAACGTAGGAATTGTGCTCAGCAATAGCAAGGGGATGGTTTTCTGGGCGCGTCGTGCCGGCAAGGACTCCTGGCAGTTTCCGCAGGGTGGAATCAAGAGAGAAGAAACTCCCGAGCAGGCCATGTACCGTGAGCTCGATGAGGAAACCGGCCTGGGTCAGGATGACGTCAAAATCATGGGCTGTACCCGCAACTGGTTAAGATATCGGTTGCCATCCAGATACATCCGCAAGCACCAAAGTCCTCTGTGTATTGGTCAGAAGCAAATCTGGTATATGTTGCGGCTAGTAGGTGATGAGTCAAACGTACAGCTCGACAAAAGCGATCATCCGGAGTTTGATCGCTGGCGCTGGGTTGACTACTGGCTGCCGATGCAAAAGGTTATCTTCTTTAAACGCGATGTCTATCGTGGTGCGCTGGAAGAGTTGGAACCGTATCTGAATGCCGATCTCGCATCTGACGAAACAGAGTAGCCAGGGTAAGTCTTAATTAGCCGTACGCTCGTTAGCACGGTAACGTCCAAAACCATTTCCTGCTCCATGGAAATCCGTGTGAACTGTCGGCTCAAGATTTATGATATGATATATTGTATCATATGAAATGAACTGGTGGAGCTCAGGCTGTCTGCGTCGCGTAATGACTGGCCTGTGCCATACTATTTTTATCAACTCGACTAAGCCCCGGAGGGTTTTAAATGAATTTGCATCGATCGACTAACAACGGGAATGTTAGTGCGGTGTTTTCAGTCACATCGTTATGTCGTGCACTACTTCTGGCAGGCATTTACGTAAGTAGTGCACAGACAGTTGTGGCTAACACTGAAAGAGATCTCGACAGTCACGAGCATGGCGCTGCGAATATCAATATTGTTATTGATGAAGCAACGGTATTCGTAGAGCTTGAAAGTCCGTGGAATAATCTTGTAGGTTTTGAGCATAGTCCTACTACAGAAAGCCAACACAGTGCTGTTGATGGTGCAATGGAAATGCTGTCTGATCCGAACAATATTCTTGCTTTTAATAGCGCTGCTGGATGTGAGGTTGGTACTGCATCGGTAAAGAGTTCGCTGGATTCAGATGCAGAACATGATCATGGAGAAAAAGACCATGATGATCATAAAGAGCACGAAGAGCACGAAGAGCATGCAGATCACAAAGAGCATGACGATCACGCCGACCATGACGATCACGGTGATGATGCGACTCACTCAGAGGTGTTAGCGATGTATACCTTTGACTGCAAAAACCCTGATAAGCTCGAGTCTGTTGAAGTCAAACTGTTCGATCTGTTTGAAGGCTTTAGTGAAATCGACTATCAGGCTGCAGGCCCGTCTGGACAGGCTGGTGATGAACTAACTCCATCGAATACAAGTCTGGACCTGTCCGGGGTTCGGTAGTGGGCTGTGTAATTCGGTGTATTGAGCTTTGAGTAACTCAGATCACATGGTGAGTTTGAGCGATGTCCGGTTTAGCTGGACATCGCAATCAACGCAGGCACCATCACATCCTACCCTTGATCCTACGCTTGATATTGAGAGCTTCAATCTGCGGCGTGGCGAAAGACTTTTTTTATATGGGCCTTCCGGTTCAGGTAAAAGCACTTTATTGAGCGTGATTGCAGCGATACTCAAGCCTCAAGCTGGAAGTATTCGTGTCAATAACACTGAAATTCAGCAGTTAAGTGGCGTAGCTTCTGATCAATTTCGCGCTGATAACATCGGTTTGGTTTTCCAGCAGTTTAATCTGCTGCCGTTTATGAGTGTGGTGGATAATGTCACACTGCCTTGCAGGTTTTCCGGTAGAAAACGAAGTGCAGTACTTTCGTCCGGTGGATCGTTGCGATCCGAAGCAATTAGATTACTCGAGGCCATGCAGTTGCCGGATACACTTTTTAATTCTCGTAAAACAATGCAGTTAAGTGTTGGTCAACAACAGAGAGTTGCCGTCGCTCGGGCACTGATGGGCCAGCCACCGCTATTGATTGCTGATGAACCGACATCGTCGCTCGACACGCAAGCGAGAGTCGCCTTTCTGGACCTGTTGTTTGCCGAGCTTGATCGATCAAAATCAAGTTTGTTGTTTGTCAGTCACGATGAATCTCTGAAGCACCTGTTTGATCGATCAATTTCACTGAATGAAATAAATCATGCGTCTGTACACGCTGTAGCCTCAGACTAATGCTCGATATAGCAATTCAAAGTCTGCGCAATCGTGCACTGACTGCAACTCTGGCGGTTGTTGCCATTGCCATGAGTGTGGCTTTAATCTTGTCGGTCGACAAAATACGCCGTGATGCGCGCGCAAGTTTTCTGCAAACTGTGTCTGGTGCTGACTTAATTGTCGGGGCTCGAAGTGGCTCGGTGCAGTTGTTGTTGTATTCAGTGTTCCGCATGGGAAGTGCAACCAACAACGTCAGCTGGGAGAGTATCGAGGATATAAAATCTCGCAAGGCAGTGGACTGGCTGGTGCCGTTGTCACTTGGTGACTCTCACAAAGGGTTTCGCGTGCTCGGTACCACTGTTGAATACTTTGAATACTACAAATACGGTAACAAACGATCGCTCCAAATTGAACAGGGTGAAAAATTCGATGATGTATTTGATGTTGTTTTGGGAAGTGCCGTGGCCAAACAACTGCAATATGCTATCGGTCAGTCAATAGTAGTGTCACACGGCACAGGCAGTGCCGGTCTTGTCCAACACGATAATCAGCCGTTTACTGTTAGTGGAATACTGTCACCTACAGGAACACCGGTTGATAACACACTGCATGTAAGCCTTGAGGGTATTGAGGCAATGCACGTCGATTGGCAAAGCGGTATGAAAGTGCCTGGTGAAGGAACTGATAACGACACAATCAGAAAAATGGATCTTTCGCCGAAACAGGTCACTGCGGCGCTGCTAGGTTTAAAGTCGCGCGGCACAGTGTTTCGTGAACA
>CALIHW010000190.1 GCA_938020525.1 uncultured Granulosicoccaceae bacterium | reverse complement strand
CAGAGCGACTGTCCAACATGGCACCACCGCGATTGAGGGATATACCATAAGGTGGGCGTAGTGGAATATCAGCATCAGCTACAGCGCTAAAGTAATCTCGCAAGGTTGCAAGTTGTTCGGGGTTAAAAAACTGTGCTTCGTACACACCTGGAAAGACCTCCTTCCAAAGTGCTTTAACATCAGATTCTTTTTCCGGGTCCTTCCAAGCACGCTCAACGGCGGTTCGTAACGCCGCATCGTACAAGCTGCTATCCAGGCTTTTCAATTTATCGCTTTCGCCCTCTTCCCATTGCTTCCATGCATCTTGAAACAGATCTTGATTCTCCAGCCAAAACTGTTGCACCGAAGGGGCTCGTTGAAGCATCGCCTCTCGTGTGGGTCGCTCTATCGTGCGAGCGGCTGATAGGGAATTAACGGTCATGATGTTTGGTCCATTACTGTTGATGATTGTGTTGTATTTTTTACAGAGTGCTTCGCTCAGGCTGTGTCAGCCCAACTTCGCCACAACCGCTTCTATCCCCTGCATCACTTCCTGACTGTGACTTGCATCTAATGCAGCAGCATGTGGTGATGCGAATGCGCCACTGTCATTGTCAAAGTACTTACCCGATGCATCCGCAAAAGATTCACCCAACGCCGCTTCGCAAAGAATATCTGCACCGATCTGCATATCCTTACCCTCCATGCCAAATCCCTCTTTGACCATTTTCGTTGCCAGTAGAGAACCGGGATTGACTGCAATAACAACAGGGCCATCGTTAAGTTCCTTTGCCAGTTCACGCGACCAGATTGTGATAGCCAGTTTACTTTGAGCGTAAGCCGACATATCGTCTAGTTGCTTGCGCCCATGCAATGCCTCCATATCAACCGGTGCCTGGGCTGCTGATGATAAGTTAACGATACGTGCATAAGTTGGGAGTATCGCTAGTAAGTCTCGAGTTAGCACATAGGGTGCGAAGGTATTAACCATAAACCGTACATCAAGCCCATCAGGTGTTTGCGTTTGACTGATTTTTAAAACGCCGGCGTTGTTGATGATGACATCAAGCTGACTATGTTGTTCACGAACAGCAGCACCCAATGCATGAACTTCATCTATGCGCGACAAATCCGCCACATAAGTTTCTGGTGAGCCACCGATTTCCTGTGCAGCGTTTTCAAGTTTTTCCGGGCTTCGACCGTGTAGCAGAACGTTGTGCCCTGATGAGGCGAGTGTCTTGGCTGTCAGTAGACCGATGCCATCGGTTGCACCTGTAATCAAAATTGTTTTAGACATAGTTTTCTCTTTTAGTGTGTGAGTAATACAAAGGTGCTTTTTTAACGCGCAAAGTTTATGCGTATCTGTATTTATAACGAATCGCGATATCGAACCAAGGTACGACTTTCAATACTCTTACGAACAGTGTGTATCTCGGCGTCTTCGATCATATCCAGTGCACTGTGAGCAATGGCAGGTAGACCGCGGTTATCATAGATGTTGAAAAAGGCGACTTCTTCTGGTGTCATCTTCGATCGATAAATCCACTGGTGTGCAGGGTTAGCAGCTAATCCTAAAATTTGCCCCTTTCGGTCGGGATAGATCAGGTCGAGAAGTATCCAGTCCTGTTCGTCTACGCTACTGGTCTCAATAAAACCCAACGGCGAGGAATTGATCTCAGCGCCAACTGGCCGCCACACATTGATAAATGCGTAATGACTTGCAGCCCACTCTTTTGCTCGCTCCTGCCCGAGCAGACTCACCAGGCGTTGCTGTGCTCCATCACTGCTGTAGTCACTGTGCACATTACGCGCAGGCTTACGATCCGACACTTCATCATCGATACGCACGGTATGGTCGAAGATGAGTACCTCTTCCACATCAAGCCTGGCCTTAAGAAAGCCTTGAAGATCAGCTTCGTAGACTGGCTGCCATGCACGATCCTCTTCGAGCACATCAACTTCTGTATGGAAGGCCGCGAACTCCAATGATGTACGGGCGAAAGTCATGTCGATATCGGTAGCACGCTCATCCAGTACGGTGATCTCTGTTGGCGCTAATTCCGGTGAAATAAGATTGCCGACGATCCCACCTGCATCAAGCTCAAACGCCTGACGCTCAGGCTTGTGAACGTGGTAATTGACTGTTGCTGCTGTGCGCATCGTGATCTCTGGTCAAGCCGGGCTAGCTCAAAGGCTTTGCTAAGTTCACGAACAATATATTATATTGCTTACGCTTGTTAAACGGCCAATATGTGACTTCAGAATTCGTATTTTGTATATAATACGCCGATGAATACTGACGGAATCCGGCTGTTTGTCACTGCCGCCGATATGCTCAACATAAGTGCCGCTGGCAGGCAGCTCGGCCTGGCACCCGCCGTGGCCAGTGCTCGTCTTGCCAGGTTGGAAAAGCAGATCGGAGCAGAGTTGCTCCACCGCTCTACCCGGCAGGTGTCATTATCGCTTGAGGGTGAAGAATTTTTGCCCTACGCACGGGAAATTCTGGCTCAGGAAGATGCAGCACTGGCAGCGCTCGGGCACGGCAGTGCTGAAGTGAGAGGAACACTGAGGTTTGCCGCATCGAGTACCTTCGTGCAACTGTATATCACCCCTATTCTTCCGATCTTTCTCGAACGATACCCCGGTATCAATCTCGAGCTGAAACTATCCGATACCAAAGTCGCTTTAATCGATGGCGGGTTCGACTTAGCCCTGCGTAACTATCCGGCCAAAGACACCTCCCTGATCGGAAGAAAAATTGCGGACGACACTCGTATACTCTGCGCCTCACCGGCGTATTTAAAAACTCATGGCACACCAGTTGAGCTACATGATCTCAACTCGCATCAACTTATCGTATTCAACAGCGCCACTCCACGACAGTTAACATCTGATACCAGAGCCGACACTTGTACATTCCCACCACCAGACATTAACCCTCGTATTATCTGTGACGATGGCGCAAGTACGCGGCTAGCTGCAAAAAATGGTGTGGGTATTTGCATGAGTTCGATATGGAATATTCACAAAGACTTAAAAAACGGATCACTCGTGCGAGTACTACCCGATTATAGAGTCAACGATGGCTCTGCCATTTGGCTTGCTTATCCTAAATCCAATGTGCTTACTTCGAAGGTGCGAGTG
>CALIHW010000189.1 GCA_938020525.1 uncultured Granulosicoccaceae bacterium | reverse complement strand
AACTCGATTCGCTGCCAGCCTCTGCAAACATTTCACCTGAACGCTAGATGAAGTATGTCACGGGCATCACGTTTCGACGGCCCGCATTCCTTAAAGAGGCTGTCGCCAAAGCATTTTTTGAAATCCTGTTCGACTATATTTCAATACACGTCCCCAAAGCCAAGTCACTCTCCCCATGGGAGTCCAATGCGTAGTTTGCATTGGGAGAGGGATACTTTTGGCAATAAGTTCAAAGTTGAAGCTCGAAGTCTTATCAAATATCTAACCAGACACACCCCTCTTCCGGCGTAAACTACACGCCGGATTCTCCCCAGGGAGAATGACAAAAACGGCCCTGGTTAAGGTCATGTGATAGTCACTAAAACTTTTGACGACACCCCTACGAAAAATTGGCATCATCACGAAGTGCCTTCCGACAAACCTGATTTTCGGCCCCGGCAATCTCCACCCTATTACCTAACCAACAGTTGACCGCAACCGTAGATTAAAACAAACTCACTGCTTAACCTCACAGGAGCGTCGGGCGTTGGAATATCTCGCACCGGAAAAAACAACTGAAGCGGTAAAGCTGCTATCAAAGGCAAAGGGCAAGGCCCACATACTGGCTGGCGGATCCGATCTGCTGGTGAGAATGAAAGGCGGATACATCGAACCTGATGTCATCATTGACATTAAACGTATCAAGCCAATGCAGGAAATCAAGAAAACTGCAAACGGCTATTCCATTGGAGCCACTGTGTCGTGCGCGTTGCTTGGCGAGCACAAACAACTGCGTAAAGCATGGCCTGGCGTTGTCGAAGCAGCTAACCTGATCGGCTCTGACCAAATTCAAGGCCGCTGCACGATTGCAGGTAACCTATGCAATGCGTCACCAGCGGCAGACAGCATCCCTGCCCTGATCGCCGCCAAAGCCATAGTCGTGGTAAAAGGCCCAAGTGGTACAAGGCGAATAGCTGCAGAAGATCTTGTAAAAGCACCCGGTAAGACATCGCTAAAAAAAGGCGAAATCGTTGAGTCTATCCAATTGCCCAAACGAACTACAAAAACTGCTGACGCCTATCTGCGCTTTACACCACGCACAGAAATGGATATCGCAGTGGTGAGTGCCGCTGTGAACTTAGCACTGGGGTCGAAAGGCGTTATAACAGATGCGCGCGTTGCACTGGGTGCTGTTGCCCCGACTGCTATTCTTGTTCCCGCGGCTGCAAAACTCCTCAAGGGTGAAAAGCTTACTGATGAAATTCTCGATGAGCTTGCAGCGATCTGCAGTGCTGCTAGCAAACCAATTGATGATAAGCGCGGCACGGTACATTTTAGAACCCGTGTTGCGGGCGTGCTTGCAAAGAGAGCAGCCCTAACCGCTTACACACGTGCAGGAGGCAAAGTCTGATGTCTGTACTGGTTAGTTCAAAGATTAACGGTGACGACATTGAATTTGTCTGCGAACCCGATGAAACATTACTTGATGCACTGCGAGACCGCGTGGGTCTTACCGGTGTAAAAGAAGGTTGTGGTACCGGTGATTGCGGCGCATGCAGCATCACACTCGACGGTGCACTGGTGTGCTCCTGTCTGGTGCTGGGTGCAGAAGCTGAAGGCCGCAAAATAGAAACTGTGGAAGGCATGGCAGATGGTGACAAACTTCATCCGCTACAGCAGAAATTTCTGGAACATGCGGCCCTGCAATGCGGCATCTGCACGCCGGGGTTTCTGGTAGCTTCTAAAACCCTGCTCGAGAAAAATCCCGACCCGACTGAAGAAGAAGTACGATATGCGCTGGCAGGCAACCTTTGTCGCTGCACGGGCTACGATAAGATTGTTCGTGCGGTCCTCGACGCTGCGAAGCAGATGAGGAAAACTGCCAAGAAAGGAAAGACCAATGGGTAAAGATACAACTTTTAAAGCACGCAACTTTAACTCAGTCGGCACGAGACCACTGCGCCCTGACGGTATCGACAAGGTTACCGGCCGCGCCCGTTATGGCGCTGACTTTAGCATGCCCGGTCAATTGCAAGGCTGCATACTAAGAAGCCCGCATGCACATGCTTCAATTAAAAGCATAGACACTAGCAAAGCTGAAAAGCTCAAGGGTGTTAAAGCGGTAGTTACACGCAAAGACTTCATCACTAAAGATGCAGACCCTGCACTGCTGACAGTTCTGGATAACTGCATGGCAGGCAAGACAGCTTTCTATGACGGACACGCAGTAGCTGCAGTAGCTGCTATCGATGCAAAAACTGCAAAAAAAGCACTACAACTGATCAAAGTAGAGTACAAGGTGCTCAAGCATGTGACTGACGTTGATGAAGCGATCAAACCCAAAGCACCACTGATAGACAAAAAGTGCTTTACCAGCGGCGTTGATCCAAAGCCTTCTAAAGCTTCGAATATTGCAGCAAGATCCGAATTCGGACACGGTGACGTAGATAAGGGCTTTGAGAAAGCCGATGTCATTATCGAGAGAAATTACAAAACCGGGCAATCACACCAGGGCTACATTGAACCTCATGCCTGTGTTGCAAGCTATAGCCCGGATGGTACTGCAGATATGTGGGTTTGTACCCAGGGGCATTTTGATTTCCGTGCCCAGTGCGCGGGCATACTTGGTATGGATGCATCAAAGCTCCGGGTTACTTCCTCAGAGATTGGTGGAGGCTTCGGTGGCAAGACGCATTTATGGATCGAACCGGTCACTCTAGCACTATCACGCAAAGCAAATCGTCCGGTAAAACTGGTCATGACTCGTGACGAAGTGTTCCGTGCATCGGGCCCTACCAGTGCTACGTCTATCGACGTAAAGATGGGTGTTACCAAAGACGGCACCATCACCGCTGCAGAGGCTGAGCTGCGTTATACCTCCGGCCCCTATGCAGGCTCGTGGGCACGTTTAGGTGCTATGACGGCTTTCGCCTGCTATGACCTCGATCATGTAAAAACAGTCGGGCTTGAAGTTCTGGTAAACAGACCCAAGACAACAGCTTATCGCGCACCTTCAGCGCCCATGGCAGCGTTTGCTGTAGAGAGCATGGTAGATGAACTGGCAGAACATATCGGTATGTCTGCTGTTGATCTGCGAATTAAAAACGCAGCCAAAGAAGGCACTCGGGCTTCTTATGGTCCCGTCTATGGCCCAATAGGTATCGGCCCGACACTTGAAGCTGCCAAAAATCACCCGCACATGAAAGTCAAACTTGGCAAGAATCAAAGCCGTGGAATGGCCTGCGGATTCTGGTTCAACTTTGGTGGTCAGTCCTGTACTGATCTAAACATCGGTCCAGACGGCTCTGCCACCATAACAGTCGGCACTATTGATGTTGGCGGTGCACGCGCATCACTTGCTCTGGTAGTTGCAGAGGAGCTCGGTATTCCATACGAACGGGTTAAAGCAGTGATAGCTGATACAGGCTCACTCGGTCATAACGATATGACTGACGGCAGCCGAGGTACCTTTGCGAGTTCATTGTCGGCCATCGATTCATGTCGAATGGCAATTGCAGAATTACGCAATCGTGCTGCCCAAATCTGGGAAATCGATGCTGATGATGTCATTTGGGAAAACGGCGAAGCCAAAGCTATAAGCAAAGGTGCAGCAGGCAATAGTAATCGTGAGCCATTGTCACTTGCCAATCTTGCACAATCTGCGCATAAAACCGGCGGTCCTATCTCCGGTCATTCGCAAATTGTTGCAGACGGTGCCGGTGTCTCTTTCGCTACCCACATATGCGATGTTGAGGTAGACAAAGAAACCGGTCAGACAAGCATTGTTCGTTACACCGTCATACAAGATGCCGGCAAGGCAGTTCACCCGACTTACGTTGAAGGCCAGTTTCAGGGTGGCGCTGCACAAGGTATAGGCTGGGCGCTTAACGAAGAATATATCTATGGCGATGATGGCAGGCTGCAGAATCCGGGCTTCCTCGACTATCGAATTCCGGTTTGCTCCGACCTGCCAATGATAGACACACAGATACTGGAAATACCTAACCCCAATCATCCCTATGGTGTGCGTGGTGTCGGTGAAACTTCTATCGTGCCACCGCTTGCGGCTATTGGAAACGCGATATCAAACGCGATTGGCGTCAGGATGACTCAGGTGCCGATGTCACCACCGCGGATTCTTGCGGCACTCAATCAGGAATAGTCTACGCGTGCAGTGTGATCTGCCGAAGGCCAGCCAATCGATGACTGCACGGGCCAGAACGGTACATCTGTGGGGCGGTTTGCGCCCTGCTGCAGATGGTGCGGAAAGCGTGGAGTTACACGCTGGTACCATCCGTGAATTGATGCGTGTTTTATGTGAACAATACCCAAAGCTTGAACCGTTTGTAGATGAGGGTATCGCGGTGTCAGTAAATGGCACAATCTATCGCGATGACTGGTCACAGGTGCTACCTGTTGATGCTGAAATCTATCTGCTACCCAGAATCGAAGGGGGGTGAATCTCACTTCTTCAGATTTTTCTTCTGACTTTCAGGTTATTAGTACCAAATACATGACAATAGCCATTCTCACTGCTAGGCTTTAGATTCAATCCAGCTTTATCATAGATCTCCGTGCCAGCCACCAGAAACCTGCTTGTAGCAATATTATTTCTAATTACCGGCGTCTCCTCAGTTTCATGGATGCCTGGTGTCGCTAACGCTCAGACAGGCGAATGCATCAACGCTCCGATCTACCCTGAACCGCAAAATCGCACTATCAACGTAGGCTCAATTGACGAGTTAAATAGTGCTATTGCAAACCTCCAGCCGAACACCACCATAGTCATTCGACCAGGACGCTATGTATTAACCAGAACGCTCGGAATCGAAGCAGATAACGTCACCATTAGAGGTAGCGGCAACGACTGCAACGCCGTTGTTTTACTAGGCCGCGGAATGGATGAAGCCAGGCATCGCGGTCTGACGAATGGAATTTGGATTAGCGCAGAGAACACCACTATTGCGCACCTCTCTATCGGCGAGGTTTATTTCCATACGATCCAGATCAACGCCGATGCAGTTGCACCACACATATACAATGTCAGAATGTTCAATTCCGGCCAGCAATTTGTAAAATCGAACCCGATAGAATTTGGGGTTGGTGTTGACAACGGTATTGTTGAATACAGCGTCATGGAATATACCGATGGCACACCCAAAACCAATCATGATGGCGCAGGTTTAGGCTACACAAACGGCGTTGATGTTCACGCCGGTACCGGCTGGCGGATTAGTAACAACCGGTTCACTAACTTTCACACGCCTGACGATTCAGACCACCTTTGGAACGCCGCTGTACTGGTGTGGAACGGCGCAAGCGACACAATTACCGAGAATAACGTTTTTATAAATGTTGACCGCGCAGTTGCCTACGGACTAGATGAACGTGGCTATGATCATAAAGGTGGTGTGATAAGAAATAATATGGTGACAATGCTGCCAAATCTTTACTCCGGTTATCGAAAAAAATCTTCAGACGCTGTGATATCGATTCTTGATTCACCTAACACCAAAGTACTTCATAACACTATTCTAACGAACGGCAATACCAATTTTGCAATTGAACTTCGCTTTGACACCAGCGGTGCGGAAGTATCAAACAATATAACTGATGCCCCTATATCTCATCGCGATCGCCGCTACTTTGGTGAGAGGAATAATATCACTAACGCTCAACCTGAATGGTTCGAGAGTCCGCTGATCGGCAACTTACGCCTTAGACCAAGCGTTCCTCACGGAAAAGACCAGATACGCGCGCACAGATATGCAGCGAAAGACATAGACCGCCGGGATAGACCAGTGGGACGAAAAGTTGATCTTGGTGCGCATGAGTACATCGAAGCCGATCAATAACCTTGTGTTTTATTACGGACTGCCATCACGCACCAAGTCACTCCCATTGTCCATACATGTGTATCTGTGTACCATCTATTCAGCAGACTCTGGACTATCTTTTTAACGCCTCTTCCGGAAGAGTTATCGTTTTACTTTGTATCGTCAAGGGCTGAATCCTCCTTTTCTTCACTATCACCTTCATTTGAAGACTCTTCCTCTTCAACGGCAGGCAATAAACTGGCTGGATCAAGTTCAGCAAGCGCACTATAAGCGGACTGACTAATTTTGAAGCTATTGTCATTATCACTTCGACTGACGTAGTAACCGTCATCGTCAGAGACAAACTCATAAGTTAACTGATTGTCCCCACTGCCGACCTTGAGTACTACGGGCACTGCATCTTCCGTAACGTTATCTGCAACATCGAGCACTCGCAGATCTTTCAGTTGGCGGGTAAACGCATCTATTGCAGCCTTATCTCCCTCGGCATCTTCACCTTCGCCGTCATTAACTTTCCAGCCATCACCATCGACGATTACTGTGTAGTTTGCGATAGTGAATTGCTCAACAAAATCGACTGATAAAATGTCTGTTTCTATCCAGTCACTTCTGTTTGCCGGAATATCATAGTCATTCAATGCAACTGAATAAACCGCATCTGAGCCCGTGACTCTGGCATGACTTCGTCTTAAACCGGGTGAAGTACCCACGAACAAGCTGGACACCTCTTCATCATTTTTAAAGAGAGAAACTTTGCGATTAAAACTATCATCTGCGACCTCAAGTTGCCGATGACTCTCTTCCCGAGTGGCAACAGCCCAGCCTGTTCTCGCAGCAGTTAGATTCTCAAACAGTGTATCAATACGTGCCAAGTTTACAGGTACCGCTGACTCCTCCAATTGCCAGGTGTCTGATACCCGCTTAAGTACGACAGAACTCTCTTTATCTTCAATCCTCAATCGATCAATCGACTGGATATCGAACTCGACCAATGCACTATCAGGCCTTACGGTTGCATTTGATTTAGTTTGGAATAACAGCACCCCGGCCAACAGCAGCTGACCGACAAGTAGAATTGCCAATAACGGTTGTGATAGTTTCATTATCTTCCCCTTCAGTCGGTTACCAGTTGTTGAAATCGAATCTTTCTGGCCTTGCTGATGCGGTGGTACACAAAGGCCACTCCACCAAGCGCAAGTAGTGCCAGCGCATAGTTAAGATACTCCCAGAAAAAACGTTTGCCAGGCTCCATCGGTAACAGTGTTCGATTAAACTGCCCACGAGAGCGGATCTGTAACAAGGCAGTATCTTCCAGCGACCAGTCAACTGTGTTTGCTATCAGTTGAAATGGTGACAGTGAGTCACTACCCGCCGCCGACGCGGTCATTTGTAATACCTGGTCTTTGAGAAAGTCATTAGAGGCAAATAGCACCAGCCTGGCAGAGTCCGGTGAACGATTTATCACACCGGTAAAAACTGTTTCGACCTCTTCATTCGGATCTGCCTCACCTTTGGCAACAGCAGCCGCCGCTTCCAGTCCAGATGGCTTTGTTTCACCGAGCAACGGTGATTCCTTATCTGCAAACAGTGATTCAAATTTACCCTCAACAACTGTTGCCAATAGATGTCTTCCCTGCTCGCCTTCAGGGCGATACGCTACACCGCCACCTTCTTCTACTTTTGGCATGATGTCGGTTGAGGTTGAAAGCCAGGAGCGGTTTGAGCTTTCAATTAAAGACGTTATCGTTCTGTTGCTGTTCTTGGCACTATCTACGGTTACCGGTGAAGCCCACGCCATGGTCAGCTGCGGTAGCTCCTGCGTGATCGGGTTGCTCTCCGCAAATCCATTTTGCCGCACATCTATAAAGTACGGGTAGTTAAGCATGCGCATTTCCTGAATACGCATATTACCCACCTGCCTTGTTACCGGCGCCGGAAAGGCCGAGTTCTGAGCGTCCATAACAACCTCATCACCAATCTTTATACCGTGATGTGCCAGCCAGTCATTCAGACCGGAATTACGGTCAGTCAGATCAATTCTCTGCCTGCTAAAAGTTGCTGTCTTTGGACTGGTTGCAGCAATCACAGTGCCGCCCTGCATCAGAAACTGATCCACTGCAAACACTGAATTTTCATCAAGATCACCGGGTCCTGCAAGCAGCAAGACGTCTGCCTGCCCGGAGACAGTACCATCACTTAGATCTTCCGCAACCACATTAAAGTCGGCGTTAAGAAAATTCTCCAGCTGACTGTACTCTCCGGGAGACATACCGAACTGAGTTGGCATACCCGCAGGTGAAACCAGTGCGACCGTTTTGGTAAAACCACTGGCAAAACGTTTTATACCAGCTTTAAGATTTCTCTCAAAAGATCCTTCAGACAAATCGTCAAGTGGAATCTGCACCGCCTGACCTTCTTTTTCAACTAACAGATGAAAGTAAAAACGGTTATTACTAAAGAGGTTGGTAGCCATTGGTTGCAAACCATAGTTTGCCGCAAGCTGCTGGGCTACCTGCCCGTCAGACGCCTCCGGGTCCACTACGTTAACCTTGAACCGACCTTCTGATTGTGCCGCATACTGCTGTGTAACGTGCGACACAACACCCCTGAACGTCTTGAGATCTGCCGGTAACTTATCATCACCGGATATATAGGCATTAAATGCCAGATCACCTTTAACCGTCGAGAACAGATTGCCGCCCGCCTGATAGGCCTCCAACACCTTTTTTATCGCTCGGGTTAGATCATATTCAGGATTTCGCAGCGCGACGTCAGGCACAGCATCACCGGTTGACTTGACGTCAATCAGATCTCTGAAACCCATCACTTCATGTTCATCACCATACTGCACCAGCACATTAAAGTATGAACTGACAATCGATGATTGATATCGATCTGCCACCTGGAAAGGAACCGGCTCAATACCGTAAAGCTGATTTGCCTCTTCCTCAAGTTCCGGGTTTACCAACGGATCTATAAACTCCGTAACCACTCGACCGTTACCGGCAATTTCGTACTCCCTGATTAAATCCCTAACCTGGGGCACCAAAGGTGACAACAATGGGTGAGTCTTACCACTGAAATAGCCGCGAATTAGCAATGGTTCCTGAAGCTGAGACAGATAGTTCCGCGTTGCATCAGAGATTGAGTATTGCGAACCTTCTGTGGTATCAACTCTGAACTTGTTAAGCTGCCCGAGCCAGAAGTTCGCAGCGATCGTATTCAACACAAACAACGCAGTCACAATCCGCCAGCTTTTATGACGTGACGTGGTACCGGCCTGAGTCCATCGCTCCTGCTCAAGAAAAAATACATTCAGCGCAAGAAACACCAGCATGATACTGATGTAGTAGTAGATATCCCGCAGGTCGATCACGCCACGCGTAATCGAATCAAACCGGGACCCGGTACCTAGCAATCTCAACCACTCACCTGCGGTATTCCCGGTAAAAGTGGTGATCGCCGTTGACCCTGCCAGATAAAACGCGCCACAAACAGCCACTGCCAGAATCATACTCGCAATCTGATTACTACTGCGCGATGAAACAAAAAGTCCGATGGCAAGGTAGCCGGCACCCAGAAAAAAGGTCGCCAGATAGCCGGACCATACCGGCCCCCAGTCGAGCTCACCAAGAAACGAAACGGTGATCGGCAATGGCAGTGTTATGAGTAATGCAACAATCAACAACACCAGGCACCCCACAAACTTACCCAGTACAAACGCCCATAATGGCGCCGGTTGCGTGAGTACATGTTCCAGCGTGCCAGTGCGCCGTTCTTCGCTCCACAGACGCATAGTCAGTGCACTGCACAAAAAGATAAGCAGTACCGGCATCCATTCAAACAGCGGTCTGACGTCTGCGATATTTCGTGCAAAGAACGACTCACCCCAAAAGAATATAAACAAACTCACCGCTGCGAATACTGCCAGAAAGAGATAAGCAATCGGTGATGAAAAGAACAGCGTTATTTCTTTTGAAGCTACCCGCCTGATCACCGCAAGTACATTAGGCTGCATGAAACACCTCCGCTCCAGTAGCCTGCATAGGTGCGTTATTCACCTCTCTAAACAGACTTTCAAGATCACGCTGTGACTGCTGGATCGAATAAACCTCTCCACCGAGTTGATAGATACCTTTTACCAGTTGCGCACTGATAACTCTGGAATCGTGTCCATCGTCCAGCGCAATGGCAAATTTTTTGAACCGCGACCTGGCATCCAATTTACTTACCTGAAGTCCGTCTGCTGCGATCCCCCGTAGTTGCTCAAGTTCGATATCTGTTTCCAGAACCAGACTGTCATTGTTTTTTATATCAAGTAGATTTTTATCCAGTACCAGTTGGCCGCTGCGCATCATCAGCACCCGATCACACAGAGCCTCCACCTCCTGCATAATATGGGTGGATAACATTACGGTCGCGTCCTTCGCAATGTTTCGAAGCAGCTGGCGCATCTGGTCTGTTTGCGTGGGGTCAAGCCCGTTGGTAGGCTCATCCAGAATCAGTAGTTTCGGCTTACCCAGTATAGCCTGAGCGACCCCGACTCGTTGCTTATAGCCTCGAGACAGAGTTGAAATCGGATCAGCTACCTTCTCCGCAAGATCCGTATCTCTGATTACTCGCACAATTTCATCACGTCTGCTATTTGAAGGAATGCCCTTCAAACGCGCCGCATAGTCCAGGTAATCAGCAACAATCATCTCCGGATAAACAGGCAGGTTCTCCGGCAGATATCCGAGCTCACGTTGAACCTTCTTTAGAGACGTTTGCAAAGAATGTCCGTTGATAGACGCAGTACCGCTGTCTGGCTCCAGGTAGCCGGTAAGGATTTTCATTATCGTCGTTTTACCAGCACCGTTATGGCCAAGCAGACCGACAATCTCGCCACTGCCGACAGAAAACGAAACGTTGTCCACGGCTTTGAAGTCGCCATAGCTGCGACAGATTTGACTTATTTCGAGCATAGCTCTCCTCCCATATTCAATGGTTCAAAAAGTATTCTATGAATTCAAAAGGTTCTTGATTTGGAATCACACAAGCGCTCGAGTGTTAAACACTCTTTAAAGCGACACTGTGCGGCACGCGGCTCTGCAATCAATGCAGAGCGTGTGCGATATATTTAGCCGAGTGGCTTAATCGAAATTGGTGGCGGTCCGAACGCAGGAGGGATGTAATAGCTAAGATTTAACATGATCTTTACTTAGTTTTTACAGGAATAATTATTACAGACTTTTTGTTCTTGAAAAATTTATAGGAACGAGTGGTTGGTTTTCAAGCCAGGATTATTTAAAATTACACAGGTGTAATGTTTTTGGTGGATCAGAGTTGAGGACTGTTGTATGGGACTGCAATATTCGTCAACTTGCCGTTGTACAAATACAGTCCATTAAATGTGTAAACCATTGCCAAGCACACTCATACACGCCTCCTGAAAACCTTCACTAATCGTTGGATGCGCATGCACGGTGGATGCAATGTCTTCTGCTCTCGCACCCATTTCTATCGCCAGCGAAAACGCTGCCGACAATTCAGACACTTGCGAGCCGACTGCCTGAACACCAAGCACCACACCATTATCCTTGCGTGCAACCACGCGGATAAATCCATCATCGCGTTCCATCGTCATCGCACGCCCACTGGCCTGCAGCGGAAACTGACCAACAGATACTTCACTACCCAGTTCTGCGGCCTGATCAGCTGCATCCTGCGGGCTAAGGCCGACTGTGACAATCTCCGGATCAGTAAAACACACTGCGGGTATACACATTTTGTCAAAAGTACTAGCACCACCGGCAACTACATTAGCAACCACTTCACCCTGGGCCATTGCTCTGTGTGCAAGCATCGGTTCACCGGTAACATCACCAATCGCATAGACACCGCGCATAGAGGTCTGACACTTATCATCGATGGCGATAAAAGTGCCATCCATCGTCAGGCTGAGCTCTTCTAGTCCATAGTCACTACGTGGCTTACGGCCCACTGTGACGAGTACTTTGTTTGCAGTAAGGCTGCGTGAACTGCCATCCTGCAGCAATATCTCAAGTGTATCTCCTGTCAGTCCCTGCGCTTTAGCGTTTAACATCAATTCAATATTCAGCGCAGGCAGGCGTTTCGCTACAGGCGCAGTCAATGCGGCATCATATTGCGGCAGAATGCGATCTGCAGACTCAACCACAATCACACGCGAACCAAGCTTGGCATACGCGGTACCGATCTCAAGCCCGATATAACCACCACCGACCACTGCAAGCGTTTCAGGTACTTCAGGCAATGCCAGTGCTTCGGTAGAAGACATTACATTGCCGCCGAAAGGTAATGATGAAATTTCTATGGGTTCCGAACCCGCAGCGATGACGATATTCTGCGCGTGTACTTTAATTGTTCCTTCACTGGTCAGTATTTCAACAGTTTTGCCATCAAGAAACCGGGCTTTACCGGTTAACGACTCGGCACCGGCACGTTTAAGTAATCCGCTGACACCGATGTTTAGGTTATTTACGATACCGTCTTTCCATTCAAGTGTTTTAGCAAGATCTATTTCCGCTTTACCTGCCTTGATCCCCAACTCATTATCCGACCCAAAGCAACAAGCTTTATAAAACTCATCAGCAGCATGGATCATTGCCTTGGAGGGAATACAGCCCACATTTAAACAGGTACCACCGGGTTTATCCTGCTCGACAATCAGCGTATCTACACCGAGCTTGGCCGCTCTGACAGCACAAACATAACCACCGGGACCTGCGCCAATAACTAATAAACCTACTTTTCTATCAGACATTTTTTACGCCTCCACCAATAACATGGCTGGCTTTTCAAGCAGCGCTTTGAGTTTCTGCACCATAACCGCCGCATCCCATCCATCTACCACGCGATGGTCAAACGAACACGATATATTCATCATATTGCGTGGCACAAACTGTTGACCATCCCAGTGTGGTCTAACAACCATTTTGTTGATGCCGACAATAGCCACTTCAGGGTGATTGATAATCGGGGTGGTCGCAATAGCGCCAAGCGGTCCAAGAGAGGATATTGTGATGGTTGATCCGCTTAACTCATCACGTTCTGCACTACCGTCTCTGCATGCGGCAGCAAGTCTTGCAACCTCAGCAGCACTGTCCCATAGACTTCTGACTTCACTGTGCTTAACCACGGGCACCATCAATCCGGTGTCTGTTTGAGTTGCAATACCTATATGTACACCACCATA
>CALIHW010000188.1 GCA_938020525.1 uncultured Granulosicoccaceae bacterium | reverse complement strand
CTTTTTGGGCTAGGTAGTGACAGTGGGGTTACCAAATCAATAAGTCGTTTGACACATCGTATGGTGGATGATGATGAGTTGAAGGGAATGTATGAAGTACTATGTCAAGATTTGACCCCCTAAGTTTTCCTTTTAGTATTGGGCGGATTCATACAATAAGTGCAATTCCTTAAGCCAGAGAGGTACGATTGTTTTGCGAATAATCCACGCCTCCAACCCAAGGAATCACACCCATGTCACAGTACCACCACATAACCAATGAAGAAAGGTTTTACATCTGGAATGCCTCTCGTGAAGGAGCTTCTCAAAAAGACATTGCTGAATCTCTCGGTAGGCATCCATCGACTGTTAGCCGAGAAATGAGACGTAACCGCTCATCACGATCTAAAATGTACACCCACTACTGGGCTTGTGAATTTGTTCGGTGGCGCAAACGATTTACGGCTAAAAAGAAGCATAGAAAAGTCACCGCAGAAGTGGGAGCAATGATCGAACAACTCATCAAACAATATCTGAGCCCGGAACAGGCAAGTGGCTACTTAAAAACGCACCATAATGTGTCACTGAGTCACGAGACTATCTACCGATATATCTATGCCGACAAAGCTCGTCACGAGGAGCTCAAACCCTTTCTACGGCAGGGGAAAAAGCTTAGGCGTAAGCGCTACGGATCAGGTGCCAGGGCCTCTAAAATACCTAATAGAACCTGTATCTCTGACCGTCCGAAGATTATTGACAAAAAGACCAGAATCGGTGATTGGGAGTGCGACACAGTGGTTGGGTTAGACAGAAAAAGTGTCCTTGTAACACTGGTGGATCGTGTCACTCTTTACACCTGCTGCGCACGACTCTATACACGTACAGCTGACGTTGTTAGCAGAGCAATCATCCGTATGTTAAAGCCACATATTGACAAAGTTAAAACACTGACATTCGATAATGGATCAGAATTTGTTCTGCATGAAAAGGTTGCCGAATCGCTTGGAGCTAAAACATACTTTGCTCATCCATACTCATCATGGGAACGCGGCATCAACGAAAATACAAATGGATTATTAAGACAATTCTTCCCAAAGAAAACTGACTTCAATCTGGTGACAAACCAGGAACTCAAGAATGCGGTGGAAAACCTAAATAACCGACCTCGAAAAACCCGAGGCTATCTAACCCCAAATCAAATGTTTAATAACCAATTTAAAGCACTTTTATAAAATCAATTGCACTTATGACTTGAATTCGCGAATCTTCATATTTCGCTTCACTTTCAAGCAATGGCAGTTGTATCGATAAGGTATGCCATCCTTGTGCTGCAAGCTCAACTCTCAATGGTTGCACCACCTGTTCATAGTCTGGATGAAAACCGGTACCGTGCAACACAATTACCCCGTCAACAGACTCAGCCTCCGGTTGCATATATATGGAATAAAACCGGTGGCCACTGGCAGTTAGAAAGACCGGATCACCGTCAAAAATAGTATCAATGGTTTGATCTATCCAACGTTGTTCGCGTTCTTTGTCGGTCGCATTGGCCGACAAGCTCACAGCAATAAACAATAAAAGAAATAGAAGACGCATTGAAAGAATCTACCCGGTGTACTTAGTAACGAATGGAGTGCTGTATTACTATACATTGGATAACATCGCGTTTCATACACGATTGGCATTAGTGATGGAAATTCCGCTGATCCATTCAATTACCTCAAATGATGTTGACATGGTCGTTTTAGTATCATTCTTCGCTGTTGCTCTGATCCGGAAGAGAACAACCCCAAATTAATTGATAGCTTACTATGAACAATTTAGAAATTCGCCAACAGATTATTGAACATTTGTCTACAAATGAATTCAAGTGGCTTGAATCAGGGCACCTCTGGAAATATTAGTGCATGTATTGGTGATTAATTTTTAATTACACCCAGTGGCATTCCGTATGAATCTCTGCAACCCGAGTACATCGCCTTAATGTCCGTGGTAGGTAATAGCTACGAATGGGACGGCCGTACAAACCCTCCTCAGAATGGCATTTTCATGCGTTTTTTCGCGCAAGCTCAGCCGACTGTGGCTGTGAAAAGTTTGTTGCCGAACTTCCCGACAACTCACTAGATGACGCTGAAATAGAAACGGTTTTGAAGGCGTTTAGTGACTATGGACCTAAAGAAAGTAAACATCGAAACTCGATATCATCCCACTGATCTATTGCTGCAAACCACATCGATAGTCAGGATTCTTGAGTGTAGCGTTTAAAAATTGTCGGTAATACTCCACCCTGACGCAAAATATCCATTTCCTGTCGCGTTTCAATTGCGGGCACCACCGGAATAGATACCAGTGTTTCATCTGCTTTTTGCCACTGCACGAGCAACGGGTTTGCTGAGTTTAGATATTGATCACCCAGATCAGTGTGGACCAGATCAATTTGAAATATATCAGCTGGTGTTATGTCGGCTTCACAAGGTTTAAAATCGTTGCTTATCTGTAGTGGCACAACCCCCATACCGATTAAATTGAGTCTGTGAATGCGTTCGAAACCGCGTGCAATGATTGCTTTGACTCCAAGTAGTGCCACACCTTTTGCAGCCCAGTCACGACTTGATCCCATACCGTACCTGTCTCCAGCCAGTATGACTGCGTGTCTGTTTTCTGATGCCAGAATGTCTGCGGCTTCGTGCAGCGGCAACCGTGCACCATCGGGTAGTTCTGTATGGGCTATGGGCAAATTCGTGGCAAGATAATTCTGCGCACGGGAGTTGGTAAAAAGACCACGCAACATAACTTCCCAGTTGCCACGATAAGCAGCGTATACATTCAGCTGTGCAGGGTCAGCGCCGCGTTCAGTCAGCCAGCGACCAGCTTCACTCTGTGCACTGATAGCACCTGCAGGAGAAATATGATCTGTGGTCATATCATCACCAAGTACCAATAGCGGGCTCGCCGTAAAACGAGGTTTAAATATTTTTGTATTGGCAGTGACAAAACGTGGGTATCGTAACTGTATCGATTCATTGTCCCACGGAAAAAGAGGCGTTTCTGGAGCCGTGATGCTTGCCCAGCTGTCTGATTGATTGGCAATCTCAAAACAACGTGGAATATCTTCGTTCTTAAACACGGCTTCCAACTCTTTGCTTATCGCTTCTTTTGTCGGCCATAAATCTCTTAAGAAAACCTGAGTATTGTTAGGGCTGTAGCCGATGGGATCATTCCAAATGTCACAGTCAATTGAGCCTTTTAACGCGAACGCAAGCACCAAGGGTGGAGACGCAAGAAAACATAAATCCAGCTTCGGATGAACACGACCGGGAAAATTCCGATTACCGGAAATCACCGCTGCTATGGCTCTACCATCATCAACAGCCGTATCAATAATGTCTGGAAGCGGTCCGGAGTTACCAATGCAGGTGGTACAACCATAGCCGACGATATCAAAGCCTACCCTCGCAAGCTCCTCTAACAATCCGGCACGTTTTAAATAGGCCCCGGCTGAAGTTGAACCGGGTGCGAGTGACGTTTTTACCCAGGCGGGCGGGCGTAGTCCAAACTCGTTGGCTTTCTTTGCCAGTAGTCCTGCTGCAACCAAGAGTTCAGGCGAACTGGTATTGGTGCAGCTGGTAATCGCTGCAATACCAATTGCACCATCCGGTACTGAACATACATCACCATCTACAGACATTGAAGCTAAGTTCGTCTGCCCAGCGGATAGTAATTCTCTCTCTAATACTGCTTCAACCGCCTGTTTAGTATTTGACAGAGATAAAGTGTCTTGCGGACGTCTGGGGCCCGCGATTGTTGGACGCAGAGAATCCAGTGCAACCGTTATTTTTTTTATAAATAAAGGTTTCTCACACGGATCAAACCACAAGCCCTGAGCCCGAAGTACGGGTTCTATGCAATCGGTTAGACTGTCGGGTCGTGCGGTTCTTTCAAGATAGTTGACTGATTGTTTATCGCAGGGGAAAAAACCGGTCGTTGCACCGTATTCAGGCGCCATGTTGGCAATGACGGCGCGTTCATCGGCACTCAGTGTCGCGGTACCCTTACCATAAAACTCCACAAAACAACCGGTGACATTCAGCTCCCGCAATCGATGCGTTATCTCCAGCGCCAGATCAGTGGCAAACACACCGGGGCCCAGTTCACCTGTCAGTTCAACTCCTACAACTTTTGGAAACGCCAGTGCCACCGGTTGGCCGAAGATAACACTTTCCGCCTCCAGCCCGCCAACTCCCCACCCGAGTACGCCAATACCATTGATCATCGGTGTATGACTGTCGGTACCGAGCATCATATCCGGATAAGCATGTCCATCACCTGTGTAAACCAACAAAGTCGCTAACTGCTCCAGGTTGATGGTGTGCATGATGCCTGATCCGGGTGGGTAGACAGTGACCGTGTCCATCGAGTGATCGGCCCACTTCAAAAACGAATACCGTTCACGGTTTCTTTTAATCTCAAAGTTCTGATTCATTATTAGTGAATCGGAGCTGGCGTAAACATCGACTGAAGTTGAATGATCGATACAAACATCTACCGGTATTTGCGGTGACAGTGAGCTCGGATCAATATTGGCATCTGCCAACAGGTCTCTGATGGCTGCAATATCCACAAGTGCCGGTGTGCAGGTAGTGTCGTGCATCAGTATTCTGTTCGGCTGGAACATCAATTCGTACGTGACATCACCGCCTTGAAGCCATTGATCTACAGCGTCAGACAAACCCTGCACATCTCCGCTGGTACGCAAGTGATTTTCGGCAAGCAAGCGCAGAACGTGCGGCATTCGTGCAAGGCGATCACCAAAGACAGTGATTAAATCGGTTACCCGCACAGATCCTGTGCCGGCCTTAACCTCTTTTTGTGGAATGAACACAGCTTCAGGTTCGCCATTGATCATGGCTTCGGGATCTTTGTCTGTACTAGGGCGCACCGAATGTCACGTTGAGCTCTTCGAGCTGATCAGCGGTAAGGTGACGCACCGGCCGGTCTTTCAATGCCATGACCAGTTTTGCAGTCTCCTCAAGTTCTTCAGCGGCATTAACTGCTGACCGTAGATCACGACCGCTGACAACCGGGCCATGATTTGCTAACAACACCGCCGCACACTGACCATTCAATTGATGGATGAGTTCACCAGCTCGCTTATCACCCGGTTTAACGTAAGGCACCATTTTGACTCTACCCACCCGCATTACAACGTACGGGGTAATAGCAGGTATGCAATCTTCAGGGTCAGTATCACTGGCGCATGAAAGCGCTGTTGCCCAGGTGGAATGTAAGTGCACTACAGCGCCGCAACTGGCTCGAGTCTGGTAAAACGCCTGATGCAAAAACTGCTCTTTGCTTGGCTTATCACCAGAAATATGCTGACCGTCGTGATCAATCTTTGCGATTCGATCAGGCTCTAGTTCATTCAGACGAGTGTTGGTAGGTGACATGAGTAAACCGTCTTCCACCTGCACTGATACATTGCCTGCCGTGCCAACAGAAAAACCGCGAGTAAACAAAGAGCGACACAGATGTGTCATCTCTTCGCGAGTCTGCTGCTCTGTTTGCGTCATGTTTGCGGGTTCATCATCTTAAGCGCTTTGGCAAAAAAGTTAAGCTCACCAAAGTTGCCGGACTTCAATACCAGACTCGCCTGCCCCAACCCGAGAATTGGCACACCGGCATCGATTTCAGGGCCGACTACCATGGCCTCTGTATCAAGCTGTCTGGCAACGGCATGTGCAACTGCACTGGAGGTTTCACCACCTGCGATAACCAGGTTGGTGTATCCCTGCTCTACCAGTCGACAGGCAGTATCCGAAAATAACGTATCTAGTGCTGCAGATACTTTTTCTGCTCCGAACTGCTGCTGCACTTTGATAATTTCATCCGGTGTTGCCGATGAATACACCAAAGCACCTTGATTAAATTCGCGAACAAAGAAGTCACAAACGTCAGAAACACCAAACTTACCATGCATAACCTTAGCTACATCAATGGCCAGTGTGGGATGTGATTGTGCATGTTCTTTTACTTGCGCGAGCGTTGCCCCTGAACAAGACCCGGCCAGTATCGCAGCAGGACCGGATACAGGCGCCCAGTGACTCGATTGCGTTTGAGCGACACCGCGTTTTATAAAGTTGCGCGGCAGACCCATCGCTACACCTGATCCACCAGTGATCAGGCGCGCATTAGCCACAGCCTCTCCAATAGTGAGCAAATCAGCCTCGGTGGTCGCATCCACTACAGAGAAGATTTCACCCTGCTCTGCATTCGCCACGAGTGTCTTGCTAACTTCTATTGCCCCTTCATCAACCTGGGATTTTAATACATGACCTACCCGGTTTATAGACTGCCGTTGTAACCATCGACGCAGGTCAGAGTCTGTCATCGGCGTTATTGGATGCTGCGCCATACCGCTTTCACTCAACAGAGTGTCATTGACGAACAAATGCCCCATATATACTGTACGGCCCATTGCCGGAAATGACGGACAAAACACCACGCCTTCCGCTTTCAGCGCATCAGCAAGTGCGTCAGCTACCGGGCCAATATTACCCTGCGGTGTAGAATCAAAGGTTGAACAGTACTTAAAAACAATCTGTTGGCAGTCTTGCGACCGCAGCCAGTCAAGTGCCTGCAGCGCCGTTACAACCGCTTTTTGCGCAGGTATAGATCTTATCTTTAACGACACAACACAGGCATCTACATTCTTAGGCGCATCCTGTGTCGGGACGCCGGAAAACTGCGCTGTATTTAGTCCACACTCAGGCTCCACACCTTTTGCCAGAGTGTTTGCTATATCACTGGCACCGGTGAAGTCATCGGCAATCACACCAATCAGCATGCGGTGTCCCTCGCGTTGAGAGCCGTCATAACCGCCTTCATTTTTTCAACCGCTGTGTGTGGACTGCTAAGCACAGGTATCGATGTACAGTTCTCAACCGAGTCGAGTGCACGCGCCATCGAAAAGTGCGCCAGCAGGATGACATCGGCATTTTCTATTTGCTTTGCTTTGTCTGCAATCAGCTGGTTGTGTCGCTCTGCATCACCATCTTTAAGCGCCTGTAACGCATCTTCAACATAGATGCCAAGCAGCTTTGCCTGCGAACCACAGCGCTGTACTTCTTCCTCAAACTCTACAAGCATGCCAGCCATCGCAGGTTCGAAAGTGTAGAGCATCACTACATCATCACCTTCAGCGATAGCCCGCTCAAACATGGCTTCATTAGGTTTGAGTACTGGAATATCACTGTTACTGGCAGCGCGTTCAATTGCAGTGCCAAACGCAGAGCAGGTATAAAGGATGCCGTTTGAGCCTAAGCCCTCCGCATACTCCGCGAGCGTTAAAATGCGTGCTTCCAGATGGTCACTTAGCTCGTCTTGCTTTTGGCGATCTATAGACAAAGCCTCATCCAGCAGAGACACCGTTTCAATGCCAGGCCATAAAGCATTGAACGCTATTTCCACAGGCTCCATGGCTACCTTGGTAGCATGGATAAGCACTATTCGATTATTTGCACTCATCGGCTCATTGTCATTGTGCATCCGCGCATACAAGGCGCTGAAGATTGCTCTTCACCATCGATATTGATTTATGCTCTTAGCTGGCTTGCGACCAGCTTGCCGAATTGATCGGTTGCAACCGTGCCACCGAGATCCCGGGTTCTATTGGCAGGTTCTGCCAGAACCTTATCAATCGTGTCTGACATGGCTTTGCCTGCATCACTTAACGGCTTATTGTCTCGTTGCTCACCGAGCCACGACAACATCATTGCAGCCGACAATATCAGTGAGGTGGGATTAGCGATATTTTTAGTCGCGATATCCGGTGCGGAACCATGTTGCGCCTGAGCACAACACAAACCGGTTTCAGCGTTGGCGTTAATCGAGCCCGCAAGCCCAAGTGATCCGGACAATTCCGATGCAAGATCAGACAATATGTCGCCATAGAAATTGGTTGCTACCACGACGTCGTATTTCTCTGGTTGTCTTACCAATAGTGCGGCAAACGCATCAACGATTAACTCTTCGGTTTCTACCTGTGGAAACTCCTTCGCTACTTCACGAAAACACTCAAGGAATAAACCGTCTGTCATAAGAAAGGAATTCGCCTTATGGATTGCGGCAACCTTGCGACGCCTTTGCATGGCAAGCTTGAATGCTTCTCTACAAATACGCATAGACCCGTGACGGGTAATTTTGCGCACCGACAATGCCATATCCGGATCAGGCATCATCTCTCCAACACCCTGATACATGTTGCGATCGGGGTAGAAGCCTTCAGTGGCTTCACGCATGATCACCAAATCCATACCGGGAGCTTTGTTTTCAATCAGGTCACGACTGATGGCCGGTCTGACATTGGCGTATAGATCCAGACCAATTCGAAAACCGGCCGATACGTTTCTACCGCCTTCACTCAAGGGTGGGTAATCCATATGAGACTGGGTTCCAAGGATGACACCGTCAAACTCTGAGCGTGCTCTGTCAAGCACCTCTTCTCTTAAGGTGATTCCATGTTTTTCAAGGCTTACAAAGCCTGCTTCCTCTTCCTGAAAGCTGATTCCAAGATTAAATCGTTCGTTCGCTGCTTGAACCACCTCAACCGTTGCTGACACAATTTCAGGCCCGATACCATCGCACGGGATCGTCATAATACGCATTACGTTATGTTCCTTAATCTAACTAATTAGTCTTTAGTCAAAGCTATTTCTTAATAGCTGATCACACGCCAGCGTCGGTATTTTTCATACCTTCTCTTATGCGTCGACCATAAATCATCGGCAGTACAAACCCGGCAATAGCGATTACCCAAAGAATAATAGCCAGCGGGCTACTAAAAAATACAGACCAGTCGCCGTCTGATATGGTCATCGCACGGCGCATGTTCACTTCCATTTGATTGCCGAGCAAAATACCTAATATGACAGGCACCAGTGGTACATCCAGTTTGCGAAGCACCCAACCGGCAACACCGAATCCCACCATTAACATAACGTCGAAAGTAGAGCCGGTGATACTGTAAATACCGACAAAAGAAATCATCGCAACCACGGGCATCAGGATGCGTGTTGGTACCATTAATACGCGGGTAAACAAACCCACTAACGGAATATTCATAGCCAGCAATATAAAGTTACTGATAAACAGTGCCGCGATCAGACCCCATACAACATCAGGGTTCTTGGTAAACAAAAGTGGACCCGGCGTGATGTTAAGTTGCAACAAGACCGCAAGTAATACCGCTGTAGTTCCGGAGCCCGGCACACCAAGCGCCAACATCGGCACCAGAGCACCACCGGACGCTGCGTTGTTACCCGCTTCAGGTGCTGCAACTCCGCGAGGATCGCCCTTACCGAATGTCTTGCCTTCACGATCAACGGTTTGCTTTTCAAGTGAGTAGGCGAGAAATGAACCCAGGGATGCTCCTGCGCCTGGAAGAACGCCTGCAAAAAAGCCCAATCCGGTACCGCGCGCCATGGTTGGAATACAGCGACCGATCATTTTAAAGTCAGGCAGAATGCGTCCCACTTTAGGTGTAATGGTCTGATTTGTATTTTTGCTTTTGTGATTTTCTAAAAAAATAAAAACTTCGCTTAGCGCAAACAGCCCAACGATTGCAATAAGAAAATCAATGCCGTCATACAGATGTATGTGGTCGAATGTAAAGCGCTGTGATCCTGTTTGTGAATCACTGCCTATCATCGCAATGCCCAAACCAAGTGCCGCTGCAAATGCAGACTTCGCCTGATTAGTCGCTGTTATTCCGCCAAGCGTCGCAAACGCTACGGTAAAGAGCACGAAGTATTCTGCAGGGCCAAACAACAGTGCAATTTTCACCAACTGAGGTGCCAGTAGCACCAGACCGCAAGTTGCGAAAAACGCACCGATAAAAGATGCAAAGCCAGATAACGACAAGGCCTCACCGGCCTTGCCCTGAGTTGCCATCGGATAACCGTCAAGACAAGTCATCATGGCAGGTTCATCACCGGGAATGTTCAAAAGAATTGAACTAATACGACCACCGTACATCGCACCGTAGTAGACGCTGGTCAGCAAAATAAGTGAAGAGGTTGGACCAAGACCCAGTGAAAAAGCGATGGGAATTAATATCGCAACACCGTTGGCTGGGCCAAGCCCGGGCAACGCACCCATCAGCGTGCCTAAGAAACACCCCATTAGTGCGAGAAAAAGATTCTCTGGAGTTAAGGCAACTGCGAAGCCGTTACCCAGTAAAGAAAGAATATCCATTTAACCAGCCTTGCCTATCGAAAAACCAATTAGAAACCAAACGGACCTTTAGCCAGAGAAAGCCCCAGGATGAGATGAAAAACCGTGTAGATACCAACAGAGGTAAGTAAGCCCGTCAGTAACGCCCAGAGAGGCTCCGTACCGAGGCGCCACGTTAAATAGGCTGTTGCGAACACGGTAGATATCAAAAAGCCCAGCTCGGGTAATGCCCATGCATAAAGCAGCATGACTGCAGTGGCAAATACGATTTCAGAGAAACTTCTGAAGGCCGGCCACTCAGGCTCGTCGTCTGGTCGAACAATAAAGTAGATTGAACAAATTGCGAGCACTGCACCTACTATGTAGGGAAAAGCTCTTGGCCCCACGACGTCGACCATGAAGCTGTCTTTGATGATTGATGCAGCCCAGATGTAGAAGATGGCCAACAGCAAGCCGAAGCCACCGAATATTCGATCACTCATTTTGTGCAAACTCTATGAACAGTTGAAACGGAAAAAGCTGACCGGACTGGCCGGTCAGCTGATACGGAACTTAGTCAATAATTCCGATTTCTTTTGACAGCTTGGTAACGTCTTCGATACTGCCTGCAACGAAGTTGTACATGTCGTCGCCAAAGTTATTGAAAGGCGCTATTGCAGCGTCTTCAAGTGTCTTCTGAAAGGCTTCATCTGCAGCCATTTGCTGAATAGCGTTGCTCCAGAATTCTTTGGCCTCATCAGAAGCACCGGCAGGCATGTATAGTCCGCGCCAGTTTGCACCAACTACGTCATAACCCTGCTCCTTAGCAGTTGCGATGTCCGGGTAGTTCTTCAGACGCTCCGGCGCCAAAATTGCGATTATGCGAATGTCACCTGACTCCAGGAAGCCCAACATTTCAGAGAAATCACCAGACAGCGCTTCTGTAGCACCGGAAAGCAGACCCGTCATGGCTTCACCACCACCATCGAAAGACACGTACTTCATCTTGGTGACATCTTCCAGTCCGGCTTTCTGCGCGACTAACATAGGCTTGATGTGATCAAAACTACCTACTGAAGAACCACCCGCAATACCTACAGAACGTGGGTCAGCTTTGATGTCATCCATCATTTGCGTCAGTGTGGTGTACTTTGAATCAGACTTAACCGCGATTGCACCGTACTCAGCACCAAAGGTTGCAAGAAAGTGCACATCATCTTGCGTAGCACCCTCATAAATGCCCTGAGCAATACGTGCACTGGTACTCATGGACGCAGCAACAATCAGATTGTTGTCTTCGTTGCGTTCTTTCGTTACGTGAGCAAACGCAACACCGCCACCACCGCCAGACATGTTAGTAACTTGCATAGAGTCTTCGATAATTTCCATATCGAATAGAAATTTCGCTGTGGTTCGGCAGATGAAGTCCCATCCACCACCCGGGTTTGAAGGTGCTATGCACTGCGGATTTTCAGCTTTGAAGTCTGCAGCGTTAACCGCGGTTGCACCGGACAAGCCGGTGATTGCCACGAGGGCCGCGGCTAGAATTGATTTATTGAACACGAATGTCTCCCCAATATGTTTGATATAACTATTGTCCGAGCGTGGTCATCACGCCGACAAAGCAGTATTGCACTTATATCTTTAGAAAACCAATATAATTTTTCACATTTCTGCATGGCTTAGGTAGATGGTTGCTGAAGTTCGCACACATTTACTGCAAATCAAAATCGAGTAGAGCATATTAAGCTATTGATATTAAAAATAATTGTTACTAGTTTTGGTTTCCTGAAACCATACAGAATTATTGGAACCCTCGAGCAGAAATAGAATTCGTGGCGTATTGAAATGGTTTTGTGTAGATCAAAATGCTAAAATATAGGCGTTAACTGTGCGCAGACATTGGCGCTACATGTGTTAAGAAAAATATAACTATGGGTCAACGAATACGTTCCAGCGAACTGTCCGATCGGATATCGCAACGCCTGATAGAGGACTTAGCATCTGGCATCATGTCCCCTGGGCAGCATATTGGTGCTCAATACATAGCTGATCTATACGGCGTTTCGCGAACCCCGGTACGTGACGCACTCAGCCAGCTGGAAAATCATGGCGTTTTAAACCGACAGGCAAATCGTGGCTACTTCGTCGCGGACGATGTCGCTGCTAACGTCGCACAGTGGCTCGATGAACACGGTAACACCGATACAGATTCCTACTATCGACTGGCTAACGACTGGCTTCTAAACCGTCTGCCTGAAGATGTCACAGAGCAATTCCTGCGAGACAAATATGACTGGACAAAAAGCAAAGTCAGCGAGTTGCTTGTTCGAGCCGTAAGAGAAGGTTGGGCGGAACGCAAAGAAGGCTATGGCTACCGATTTCTACCGGTCGCGAAAACACCGGAAGCATTCGAACAAATATACCGATTCCGTCTGGCTATTGAGCCTGCAGGTCTACTGGAACCCACCTTTAACCTGGATCGAGACATAATTGCTGAGCAGCGGGAAATTCAACAATGGATGTTAACGGTTGATCTGGAAAGCGTACCAGACGAAAAGTTATTAGCAAACGGTTCACTGTTTCATGAAGAGATCATAAAACTATCAGGCAACCCGTTTTTTCTAATGTCTCTGCAACGAGTTAACAGAATGCGACGACTGATGGAGTATCGCGCTGAAATAAATCGCGACCGACTCATCGAGCAATGCTCTGATCACTTGTCGATCCTTAATCTACTTGAAGCAGGCGATACCGTAGGTGCATCTTATAAAATGAAAGAACACTTAGGCGGTGCTTTAAGACGTAAATCACCCCTCGCCTGGCGTTGGGCGAATGATCACGGATCTGAATAACTACACAGACTTTGATTTTAGTTGATGCAAAGTCGCCGTCGCCTCGATCTCTAAGCTGGCACAGAATACAATTGATCTTGGGTATTTGTATGGTGCGATAGTCGCCTTAACATAATCCTGTAGACCATTAATGTTGCAACACGCGATAGGAATTCTCAGCCTATTCCGGAGAATATAGCTTCGGGAACCACCTATCGGCCACATGGCTCGGAAAGCTAAGTCGAACTGGTTGTTTGGGACCAGCTGAGACTAACAAGTTTTTATTAATCAGGGTGGAAAGCACTTCTCGGGCACGTCTTTCCTGGTACCCCGTGATTTGCGCAGCTTCACCTCTTTTCACCTCACCATTAGTGAGCGCCGTGCGAAGGAGTAGCTCTGATTTTTTTGGAAGATTGCCCGCACTGATTTCATAGGAGCAATAAGCCAATATCCGTTGTTCAAGCATTTTCGGGTCAAGTATGGTTGTCATATACTCAACTTGATCAATTGCGCGTTCCAGAAAATACCGACAAAATTCAAAAAGCTGCTTATCTGACAAAGCCCCTCTGCCATCCGTATCTCCATGACGGGTATCGTCTGCAGCTGCCAATTTTCTTTTGTAGTCATCTCGTGTTCTGGCCAGTCCGCGGGATACAGACCATAGGCTACTACCAACGCCAATCTTCAAAAAGTACGCATGTGAAAACAGGCGCGCGACGCGTCCGTTTCCATCATAGAACGGATGTATCCAAACTAATCGATGATGTGATGCTGCAACTGCAATAATCGATTTTATTTTGCTTAACGTTGTTGGGTTGTAAGATGCTTCGAATAACTCCATGTAGTATTCGATATCGGTGTACTCGGGAGGTAGATGATGACCAACTTTCACTTCACCATCATGGACTTGACCAGGCACCACATCTATTTTTTTTCCGGTGTCTGGATTAGTGATGACCAACATATTATTCGGCATACCATTGCAGAAATCATAATGGAGCCCAGTAATATAATCGCCGCCAGCCGGGTTATCGGTGGATAGCTCTCCAGAGTCGATCTTCTTTTGCGTGCTGATATGATGGCGTGCTTCTATTTGTAAATCTTTTTTCTTTGGGTCGTCGGAATATGAATCCTGAAGTGCCGCGTCGATCTCTCGAGGTGTTGTTCTGTGTCCTTCAATTAAATTTGAGTAGTAGCAATTCATGGTTCGCACTAACTCTGAAACACTTTGCTGTGTTTGCGGTCGCATAGACCCGGACAGGTAGGCAGATTTACTGAGTAACTCCGCCGATAAATCCGCCAATACTTCATTGGGATCATCTGGGAACATTGGCTGTATCAAGAAATTTTTCATATCTACTGCCGGTTAGAATACCGGATAAAGTGCCGGTAAAAATATATTATAAGTAATTGTACTATATAGACAAATTTGATTAAAAATGCAATTTATGCCGATAATATTGCCGGATAAGTCACCGATCTCCTTGTCTGGATATTCAGCTAAGCAAATACAAACTACTGTTGATTTCCCAGTGCAGGGATATACTATTGGTATATCCCTAAATGTATAATCGGAATCCATGGAAAAAGCCCGCATTTTTAAATCTAACCAGAGCCAGGCTGTCCGCCTGCCTAAACCCGTCGCATTACCAGATACCGTAAAGGAAGTGCAGATTATCGCCCTTGGTAATGCACGCCTCATCGTCCCCTATGGGGACGCCTGGAGTTCGTGGTTCGAGGATGACGGAGTGTCCGATGATTTCATGCAAGATCGTGAGCAACCAGAGCCGCAACAACGAGAAGAGTTGTGATTCGATACCTGCTTGACACCGACATCGTGATTTACACGATGAAGAACAAACCACCAGTTGTAAGAAAGGCATTTGAAAATTTTCAAGAAGAAATTGCTATTTCTTCTGTGACCTTAATGGAGCTGTACTTCGGTGTAGAGAGATCTTCCGATAAGCCTCGCAATCTAAAGTCGGTAGATGGGTTGGTAGCGAGATTGACAGTCCTTGACTTTGATAGTCATGCCGCATCGCATACTGGTGACATAAGGGCTAGCCTTGCAACTATTGGCCGACCGATAGGTCCGTACGACGCAATGATAGCCGGTCAAGCACGTTCTCGTGGATTTGTCCTGGTGTCAAACAACGAGAAAGAATTCGAACGTGTACCAGGGCTCAGGCTGGAAAATTGGGCAAAGTGACCTCTGGTGCCCACCTGTTTAGTCGACACAGCTGCTTTCAGTAAAGTACAAAATGTATTTGTATGTTTGAATCATACAAAACGTACTCGACCTCTAGTCCTCTCTTTTGCTACACCTATCTCCAGATTGAAGCAGATTCTGCTACGTTACAGCGCTTTGGTGAAACGTTTAAGTAACTGATTATCCCGCTACCGTTGAAAGGCTTGCTACTACGATGTGCAAGCCAATCAATACACAGACCACAGACCCGTAGGAAGCTCCTACCATTAATAGTTATAAACCGGTGCCCACTGCTCACCCCATGCGTCTTTCCAAAACGCGCTTCTCATGGAGTTCTGAATTGGCTGACCACCTGCCCACAGATCAGCTTCCTTACGCACATGCTCACAGAAAAATTCCATTAACATACTGCCAAGTTCTTGCTCTATCACTGTGTATTGTTCATTACCTGATAAATTGGTCTTCTCTTGCGGGTCATTCTCAACATCATATAACTCATCACCCAGCTCTTCATTTGATGATCCGTCAAAACGCTTAAACAACACCCACTTCTGGGTGCGAATAACACGGGTTTCTTCCTGTTCTGAATAAACGGCGTCATCCCCCCAGTCCGCTAACATATCTCCTTTTAATATTGGCATAAGATTGCGACTGGGGAGGTTGCTGTGTATATCATTAACGGCGACACCTGCATGATCCAAAATGGTTGCATACAAATCCATATTTGAAACCATAAGTTTTGAGGTCTGTGCCTTTTCAATGACTCCGGGCTGTTTAACAATCAGTGGAATTGAATGAGATGCGTGGTGAAGGTTAGAGGGAAAAGTTGCACCGCCATGCCCCCAGAAACCGTGTTGCCCGACTGAAAGGCCATGATCAGTTGTAAAGATCAGCAACGTATTATCGTCTACACCCAGTTCTTCAAGTGACGTCATAATCTCACCGACACCATCATCGACCATAGATACTTGAGAGTAGTAATTTCGTAGTGTTGGTAAGTCGTTGGGTGCTCGCATCAGCATCGAAAAATCAAGGTCTGTTGTAGATTCTGATTGCACCCTCAGAAACCCTTCTACCGCTTTTCTGCTTAGAGCTTCCCGCGGAATCGAATTCATCGGGCAATTTTTGTATCGATTGGTGTGGCGGTTCTCGTCGGTTTCTTTCGTCGCCGGCCAATGACCGTACGGCGCAGGGTAAGGTAAAAAAAGAAAAAACGGGTTATCAGCAGCCACTTGCTGCGTCATAAAGTCCTTGGCTTTTTCAGTGAAAAAATCAACCGAGTGACCCGGTTGCTCATAAACTTCTCCATTGTCAAATATGCGATTACGGTAAAAGCTACGTACATGACCATCTTCAAGCGTTACCCAGTGATCAAAACCCTCAGCAGGTGTTGTTGGTTCTCCAAGATGGTACTTGCCGACCAAAGCGGTGGTATAGCCATCATCTTTTAACAAACGCGGCAATGTTTGCATACCGTTTAACGCATGCCATCCTTGCGGCCAATCTTGCATATTTCTGTCATCTATCCATGAGTGCACGCCATGTTGCGATGGCAGTGCTCCTGTGAGCACAGATGCTCTGCACGGTGAGCAAAACGCGTTAGGGCAAAACGCGTTTTCAAACTTCATTCCCTCACCGGCAAGACGATCCAGGTTGGGGGTATAGACCTCCTTATTGCCGTAACAAGCCAGGGTAGACGCCTGTTGGTTATCAGTAAAAATTAAAACAATATTCGGCTTTTTATTCATAGCTATGTCTGTTCTATTGAGACTGCTTTTAATTTTACTTGTTAAGGCCCATTTATGCACATGCGGCCTGCTTTAACCTGTTTCTTAACGAGTCATCTCTAAGGTTTCCGATTGGTGGATTTCGAGGTGAAGAACTAGAAGCGGTGGATCTGCACCTGGATTAGCCGTGCTATGTGACAAACTCACCGACACGCATCATGTTTGATTCTACGCTAGTGAAGCTTTATGGGTGCGGAACACTATCCGCATGTTCTATAACTTTAGAGATGGATAATGATATGTTTAAGAAGGCGTTGATTGCTAGTTGCGTATTCGTTTTAGTCGGGTGTGGAAGCGACGACGATGACTCTGGAGGACCAGATAATGCGCTGACTGACACAGGTAATGTGTTCTCCCCGTAAGTTGTACGGGGAAACTGGGCTCTAAGTTGTCATTGCAGCATGCACCCGACCGAATACCACATCATATAAATGCTCAAAACGTTTCAGCGATAAATGTAATTGCACTGTCTTAAGTGATATTTGTCAAACAACCGTTAACCATTGACGGGTATCTGGTGTTTGCCCCCACTGAATGCTATTCAGCTCATCACGCATGGCTCTTATCTTTGGTCCAGGCAAGCCGGTGCCTACGGGATATTCAACTCCATCGTGGATCAAGGTTCCCACTGCCGCTACAACAGCCGCTGTACCGGTAAGCCCGGCTTCACAGCCTGGGGTAGCTGAGCGTTCAATCAGTTCTGCGATGCTGAGCTCTCGCTCCGACACGGTTAATCCTTTCTCTCGCGCCAGAGTTAATATGGACTCTCTGGTAATGCCGTGCAGAAATGATTCATCCAGAGACTTGGTAATGATTTCATCACCATCAATCAGAATGAAGTTTGCAGCCCCCGTTTCCTGCACATCACCCCCAGGACAAAATAACACCTGATCTGCGTTGACTGACACTTTTGCACGCTCTATGTGTTTAAGTGCACTGGCATAGTTACCACCACCCTTAACCATACCGTGATCAGAACCACATCGCACCCCTTGATCATCTAATAATAAACGCAGACTTGCCTCTCCACCGGAAAAATAGTCACCTACAGGAGACAACAGTATATAAAGGCTTGATGTACCGGTTGGAGCGGCGGCTTTTCCAATCGCCGGTTCAGTGCCTATATGCGTTGGGCGAATATACAGGGAGGCAGGTGCATCAGGCACCTGATCTCTAAAGTGAGCAACCGAACTTGTGATCATTCGCGAAAGCTGCTCGGTATCAATTTCAGGCAAATACAACAGACGACTACTTTGGGCAAATCGCTCAATATTTTTGTCCATACGGAAAATTGCGACGCTGCCATCGGCTTGTCGAAACGCTTTTAATCCTTCAAAACAAGTGCTCGCATAGTGCAAAACATGAGCTCCAGGATGCATAGACAAGCTATCACTGGATACAAGCTCCTCTTTACTCCAGCCTCCATCAAAATGACAAATTGACATCTGCGGCATAAATTGCGTGCCAAATTCACCAGCCATATTTTAATCCTGAGTTATTAAAGAATGGGTTAAACACTAGTCTATTTTTTGATTTTATTGAAAAATTCATCGATGCGTTCTCTGGCCTCAGCACCTTCCCAGACGTCTGCCAAGCGCCGCACGCTGTCGTCGATAACAATATCATTAATTGCTGTCCCTAAAGAGCGTGCAAATGCTTTCGCAGCGCCCACAGCATTGGGGGCAGCACTCAGATAAGGTTCAATTTCAAACTCTATACGTTCATCCAACTCATCTGCCGGGCAGACCTTAGAGATTACACCCAAGCTCTGCGCTTCTGTAGCATCGAATACCCGAGCAGACATGAACACTTGGCGAGCTTTACCCTCGCCCATACGGGCAAGAACATAGGGGCCAATCGTTGCCGGTATTAATCCCAGACGCGTTTCAGTAAGACCGAACTTGGTACCAAGTTCTGCCACGGTAACATCACAGATACAAGCCATGCCAATACCACCACCAAAGGCGCCACCGTGTATTTTACCGATGAGCGGTACGGGCATTTCATTTAGAGCCCTCAGCATATTCGCAAGTTTACGGGCCTCTTTCATTCGTGTTTCACGATCTGCTTCGATTTGCGCTTGCATCCAGCTCAAGTCGCCACCGGCGCAGAACACACTGCCTTTGCCTGATAAAACAATCACCCGATAAGGCTTATCGGTGCTTACCGATTTTGCAAACGCTGTTAACTCATCAATCATCAAAGCTGACAAGGCGTTGCGCTTTTTTTCAAGCGACAATTCGAGGTAACACACGTCTCGCTCGTCAACAGTCACTGACAGTGTTTGGAATGATTTCAAGAGGTTGTTCTCAGTGTTTTTGCTAAACGGGCGAAATTGTTCATCTGATCAAGAACAAGTCCTGTTGTTTATCCTTGTCGATAAAGCTGTTCAATAAAATTCTCTGTCGGAACATTCTCTGTCGGCACGTTGCCTTTGATTCCCGGTGCAGCTAACTTTTTCATGTTAATTCTACGCGAATGCAGGCATTACTTCGTCGATGAATCGTCGCAGGGATGCACATTTTCGATCAAATGGCATACCACTATCTATCCAGAACGAATACTCATCGAACCCCAGATCTTCATAGCGTTTGATGCGCTCAATCACCTGTGCTGAAGTACCAATGGTGAGATCACGTTTCATATTTTCCGCGGACATCAATTGGTTGGCAGCCAGGTCTTTGTCAGTCAAGGGCTCCAGATGGCCCTGGCTTACTTTCCGCTTGTTCTGAAACCAGGCGCCAAAATAGTTGTAAAAACGACTCAGCTCCTTGGCGGCAGCATCCGTATCGTTGTGGTCGCTGGCCACATAGGTGTGATGCAGCAACATTATCTTTGGTCGCGGCCCTGAGTAACTTTCACAGGCATCATTAAATCGAGACATCAATGTCGAAATCTCGTCAATACCTTGCCACAGCGGAGTGACTTGCACATTAAAGCCGTTGTGCACAGCATACTCGTGACTTGATGGATCTCTTGCTGCAATCCAGATGGGGGGGCCACCAACCTGCACCGGTTTTGGCGCAGAGCTCGTTGACGGAAACTGATAGAACTCACCTTCATGCTTGCAATCTCCCTCCCATAGTTGCCTTAGCAATACGGTTGATTCTCGCATTCTTTGGCCTGCTTCCCAGGCATCAAGTCCAGGCATTAGACGTTCGTATTCATAAGTGTAGGCGCCCCTCGCGATGCCCAACTCCAGACGCCCACCTGTAATCAAATCTGTCATCGCAGCTTCTCCGGCGAGCTTAATAGGGTGCCAGAAGGGTGCAATGACAGTCCCGGTACCCAGTTTTACATGCTTGGTATGACTGGCTATGTCAGTAATAGTGATAAACGGATTGGGTGCAATGGTGAATTCCATCCCATGATGTTCGCCAGTCCAGATGGCTCGCATACCACCATCGTCCGCAATCTTGCACAACGCCAGAAACTGTTCGTGCAGCACTGAGTGTTCTTGCTCGGCAGTCAACCGTTCCATGTGTGCAAACAATGAAAATTTCATACGGGTTTCTCCACTAATTTATTGCACATCTCGGTGCACTTCTCCAACCTGAGAGTCTCCAATGTAAAGACCAAATTCTTTGGATTCATTTTCGCGTATAAATCGTTCGATCATGACTTGTTGTGCTGCATCGGCAAATACATGACTCGACAATTCTGAAATCGGAATATATTCACCCAGACCGCCGGTATTACCAGTTGCTACGGTGGCTTTGAAAAATGTATAACGACTAATTTTAGTTGTATCGTCGTATAAGGAATACACGGGACCAATAGATGCGAGTAACCCAATGGATGCGAAGTGCTGCACGAGTGTTGAGCGAGCTCCCTGCTGATCGTCAAGTGCTAATGATGGAACACAAATACCGTCATCAGTCTTATTCATCAGTAAGCAATCGTTGAATTCAATCAAAGTACCTGCAAAACCCGCACAACCTGAACGCGGCAATGTATCGGCTTGACGTTCTTTCTCAAGACTGAAATAGCCACCACTGCAATACCCTAGGCCACCATCAGAAGATTTCGCATAGTCTGTGACACATCCAATCAAAATCAAGTGGTCACCAGCGCTGACACGATCGTGTACCACGCAAGAGAAGGACGCTGCGACATCAGCCAATATTGGTGATCCGTTTTCATCCGCTTGCCATTCGACCTGATCAAATCGCGACTCTTCCGCCGATGCAAACAAATTCGAGACAGATTCCTGGCTGTGTGAGAGCACATTGACTGCGAACGATTCAATTTGTTGAAAAACAGAAAATGATGACAAATGATTTCCCGGACACACTAACAATAATGGTGGATCCATTGATACCGATGTGAAGGAATTTGCAGTAAATCCGACCAGTGTGCCGTTAGGCGCACGTGTGGTCACGACAGTAACACCGGTCATAAAACTACCGAATGCAACACGCAAATCGTTCTCGTCTAATTTACTCATGAGGTGCTTGCTTGTTCACACAAAAAAGGTCACGTGGTAGTGAAGGATTATCGTCGACCAGGTTTGCACTGTCGCCATGGCCAGGCAAATGCATGACCATCAAACTGAAATGATTCTGCAACTCATGGATCAGACTCAACCAGTGATGCGCACGCATGCTTACTTGGTCAATCAACTGTAATTGCAGACCTGCCCCACCCTGCCAGCTGTAAAAATCATTGTTGAGTTTAGATCGACGCAGGGTTGTCCAGGTCATGGCCAAGCTCCTCCAGATCTTGATACCGATCACCGATACGATGATGAGGTCTGCCACCCGTGGCAGCACCGAGTACGATTAGCATTTCATCGGAACGAGGCGCATCGGGTATGGCGAACTGAATAGTTAAATAATGAGAGCGTCGTCCCGCATCATGCTTGTCCATTAGCGGGATGGAGATCGGACAATTTGCTCCACCGCGTGTATTGGTAAAAGACAGATAGCTACTGGCGCTTACCGCTTCGCGATAGAAATTGCCGAATCTCAACGTATGAATAAGTGCTGAGCCGTGCTCGATTTCACCGTCGAGCCCCACTACTGCCGCCTTGCCATAAGCTTCTATGGCATCCCCGGTTCCAGCCAGGGAGATCATGCGCTCAGTTAATTGCTGACCAAGTACCGGGCCGTACGCATAAATTTCGGGTTTCAAGTCCTCAACAAATCGGCCGGTCCAGGGGTTTTTAATGACGGCGGCAACTGCAAAAAGACGCCAGGGACGATCCACTTTTTTGAATCCCTCGATATGGATTTCTTCGTCAAAGGTGACAAATTTTCGGATCTCTGGAGTCATGTGTTCGAGCCTTGAATTTGGTGATTTACATTCCTAACAACTATCAACTTTCATTTGTTTTTTGACAAGCAACGGTTTTATCGTCAATGCTATTAGTAAAACTAATGTCAGGGTAATACGATGAAGAATCGCACACTACCGCCGACCGGCTGGTTCCGGGCTTTTGAAAGTTCTGCGCGCTTGTTGAGTTTCACGGCCGCAGCGGATGAGCTTGGCTTGACCCAATCCGCAGTGAGTCAACAAATCAAGTCTTTGGAGGTACGTTTTGGTTGCGCCCTGTTTGTCAGACGGCATCGCGGCATCTTGCTGACAGACGAAGGCCGACGTTTGTTTCCTCTGGTGGCGGAAGGCATAGGCAACCTCAAGGCGGCAGCGGCGGCGTTTGAACCCGCTGCAGATCCCGGACTGTTGACAATCGCCACCAGCGTCAGCATCGCGCAGTGGTTTTTGGTGCCGAGGCTCAAGCTGTTTACAGAGCAAAACAGAGACATCCGAGTGCGCATTGTTAATGCAGTTTGGCCGGACGAATTCGTCGCATCATCCGCTGATGTGCAAATACAGTTCGGCCCAATTGAATCTGCAGATAAATCGTCAACACCATTAGGCAACAACCAACTGGCATTGGTTGCATCACCATCGCTGTTCGAATCTGCTGGAAAATCCAGTTCAGCGCACACCCTGTCTGGTCTTTCTGACTATTCATTGATTCAGACAGTTGGCACATCAGATACATGGCAGAAATTTGCTGAGACATCGGGTGAGTCAATAGACGATCCTGCTACGTTATTGGTCGATTCGCACGGCTTGTCAGTTGATTTTGCCAGAGCTGGCTTTGGAGTCGCGTTGACGAGTACTTTGATTAGTTCACCCTGCATTATTTCAGGCTCGTTAGTACAAGTACATCCTGCGGTAATGGCGGCGCGGGATGGTTACTTCATCAATACTCGAAAAGGCAACAATGCTGCTGAGGAATTCTCGTTATGGATACAAAATGAAGCTCGCGAGTCGGAAGCCGGTGCTTTCGCGTAAGTGTTTTCAAACACACAGCCAGACAACTCGTTATGATTAACCGACCTTCAGCTTACCGCAGTCATAAGTTATGTTTCGTAAAATAAAACAGTGGCGTGAAAACCGGATTCTGGCAAGGAGTCCTTACACCACACAAAGCTGGCAGCAAACAATGAAAGCGCTGCCAATCCTAAATCTGCTGGACGAAGAGCAACAACACCGGCTGTGTGAACTGGCAACGCTTTTTCTGCATCAAAAAGAAATAAGCGGTGCCCAAGAATTTGAGGTGACTGAGAACGTTAAGCAATTAATCGCCTTGCAAGCCTGCTTACCGATACTAAATCTCGGTCTCGATTGGTACAAAGGCTGGACCTCGATCATTGTTTATCCTGCCGCCTTCAGGCGCGAAAGCACAGAGATTGATGAGTTTGGCGTGGCTCATACAAAGAGTCACAATCTGAGTGGCGAAGCTTGGCTGAGGGGCCCTGTGGTGCTGGCATGGACTGACACTGAGCACGCCGGCGCTCGTGATGGCAACAACGTAGTCATACACGAATTTGTACACAAGCTTGATATGTTGAACGGGCGTGCAAATGGATTTCCGCCTATGCAGCCAGGCATGGATCACAAGGTCTGGGCAGAAGTGATGAGTGACGCCTTTGCAGACTTTCAAGTCAATCGAAAGGAAGGACTTGACCGATATGGTGCTACCAACCCTGCTGAATTTTTCGCAGTACTCAGCGAAGTATTCTTTGAAACACCCGTTCTGTTGTTTGAGGCCTACCCAAAAGTGTATGAACTGATGGCAGAGTTCTATGTGCAACATCCACTCTAGCCTGATAAGCCCTTTAACGCATGCATATACCAGCGGGTGCAAATACAGAATATCTTATCTGGATCTATTGAAGTAACCGCGCCACTTTAGTGGCTAACCGAGTGGCCGGAAGCGACCCTGCCGCCGCTTTGAGCGGCTCACTTAAACACCCCCGCCTCTGCCTGAATCTTTAATTTAAAAAGCGCCTTATCAAAGGATAGAACTCTGCTTTAGCGTGAAGATCATTGTGCCCGGCATTTGGTATAACAGACACCTGAACATTCTGCTCAAATGCCGCAATCAGTTGACGAGAACTCGCCTCCGGTATGACGCCATCGTTCTCAGCAAGAATCGCTAACGCAGGAATATCAATTGAGGCAGCATAGTCCGCTGAATTGAATTGATCTTTTAACAATAACGCAACTGGAAAGATTGGGTATGCGCTACGGGCGATATTTAGAATGCTGTCATACGGGGTGATCAACACCAGATTGTCAATCGGTCTCTGCGTTGCAAGCCAGCACCCTACACCGCTGCCAAGACTTCTGCCAATTACCGATACATCTCTGTGTTTTTCAGAAATGACATCGAATAGTGTTGTGGCATCGTTAAAAAGATTTTCTTCAGTGGGTTGCCCGTCACTGCCACCGTAACCGCGATAGTTCACCAGGTATATTGTTTTATCCGGTAATGCCGCTGAATAATCACCTGCAGATAACGCGACTGATTCTGCATTGCCTCCAAAATAGATTACCGCGTCCTGCATCGACTCGTTAACGACAATTATTTTTAATGTGTTACTTCCACTCGCACTTATCGAACTCTCAGTAAAATCGTGAGCAACCACAGGAGTCGGATAGTAAATAAAGCTTCGTTGCAATAAATACAATACCAGAGCAGCGATGAGATACAGCAGTAAAAAAAGACCAATAATGGAGGCGATAAATTTCATCGATTAGTTTTTACGTTGGACGCGGGTCATACCCACGCATGAGAGATTGGCAACGTTGATTTTACACAACGCAAGTCGAGTCTAACGAATTGCAATTGTAATTTAGCGGTAACAAAAAGGGTCATTTAATAAAGATTCATTGCGCGTCTTTTAACCCTCAGGATTGTTCGTGTAGGTAGTCTGGTGAGTTTTCAGCCAAGCTGCAAATAAACTCAATATGTGATTCGATCCAATCCTCATCAAGTGGCGCACCCAGTATAAGTTTTCGAAAATAAGGAACCGAAATCATCAGCTCGATAAGCTGACGGATAGGTGCGTCGGATGCAATTTCATTTCTTGCTTGCGCAGCAATGAACGTATTTTCCACAAAAGCAAAGCGCTCCCCCATAAGTTCGTTGATTAGTAGTTGCGCTTCTTTATCGGTAGCAGCCGCTGCAATAATCTGCGCTGCGACTTTTCCCCAGGGTGATTCATTTAACGCATTGACTAGATGAACAAGATGCCATTTCAAATCTGCACGCAATGGTCCGTTGGCTGCCGGCTCTAATTTGGTTGGGCCTGAAGCGTGTTTAAACGTATCAATAAGGAATCGCCTTGTCTCTGGCCAATGCCGATAAAGCGTGCTCCGTGAAATTCCTGTTGCCTTGTTAACAGCAGCATGGGTTACGGCAAATACGCCTTCCTTTTGCAGGATATCCAGTGCCGCATCCAGCGCGGCACTCCGCGTTGCAGCAATTCTCGGATCTTCGGTCTTTTTCATAGAGGAATTCTATAGTGTAATATCTGTATAGTACATTTTGTACCATTGCAGTACATTATGTACTATTATGATTACCCAGAGCCTGAGAACCTTAACAAGGCTTCTTACTGCTCACCACCCAAAAGAGGTCAAGCCATGTTTAAAACACTTAAAAAAGTCGCCTTTGTCGCAGCTTTACTCTCCCCGATTGCAAACGTCGCGAGCGCCGCCACACACGAAGTAGCACCCGGGGTTTACAGCTTCACGCCAGATGGTGGGCATGGATACCATTCAATGTTCCTGGTCACAGACGATGGCGTGGCGGCCTTCGAGACCGTCAACTCTGGCCATGCAACCCAATTTATAAAGGCCATTCGAGGCATCACAGACAAGCCTATTAAGTATGCATTTCACAGCCACAATCACTGGGATCATATCGGTGGTGGAAAAATATTACAGGCACTAGGCGCTGAAACCGTCATGCACTCCCAGGCGGCGGAATATTTGGCTGCAAACCCGGGTCGAGATACATCCCCACCTGACGTCACATGGGATGGCGACCGTCATGATATTAAGATGGGTGATGCCACCATTGAACTTCACTACCTTGGTCTCAACCATGGTCTTGGCATGACTGTTTTTGTTATTCCAGAGCGGGGTGTTGCTTACATAGCAGATTTAGTTACTCCAAACAGGGTGATGTTTTCAATAGTGCCTGACTTTAATATTGGTGAGTGGGAACGAACACTGGGTGAGATTCAAGAACTTGATTTTGATATCGCCGTTTGTTCACACAACGATCTACCTCCAGAAGAGGCTATAAAAGGTTGCACAATGGAACACGTTGCTCAGGAAGAGGCATATATCAAAGATTTACGCAACGCGATTATGGCGGAATTCGAAAAAGGCACCCCTCCTTTCCAGATTCCATCTACTGTTAAGCTGCCTCAGTATGAACACTGGAACCAGTATGAAGCCTGGCTACCGTTAAACGCGCAACGGTTGTTGCTAGATATGTGGATGGGCCCGTACCCATGGGTTGCACCAGAATAAACAGATAGGTGCTGAGTGGCCCTCATGTTTTGCTGAGGGCCATCGCTAAGATCAAAAAAGAGACGACGATTTTTCGACAAATGCTCAACATAGATGAAACTCTTCCGTTCATGATTAGCCTTTGTAATCTGATTTTACGCTGGAAGTACCGCCGCGCATCCACATGCAGCGAACTCCTTCAGACTTAATTTAAACCCTTTTCTGCAAGTCGCTCACGCATGTTGTACATATCAAGCCCGAGTTCGCCTTTAGCCAGGCGCTTGCGTTTTTCATCTTCGTTGGCCACTCTTGCGTTGGCTTGTTCAAGTACTGATGCGGCGTCTTGTCTTTTAACCACACAGACTCCATCATCATCGGCAACAATCACATCACCAGCATCAACATTTGCACCGGCACAGACAACTGGAACGTTCACTGATCCCAGTGTTTCTTTTACGGTTCCCTGGGCGCAGACGGCTTTTGACCAGACAGGAAACTGCATCTCTGTCAGTTCGGCAACGTCTCGAACACCTGCATCAATGATTAGTGCTTAGTTGCCCTATACAAGTTGTTCAAGCAATGCATTAGCGGAAATTCTGCCAAACTCATTGGCCGCTAATGGACTATCGCCGGAGATCAACTTGCGGTCAACATGGCAATCGCCTTTGATTTTCTTATTGAGCGTTGTAATACCTACTTTGCTCAAAGCCTCCCCTATTCGCCAAGGCATATGGCCTGGCATGTAGCCCATTAATGGTGTCTGCTTATCAACTGCATCAGGGAATGCGTTCATATCGTAACCGTTGTAGATAAACTCACCCTCGTCTATATCTAAATTCGCAGCGATCAATGCTGCGGGCCCATGGCATATTGCCAGCATGTGTTGCCCTTGTTGGTGCGACCAACGAATTATTCTTCCAACATCTGAATTTTCTGGAAGACCCAACATAGCACCGTGCCCACCTGGTAAAAAAACCGCGACATAAGGCGAATCATCAATTAATGAATGCTGCGCAAAATCTGCAACTGAACCAGGATTATCAAACCGGTGTTTATACTCTTGATATAAAGCGTTTACTGCTTCGTCTTCCGGCGGCATTGCCCACATCTCAATTTGCGCAGGCTTCCCGGTTGGGGTGATGATGTCAATGTCAAAACCCGCGTTTTTCAAATGCAGCATAGGCACGATCATTTCGACCGGGTGGTTACCGGTTGAAAATTTCTTTCCATTCGCCATCACCATGTTTTTCTCTTCCGTGCAAATCATCAATACTTTGAATCGATTGCCGGTATAGGCATTTTCGTACTGATCGCGGCTGTAATCAGATTTTTTAACGGTTGCAAGTTTTAACGCCCAAGGTG
>CALIHW010000187.1 GCA_938020525.1 uncultured Granulosicoccaceae bacterium | reverse complement strand
AAACACCACGCCCGAGAATCCAATACCGAGCCTTATAAGCTATGATTGATGCAAGGAACAGGTAGAGCAAAGGTCGTGCTGGAAAATCCGGCCCCAGTACGTATGAATCAATTCGGTACTTCACAATTCCAAAGGCCAGTAAACTCCATATCATGGCTATGGTAATTAGAACGGAGGTTTGTTTTAAGCTGTGATCAGCATCTCTGGACACCATGAGTAAGTGCCAAAAAGGGGTCGAGAATAAAAATAAAATAAATAGTTCGCTCACTGGTGAGAAGATCATGAATGCACCTTGGCTGAATAAATTCCGGAGCCAGACCCATTGCCTGTGCCAATAAATCTAATTTGGTAGCGACCACCAAAGGTACCGCTCGCTGGATCATCCCAGTCAAACGAAAGTTTGAGATTTGAGACAACGTTTCCAACCACCAGCCAGTTGCAGTAAACATTGTTGATTTCCACAAGTGTGTGGTTTGTATTCGGTCTTATAGAACCTGCCGTGCAAGTAGCGTCAATACCGTTAATATCTACTTGAAGACTTGCCCGACTTGCTTTTACCTCGACCAACGGTAAAGAAACGACAAGCGGTAAGAAAACGCCCCCAACTCCAGTTGCATCGAGTCCTATACGCTCAAGATTGCACGCTTGACGCGGAGTTTCAACGTCACACAACAACAGTTGGGTTGACTTAATATCGCGTAAAAGTGGTAATAACCAGCTTGAAACTGTTACACGTGCTGCCGACTCGCCCTTCAGTGGTTCGAATGCGGGTAGTTGTGCGCATGCGCTGAGAGCGATGGAAAATATTAATGGTGTAAACTTGCCCATGGCCGAATTATTTAGTGAGTACTATAATTGTACTCACTATTGTCGTACATGCAACTAAATTTATTGGATCAATATTTTGTCTGATCGTCCCTTCAATGAAAACTGCCCCATCTGGAGAGCCGCATCCGTTCTCGGGCACCCGTGTACTCTTATGATTCTTAGAGAGCTTTTTCTGGATGGCTCGTGCCGTTTCAAGGACTTTGAGTCGCTGTCCAGAGGGTTTTCCAAGAACACAGTGTCGAAGCGACTCAAAGCACTGGTGGATGATGGTTTTGTTGAAATGGAGTCCTATGAATCTCGACCACCACGCTATATTTATAGACTGACAGAGCGTGGCCAGAAGCTCGGTACGATTATGGACGCCATGTTTACATGGGGCAACGCAGAAATTAAAGATTCCGGGAAACGCCGGTAACCTTTATCTTTATAGTATTGATCACTCTAACTAACTTTATAATCACCTTAAAGCTGAACGCTATGTAAGCGTTATATCTTACTGGAAGCCTCAACCGAACTTACTTCAAAAAGCTTGACAAGCTACAAGGGAATAACGCATGGTTTGGATGATTGTGGTAGTACCGCAAACCATTCTCAGGTGAAAACGTTTTGTATCAGCAACCGTTTCTGGTTCATCCCGCCATACGCCGATCTACCGGCTGCGATCTTGTTGCCTGTTAGCACAGGACTATAAGGCTTGTATTACCTATAGCCCTCATTAAACGTTCTGATTGCCGCTCCGGTTTTCGCTGTATAGGACGTATCCATACTACGAGCCTTACTGTCAGTATTAACTGTGTCTGAAGCATTGTTACGAGAACGTTCTGTCCATGAGCAGCAAATTAGATCCTCGCCTCGCCGTCGATATTGGCGGCACCTTTACTGACGTTGTTCTGATGAGCAACGATGGATCAATTCTATCGTCTGCAAAATCCCCGACCACGCACAAAAACCCGAGTGACGGTGCGATGATCGGGGTGCATCGCGTCCTTGAGCAATCGGGGATTACGATTGATCAGATTGGATTATTTGTTCATGGGACGACGCTTGCAACTAACGCGCTGATCGAACGTCGCGGTGCTGATGTTGCGTGCATAACAACAGAAGGCTTTCGCGATATATTAGAGATTGGCTATGAGCGTCGGTATGACCAATATGACGTGATGATCGACAAGCCGGATCTATTGGTGCCGCGCTCACACTGTTTTACTGTGCCTGAACGGATGTCTTGGAGAGGAGAGGTACTGTCACCTTTGGCAACTGGCGCAATCGATGAATTGACCGAACAGATAGAGCGCAGTGGTGCACAAGCGGTAGCAATAGGGTTGTTGCATAGCTATGCCAATAACCACCATGAAGTGCAATTGTGCAGGCTGTTGCAAGAGCATCTACCTCATCTGTCAATCTCGCTGTCGAGTGAAGTCAGCCCGGAGGCGCGTGAGTTTGATCGATTGTGTACAACAATAGCTAATGCCTATATACAGCCGTTAATGGCTGGCTACCTTGACAGCCTCGCCAAACAGCTGGCTAATGAAGGGCTCAGCAGCCCGATATTAATGATCACTGCCAGTGGCGGTATGACAACCCTTGATACCGCAGCGCGGTTACCGATCAGGCTGGTTGAGTCCGGTCCGGCCGGTGGGGCTGTGTTGGCTGCACAGATGGCAAAGCAGTGTAACGCAGATTCTGTATTGTCTTTTGATATGGGAGGCACTACGGCAAAGTTATGTTTGATTGATCACTATCGACCTCAGCAGGCCCGGCATTTTGAAATTGCCAGAGCATCACGGTTTATTAAAGGCAGTGGTATGCCAGTGCGAATACCGGTAATAGAGATGATTGAAATCGGTGCAGGGGGTGGTTCGATTGCGAGCATCGATTCACTAGATCGCCTGCAAGTTGGTCCGCGAAGCGCAGGAAGCGAACCGGGGCCTGCGGCATATGGAAAAGGAGGACGCGATGCTACCGTGACCGATGCAGATATGGCGATGGGTTATTTTGATGCAGAGCGCTTTGCTGAAGGCTTATTGCAACTCGACTCTAAAGCCAATGCAGAAGCGTTGTCAGTTGAAGTGGCGCAGCCGCTTAATATCAACGTCACACAGGCATCGATTGCTATCAGTGAAATCGTTAATGAGAATATGGCGAATGCTGCCCGAATGCACGCGGTTGAATCCGGCAAGGATCTAGGCAATCGTACAATGATTGCATTTGGCGGCAATGGTCCATTGCACGCAACGCGTGTAGCACGCCGTGCCGGTGTGAAGCGTATATTGATTCCTCCTAATCCGGGAGTTGGATCTGCGGTGGGATTTTTGTTTGCACCCGTATCATTTGAGATCGTCAAGAGTCGCTACACCCTGCTTGAAGGAATACAGCTGTCAAAAATTAATAGCTTTCTTGATGAACTCATCGATGATGCTACTGAAATTGTAGAATATGCAGTGCCCGCAGAGCCTTTGCAGCACAGGCGCGTAGCCTTTATGCGATATCAGGGGCAGGGCCATGAAATAGAGATTGAGTTGCCGGATCATGCGTTACGGAATGATGATATCAATGAGCTTCGTGATCGCTTTGAAGTTGCATACAGGCAACAATATTCACGCCCCGTTCCGGGTATGCAGATTGAAATTTTAAATTGGGGAGTCAGTGTATCGAATAAGCCTGAGCGACTCAGCGTCGAACATAACAACCCGAACGATAATGGCGTTGCATTACTGGGTGAAGTGTTATCACGTGAGATTACCTGTGACTATACAGGCGACAAAGTGCGTGCTCGAGTCTACGAGCGATCACAGTTGTCAACCGGTTATAAAATTGAAGGGCCGGCGCTAATTATCGAACCACAGACCACGACCCTCGTGAGCGCAGATTTCAAGGCCGAAATCGATGCACAGAAGAATATTGTGATGTTCAGGAGAACCACATCGTGAGCAATATCAATCCGACAAAGTTACAGGTGCTTTGGAATAGACTGCTGGCGGTTGTAGAGGAGCAGGGTCAGGCGTTAATCCGTGCAGCGTTCAGTCCTATTGTCCGGGAGTGTGGAGATATTTCCGCAGGTGTCTTTGACAGACAGGGTCGAATGTTGGCGCAGGCGGTAACCGGCACCCCTGGTCATATCAACACAATGGCTGAGGCGGTACTTACATTGCGAAAGATAATACAACCGCAGAACATGAAGCCCGGAAATATCTACGTTACTAATGATCCCTGGATAGCGTCCGGGCATCTGAATGATTTTTTATTACTGATGCCCGTGTTTCATCGAGATAAGTTGATTGGATTTACAGCGTGCACTTCTCACCTGGTTGATCTGGGTGGATTGGGCATGGGACCTGAAGGCAGCGATATCTTCGATGAAGGTTTATTGATACCTCCGTGTGCCTTAGTAGAGCAGGGTGAGATCAATGAGCTTTTAATGAATATTATTCGAGCCAATTCACGTGAGCCAATCGCTAACGAAGGTGATATCTATGCGCTAACGGCCTGTTGCGAACGTGGTGCAAATCGCCTTGTTGAGATGATGCAGGAGTTCAAACTGGACGACCTTGACACCCTTGCAAATTATATTGTAGAGACATCACAGCGTGGTTGCGAGAAGGCTATTGCAGAGGTACCCAATGGTGTCTATCAAAGCACGCTGATGGTTGAGGGATACGAAGCGGACGTACAACTCAAGGCGACGTTGACAATATCAGATCAGTCTATGTTGCTTGACTTCAATGGCACCGATCCTTGTTCCCGAAAAGGTATTAATGTGCCGCTTAATTATGCAACCGCCTACTCTGTGTTCGCTTTACGTTGCATAGTCGGGTCTAACATCCCGAACAATGCAGGTTCTCTTGCGCCGTTTAAGGTAATTGCCCCTGAAGGTTGTATTCTGAATGCCCGGGCGCCAGCGCCGGTTGCCATGCGGCATGCTATCGGTCAGCTTACCCCTGATCTTGTCTACGGGTGCCTGTATCAGGCACTGCCGGATAGAGTGCCTGCTGAAGGTGCATCATGCATGTATGATTTGCCGTTGCGTAGCACACCAGAAACCGCTCAGTCTGATGGACATCAGTTTGCAATTGAGCTGGTGTTCAATGGTGGCACCGGTGCCAGGCCGGGTAAAGACGGCTTATCGGCAACCGCGTTTCCCAGTGGTGTTTGGGGTAGTCAGGTTGAAACCACCGAGGCTGCAGCGCCGGTATTAATAAAGAAACGTGAACTGCGAAAAGATAGTGGAGGCGCTGGACGTTACCGCGGCGGGTTGGGGCAACGGATTGAATTGCAACCGTCGGGTGACGATGATCTTTTATTGTTTTTGTCAGTTGAACGCATTCGCTTTGCGGCACGCGGAAGGTGCGGAGGCAAAGACGGTGCTGTCGGTCGCGTTAGCATTGCAAAAGATGATGAGCCACTGCCAGGCAAAGGTGTGGTGCGTATACCTGCCGGTGAAACATTGATATTTGAAACACCAGGCGGTGGAGGTATAGGTAGTCCGAAGGAGCGAGATGCCAAATCGCTGGCCGCTGATGTTAGAGATGGTTTGGTTTCACCACAGAACGCCAGAGAAAATTACTCTTGAAGGTTTGGAAGGTTTGCCTTTGTCCAGCCATAACTGCTGTTGCACTTCAAACTTGATACTAGGAGAGTCAGCTTGAGCAAACGAATAGCACTACTATGAAAGATAACGATATATCCAAAAGCCGTCACCACGAAACCCTCACCGCAACCGCGTTGGGATGGGTCGATGAATCTACAGATGCTATGGCGTTGCCGTTGCGTCCATCAACGTCATTTCTTCGCGATCCTAATCAACTCGATAGAGCTGGACGTATATTTACTCGCGACGATAATCCGACGTTTTCACAACCTGAGGCATTGATCAATAAACTGGAAGGCGGCGGAGGATGTTTGTTATATGCTTCAGGCATGGCAGCAATTACCAGTGTCTTTCAGCGCTTACAACCCGGTGACCATGTGGTGCTGCCAAAGCTCGTCTATTCCGGTTTACGTGATTGGCTAAACTCACATGGACTACGTTGGGGTTTACAGGTGACTTACGTCGAAGACTGCAGCCCACATTTATTGCAATCTGCTGTTAAACAAGGCAAGACTAAAATAGTCTGGCTCGAAACACCGAGTAATCCAACATGGCAGATTACAGACATAGCTGCCGCAGCCGATGTTGCTCACACGGCGGGTGCATTGGTAGCGATAGATAATACCGTGGCAACGCCAATCCTTACGCGCCCGATTGAGCACGGTGCGGACATCGTTGTGCATTCGTGTTCAAAGTATATGAACGGCCACGGTGATCTGATCGCGGGGGCTGCGGTTGTAGCACCACAACACACAGCAATCCTTTCTGAGCTACAAAATCTGCGCAATGAATATGGTGGTGTGCTGGGCAGCTTTGAGTCGTGGCTGCTTATGCGAGGGATGCGCACTCTCTCAGCCAGAGTCAGAATCGCATCAGAGTCAGCGCTACAGATTGCGCAGTTTCTTCAATCATCCGAGCGTGTTGAACAGGTTTTATATCCCGGTCTGCCGGATCATCCGCTGCATGATGTCGCCGTAAGGCAGATGTCTGGTGGCTTCGGAGGGATGTTATCGTTCAGAGTAAAGGGCGGTGAGCAGGCGGCTAAATTAGTTGCCGGTAAAGTGCGAATATTTCGACAAGCGATATCATTCGGAAGCACTGAGTCGGTAATTGAGCATCGCGCAGGAATGGAAAAACCTGACACCCCCACACCGCGAGATATGCTTAGAGTCTCCATAGGGCTAGAGCACGTACAAGACCTGATGAGTGATCTGCAGCAGGCACTGGAATAACGCCATGACTGATAAACTTCAATATGCACCGAGAACCGGTCGTATCGGTTTGATTGTTCCGTCATCCAATACGAATATCGAGCCCGATTTCGCGATGCTTTGTCCGCAAGGTGTCACTATACATGTCGCGCGTAGCGGTGGTTACGATGTCAATGCCATACCAGACTCCGCAGAGATGCAAAAATTCGCACGTCACTCGTTGGATCAGAATATTAATGATTTGCGAGACGCAAGAATAGATATCGTGGCTTACGGATGTACTTCTGCCACTTTGTCTGAAGGGCCTGAGTTTGATGCTCAGTTCTGCAGTCAGCTTCAGCATAAGCTTGGTGTAATGGCTGTGACCACAGCAGGTGCTTTGGTTGAGGCCATTGATACGATAGGTGCAAAACGTGTGGCATTCACATCACCGTATGTGAAAGCACTCAGCGCAGAGGCCGTGAGTTATCTTGTTAATAGCGATATTGAGGTGGTAAATGAAATTGTTTTACCGCAAGAACTCAGCAGTCTTGAACAAAACTCTCTGACTCCGCAAGATGCCTTTGATATGGCAGTAAAAGCAGACTGCCCGGGTGCCGATGCAGTGGTGATTTCGTGTACTGATTTTCGGGCACTCGAAGCAATTCCGGCAATTGAAAAAAAACTGGGTAAGCCCGTCATTACCAGCAATCAGGCTCTGATGTTTGCATGTTTGCAGCGACTTAAGCTATCGCACAAGGAGGTAATCTGCGGTGGTGCCCTTTTCTGCAGTTAAGCTCTAAGTGTTTCAGAGATGCACAGCAGCAAACGGGAGGATTTTTTTCCCGTGTTTTTACAACGGCAGAAAAGGCATCATATTAGGCGGCATATGCTTGACATATGCTGTCATCTGCCGCTAAAGTAGGGCAGGTCGAAAAGATTGTTGGGGTATTGGAATGCGAAAAATATCTATTTTCAGAAATGGCCGTAATCAGGCGATTCGCTTGCCAAAAGACATGGAATTTGAGGGAGTGACCGAGCTGGAAATTAGCAGGGAAGGTAATACGCTGGTGCTTAAACCAGCACGTCCGGATTGGCTATCAATGGCAGAAGAAGAAAAAGCTGATCCTGATTTTCTAATAGACAGGGAAAATGTTGTCAGTGACGATGGGCGCGTCAGTTGACGAGAAAGACCTATATGCTCGATACCTGCATTTGTAGCTACATCATGCGTGAGAAACCGTTGACTGTGCTTCAGCGGTTACAGGAGGTAAGTCAGTCCCAGTGTCGGCTGGTTATATCCGCCATTACATACGCAGAGCTGCAGTACGGTGCAGCGTCGACGAAAGCATCACCGAAGCATCAGGTATTAGTAGATGCTTTTGTGCAACGAGTTGATCTGGTTCTAGCCTGGGATCGTCAGGCAGTAGATGCGAGTACGATTGTAAAAAAGCAACTAGAAGCAGTTGGTTCGCCAATCAGTGCCAACGACACAGCAATAGCAGGGCATGCAATTGCAGCGGGATGTGTTTTGGTCAGTAATAATACTCGAGAGTTTTCGCGCGTGAAGGACTTGATACTTGAGGATTGGGTTTGAGCCCAAACTAGTAAAGACATTCACACATTACACTGGGAATCATGCCTCAGTTTTCATTTTGATTGCCTGCCGCTACAAGCCCTTGCCGCGAGCGGCTCAGAGAGGCTGACGTTATAGTCTAAACAGCCCGTACTAGTGGGCTGTTTGGAAAGTTAGATAACACGCCCCGGAGCTACAGCCGCCGTTGTGCGTGAACCATGTTTGACAAAGAATCAGGCTCAACGCATGCCCTGCTATTCCTACATTTATTTCGCTTTGCTCTGATGACTGTGACTGTGAAAAGCCTGTTACCGAACTTTCCGCACAGCCCGCAAGGCTAGGAAGTCATATCGTAAGCACGTTCGCCGTGCGATGTTAGGTCAAGACCAATGGCTTCAGCTTCTTCGTCGACGCGCAATGGTGTAATCAGCTTAGTGATGAAAACAATCGCTATGGTCATCACAATTGTGAAAACGCCTACCACGATCAGGCCGCCTACCTGCTCTGTCAGTCCGGCGTGGCCAAACACCACAAGCATCAGAATACCGAACATGCCGCCGGCTCCGTGTACTGCGAATACATCGAGCGTATCGTCGATTTTTAGTACGTTTTTCACAACGCCGCAAAGTACCTGGCACAGTACGCCTGCAATAGCGCCGATGATAAGTGCCTGTAGTGGATCGACTGATCCGGATGCAGGAGTGATGGATGCGAGTCCGGCGATGGTGCCTGTCACCATGCCAACCAGTGTTGCCTTGCCGTGCCTGATTTTTTCCCACAGTGCCCACGTTAGTGATGCGGTTGCTGCGGATATATGAGTTACGGTCAAGGCCATAGCAGCACCGCCGTCCGCTGCAAGCTGTGATCCGCCGTTGAACCCAAACCAGCCAACCCATAGTAGTGCGGCACCGATCATGACAATGCCTGGGTTATGAGGGGGTACATTTTTCTCTTTTCTAGGGCCGAGGAAAGCGGCCAGTACCAAGGCTGCAAGCCCCGCGGTTTGGTGAACCACAATACCACCGGCAAAGTCGTTTACACCGTTTTCAAACAGTGACCACTCGGCACCGGCTAACAAGCCACCACCCCAGATCCAATGAGCAACCGGTGCATAGCAAAGCAGCATCCACAGGCTCGAAAACACCAATACAAACCCATAGCCGATTCGTTCAACGTATGCGCCTACGATCAAGGCCGGTGTAATAATGGCGAAGGTCATTTGAAATGAGAAAAACAGGACTTCCGGAATGGTACCGGATACTGTTTCAGCATCAACACCTTCTAAAAACGCTTTACCCAATCCGCCCCAGTAGGCATT
>CALIHW010000186.1 GCA_938020525.1 uncultured Granulosicoccaceae bacterium | reverse complement strand
TTCTTGTGGCATATCTTCACCCACTAACCACATGCCCGCCATATTAGGGTACATCTCCATGGCTGCAGTAAACTCACGCCCCCACGCACCCGGATTAAGAAACGCTGCCATAAACGGCACCCCGAGAGCCAGAGTTTCCATTTCATAGCCACCCGCAAAACCCCGACTAGTGTCGTGAACCGACTCATCCTGAATGATTCCAGCCATCGTCGTACCGCGAGCCATGTTAACGACCTGATCAAACGCCGCATAAACGGAACCTGTCATGTGGCGCATGTAGTTCTTACCGACCAGACCGGACGAATTAGCCAGACCATCCGGAAACATACTTGATGCAGAGTTCAGCAAAAGACGTGGGCTTTCAAGTGAGTTACCTGCAACGCAAACAGCACGCGCTTTTTGTAGTTGCTGGTTGCCGTCTTTATCGACATAGACAACACCCGATACTTTGCCGTTGTCGTCGTGTTCGATCTTTTGCACATGAGCAAACTCGCGTACTTCCAGATGGCCAGTCGCCTCACCGAGTGGAATTTCAGTATACGCCGTAGACCACTTGGCCCCCATTTTACAACCTTGAAAACAAAAACCGATCTGCTGACATGAGGCTCTGTCTTTTCGCGGTTCAGAATTGATAGCCATGTTGCCAGTGTGGCATTGTGTATAGCCAAGCTTGTCTGCTCCGGCCTTCATGACCTTAAAGTTGTTATTACCCGGCAAGCCCGGTATGCCATTCGTTCTTGTGACCCCCATTTTGTCTTCGGCCTTATCGTAATACGGCTCGAGATCCTGCAAAGTCAAAGGCCAGTCCATTAAGCTGGCTCCGTCGATTTCTCCATAGGTGGTCTTTGCCTTAAACTCGTGCTCTTGAATTCTCAGGGATGCACCAGCCCAGTGTGTGGTGGAACCACCCACCGCTTTCACAATCCATGCAGGTAGATTGGCAAAGTCCTGTGCCACGCGCCATGAACCTGAAGTTGTGCGCATATCAGTCCATGCAAGTTGCGCAAAACTTGCCCATTCATCATTGATGTAGTCATTAGGCAAGTGACGACCACCCGCTTCAAGCGCTACAACATCAATGCCTTTTTGCGCCAGTTCATTTGCCAGTGTGCCACCGCCGGCGCCGGTACCTATTACTACAATAACGCTGTCGTCAGCGAGTTCGTAGGGTGCTGTCATTGTTCTCTCCTGATAAGTATGGGGTGATTCAACTGACTGGCCCGCACTAGAGCCAGTTGATGTCATCAAAACCCCGGTTGATGTAACCGCCCTTATCAAAAGAGGCGCCCTCGTATCCCAGCTTGTCCCACACAGCCGGCTGGTTGTACAACCCAACCACCAGTCCACCTCGAATCTTCTGAAAAAATTCACTGGTACCGGAACTCTTGAGAATCGGCAAACGATCGGCTTCCCAGCCAATTCCGACGTAGCTCGGGTGACCTCTGTCTACAGCTATTCTATCCAGTACCGTTGTGCCTACCTCAATCATCCTTTTATAGCCAGGATCGTTGGCAGATGCGTCATCGTGGCTTTTTACTGCAGCTGCGTATAACTCGTCAGGAAATCGATCATGCGGGTATATATCCCGTGCAACCTGCACCAAAGTCGCCATGGTCTCAGGAGTAAGCGCTTTGACCTCCATAGCCCAGGCGGCATTGCTTGATGCAAGAAAGTTTGTCCCCACAACCATGCTGGCACTTACAACAACGCTTTTCTTTAGCAGCGCACGCCTTGATAGCTTAGGGGCTGGCGCTTTAATAACGTGTTCGATCATATTTCCTCCTCCAGGTAATTTTATTCTGTGCTGCTATTTAAATCTGCCGTGTCGCTGCAACACCTCTATTTGATAGCCATCCGGGTCTTGCACGAAAAAGAAACGCGCTATTAACTCTCCATTGTTTTCAAAATCTACTATGTCGCGGGGTTTAAAATTCAGCTCTGTGAATCGCTTGTGTTCAGCATCGAGGTCGTCGACGCTGACGGCCAGATGTCCGTAACCATCGCCGAGGTTATAGGGAGTTTTTTGATCTTTATTAACAGTGAGCTCAACTTCAAAGTTGCTTTCGCTGTTACTCAAATAAATGAGGGTAAAAGAATCGAAGTCCAGTCGATCTGCAATCGACAGGTCAAACGCTTTGGTGTAAAAATCACACGATATTTTTTCATCCAGCACACGAATCATGCTGTGTATGGTTTTAGCCATATCACTCCCCTTTCTTACGTCATTCTATGAGGGGATATATGCGAGAAGGTGGTATTAGGATACTACCTGGCGCACCCAATTGCATGCTGCAGGTCCGAAGCTACAACAAGTACCAGAACAGACTGGAAGACTCACGGGTGTTGTCGCTAATAACCGCCTGACATTACTTTTGGATGGATACTGTCGTCAGATTGCCATGCTTTTGAAACCACCACCGTGTCGGAGAATCTCTGCTCTGCATGTACCAGACAGGTACAACGCAGCAGCGATGTAAAGTTTTTCGCCTCCCCGTGGATAGTCATCACCTCTGAGTGCAGCTTCGAGATGAACTGTGGCGTTGAGAGTTTTTCCGATGCTGCAATCTGATCCAGCGTCCGCCAGAACATCGCTTCCAGCCTGATACTGGTACTTTGCCCATTCAGCCTGATAGAACGGGTCTGGCATTGATAATTTTCACGCGGCTGACCCGCAAATAGCTGGCACATAGAACCCTCCTCCGATGGTACTTTGCTGCTGATTCAGCATACCACGTACGTTTGTGCAACGCGGCGGGATTTCCAGGCAGCGCTACAAACCGTAAATAATCGCGGTAGTGCTTTGGTGCCGTTGCGAGCTTGCATACTGCTTTCAGAATTCGCCAACATCGCGAGCCTTGATAGCAACTACTAGTGCGCTATGACGTCGAGATATTTGATAGTCTCGGAAAAATCAATCATTGGAAAAATGTTCGCCTAAACAAACCATGAAAATCGTCAGACAAATGGGGTACTCACACGCCGATTTCTTTCGCTTGGCGCCAAGCGCAATGGGCGACCATCCCTATGAAATCGAGCGATTGAAAGTCCATTGCACACTCGGCGACGGCACACTAACTATAACAGTCGGCCCTGAAAGCGAACGCCGGCTGGTGCTCGTTGTTATACCCAAAACAGATATAACATTCGAGTTTGATCACGTGAGCGATACAGAACGCGATGCATTTCTAAAGTACTTTGATTTACGATTCATGAAAGGGCTTGGTTAACTCACCTCATTTGTTATCGCCGGTAAACTATAACTGTGACTGATCTAACTTCTAATCCTTCAAAATCACCAAACTAACAATGAGAATGTTTGAAACTAATAATCCAAGACTGGAATTAGCCTGACCAGATAGACTAAATAATTCAACTTAAGCCTGACATGAATCATAAACTCACCATTCGAAATATCATAAAAAGTTCAAGTAGTACTTAACAGCAGGATTCTGGTACACAAAAATTCAATGATAAGCATAATAGCCAAGCTAAAAATGAAGCACGGCATCATCGACAACTTCTTTTAATACGAAAAAGCTGCGCAGTTGTCGCACATTCGGAAGAGTTAGCAGTTGTTGTCGATGTAGTTCATTGAAATCGACGGTGTCTCTCACACGCACTTTAATCAGATAATCAAAATCACCTGCAACACACTGACATTCAAGTGCGAATGGAAATTCGGCTATCGCCGCTTCAAATTGCGCAAAACTTTCTGGTGTTGAGCGCTCCAATACCGCACCGACCATCACCATCCCTCCGTAGCCGACAGCTTCCGGATTTATGCTCGCCCGGAAATTGGTGATCACTTTTTCATCGATCAATCTCTGCGTTCTTCGGTGGCAGGTCGGCGCGCTTACATTGATGCGCTCGGCAAGCTCCGCATTCGACATGCGTCCGTCAGACTGCAGGTGCCGCAGAAGCTCCAGATCCGTTCGATCCAATTCAATCATAATGAAAGATTCTTCAATTTTTCTCTTGTTTTTATTTTACATGATAGATATTTTCAATTATTTCGTATTAATATCAAATTATTACCCCATTTATCGAAAGCACATTTCATATCAACTGAAATAATCTGTGCATTCCTCACCGTCACAACAACTTCCGAAATGAACCTGCAAAAATTCGATCGCTACCCGCTGACCTTCGGCCCGACACCAATTGAGCCACTGCCCCGTTTATCGGATGCTATCGGGGCTGATGTTGTCTTCTATGCCAAAAGAGATGACTGTAATTCCGGGCTTGCTATGGGTGGCAATAAACTGCGCAAGCTCGAGTACATTGTTCCGGACGCTATAAAATCCGGTGCAGATACGCTGGTATCAATCGGTGGTGTACAGTCGAACCACACTCGCATGGTTGCAGCCACTGCTGCAAAAATCGGTATGAAATGCGTGGTTATTCAAGAGAGCTGGGTACCTCACGAAGACGCTGTGTATGATCGAGTCGGTAATATCCTGATGACCCGGCTCATGGGCGCTGATAGTCGACTGGTCGATGAAGGCTTTGATATAGGCATACGACAAAGCTGGGAAGATGCACTGCAATCTGTGACTGATGCTGGCGGAACACCGTATGCCATACCCGCCGGTGCATCGGTACATAAGTATGGCGGCCTTGGTTACGTGGGCTTTGCCGAGGAAGTACGAGCGCAGGAGCAGGAACTCGGGTTCGAGTTTGACTACATCATTGTCTGTTGCGTTACCGGCTCTACACAGGCAGGTATGATCGTCGGATTTGCCGCTGATAACCGTGCACACAAAGTCATCGGCATCGATGGATCAGGTACACCTGATCAACTGCGAGAGCAGATGCGCGGCATAGTTGATAACACTGCCACACTGGTTGAACTGGGCCGGGAAATAAAAGAGGAAGAGATTGTTATAAATCCGGACTACGCCTATCCGGCCTACGGTGTACCGAGCCATGAAACCAATGAGGCAATTCGCCTTGCAGCCAGAACCGAGGCAATGATCACTGATCCTGTCTATGAAGGTAAGTCTATGCAGGGCATGATTGACCTCGCAAAAAAAGGCTTTTTCGAAAAAGGCTCACGGGTACTGTACGCACATCTGGGCGGCGCGCCCGCATTAAACGGTTACAGCTACACCTACCGAAACGGATAGTCACGACTACAGCTGGCGGGTTATCCCATAAGGACAAATTGGGAAGCTCGCCAGATTTGACAGAAACACTGCCGGGAATCATCATTAAAGATCTCCTGGTTTTCGTCGATACCTATAACTTGCTGTTATTCTCGAATTATTCTGCCAAATACATTCATCAGGCCTTGAAATAAGGTTAATCGCCCAATCCACGCAGGCTTTCCGCTGTTATGGACTTAAGCGCATACGGAAATGAGATGAGTAAGATATATTTTTCGCATCGGCTTGATGAATCTCCCGATGCCATCAAACGCATCACCACGGAGCTGAAAAAACAGTTAGGCACTGAAAATAGCGAGACCATTTTTACCTACGCCGGAGATATTTCGCCTGGAAAAGATTTCCATCAAACCCTCTCTGACACTATCCAAAGTAGTGATGCACTACTAATTGCGATTGGGGACAATTGGCACGAAGCTAAAAACAAGGATGGCCAATACCTATTACAAGACCCGGCGGATGTGGTGCGTACTGAAATTGAATCGGCACTCATTTACGGTGTTCCAGTTATCCCTGTGCTAATCAATGGCTCAATGCTTCCCTCAGCCGAGCAACTACCTCCCAGCCTTATTCCTCTAACAAACACGATGCCCAGTCCTGTTCGAGCTACAGATTTTGATCATGACATAGAGCAGCTAACCACTCGCATTAGTGGTCACACACAGTGCACGATTAATAAGAGTGATGTTTCAGAGGGTGAGGCCTATCGTCCAAAGCTCCAGGCTTTCAAAAAACTACTTACAAACCAGAGTCGAAAAGCCATTTTCCTAACACTTTCGCTCATGCTGTTAGGCGCTGTAGTTCCATTAGCTGCTTCTATTCAAGAGAAAATCAACACCCCGGCTGCTGAAGTTCTGCGCGAACTCCCTTTTACCACCAGTACACGTGTTTCAACCACCCTGTTCAGCGAAATAAGTGGCACAGTGAAAATCGCTGACAACTATTTAAATCTTTCTACCAGTGCTGGGGCAATCAGGTCAAAACTAAATCACAAAGCATTCATACAAAGTGCACGTTTTGGCCTGGTCAAAAAATCGTATGCGTTTGACCGATTTACGGCAATTTCATGGGCCGAGCCTCACACAATAGAAAGGTGGATCGATAACAACTCTCATATAAGCATGTTACCGATGAACAGTATAATTTCACTTCCAACCGAACAATCTTCCTTATCATCGTCTGAGAGTGACTCAAACCCATTGAAGGATCACTGGTTGATCTTTCAGGTAACATTCGGAAACGACCCAGAGTCCGCTACGCGAACTATTAGTGCTCACAGTGATAAAGATATTTTCAATATTGAATAGTTGCACCTGAACGAAGGAGCCAGGCAGTTTGCTTAAAGTGGGCAGTTTACTTAAGTGGGAGGCACTACCAACGCTGTTGTGACCAACGATGTACAAAACAAGATAACGACAGAAATCATCGTAGAGTCATCACCACTGATGCCAGCGCATAGTAGATTTAATCTCCAATTGATAATTCAATTACGCACATGCCTTGATGCCTTGCAGGTAAACATAAAAACAAAAAGATTGGCCACTCAGACAATTCCAGCGAGAACAATTGTTAATTTCAATCAATAATTGCCCGCCACCACACACTAACAGTGATTACGCCGCCTGACTGATTTGATTTATACGTCATGACACCTTACCATGATGCTATTACAATCAGCCCTAAGGCTTTAAAGATGAAAGTAATCCCGTTCTGAACGCTTACGACAATATCAGCGTTGTTATTAGCAACATCTGGCGTCGCACAGGTTTCACCAGGCAGCGATGAATTACCAATATGCGCATCTGTCGCTTTTGATCCTGATGGGGACGGGTTTGGCTGGGCGTTTAATGCATCGACAAATCAGTACAGCAGCTGTGCAGTCACCGCCGAGTCTGCATCTGCTCCGCAGATTATAAACAGACAAACCGGTGCGTCAGTAAATCTGGTACGGGCATTCTGGGATGCCAACAGAGATATTGCACTTATGATCGGCCTTTCACAGGCTGGGAACAAACCGGTGATACTTTCCGACTGTGGAACATTGATGACAACAATACCTTTCAACAGTGCACCGTTAACAGGCTAACTCGCTTATGCGGTGAAGCTGCAGTGTTCTCGATAGAAGAAGCGTTTTCCCCTATCGCTGTAGTAGCAACTGGCACTGGCAATGGAACCGACGCCGACACCGACACCGACACCGACACCGACACCGACACCGATACTGATACTGATACTGATACTGGTGATTTAGAAAGGTCATCCAGTAGTTTCCGTTGATCCAGTAGATGGGGAATCAGGCGGCGGTGGCAGTGCGGGATATTCGGCAATACTTTTACTACTTCTGTTGTACCGCAGACAGAGTTTCAGCTACTAAACACCAGATGATGGTGTGGCGATGCACTAGTTGAGCAGGGGTAAATCGTGTTTTTTACCTCTGCTCCGAATATCCACTCGTCTCAGGATATAGCTAAATCTCCATTACTTGGTCATACCTCCTGCTATTTAAGTAGTCACCTGGCAACTTGAGTAACTTCACATCGCTCATCATCACGCTTTATGATTTACTGTCTACGCGATGCAACAACGGGGCTGGTATCCAAAAATACCGCGCGCTGCCGATACCACTAAGGAGCAGTTAAACTGAAACCGAGGGGCGCATGGAAACTGGTAGATACCCAGCTAATTTCAAACATTCGCTTGAAACTATCACCGCAGCGCTGAGTTGGGTCTGGAGTGTTTTTTTCTCCTTGCTGGTGATTGGTACCTTTTTAGCAATAATGTACTTCACCGGGGCGCGCGAGACATGGCTTTGGTTGAATGCAAAAACCTGGGAGCAAACCCAGTGTGAGATAAATCAGGTCTACTCCGGCAGAAAAGAATCTACCAAAGCCGGAAGCACATCAGTCAAGATCAGTTTTAAAGTATCCGCGAGCTATACCTATCACAACGAGTTCCAGTCCTTTACTGGCAGCCGATATGACTTCCGGGGCATCTTTACAAGCTCCTACCAAAGTGTAAAAGACGACCTCCACTATTTAAGAAGTAATTCCATTGTGCCTTGCTACTTCAATCCGCGGAAACCCGAGCAGTCCGTGATAAATCGTGGATTTCAATTAGATTTTCTCATCATGCTGATACCCCTGTTTCCGCTGGGGATGTTTGCCTACATGGCACTGAGTTCACTCTTAAGCAAGCTTGGGTTCAACAGGCTGTTTCAAAAAAAACCGAAGCGCTTTCTTTCCTAGCCCGCTTATTAGTGAAATGGCGAGCATACAAAAGAAACTGCATTGAGATGATAGCTCTCTAATCTCCCAGGATTCCTCCAACATCAACTGGGCGAATGGCAACTGCACGGTCAACTACGACCACGCTCGAAAAAAATCCTGAAATCTAAGTTTCTCCTAATTTTCAATCCATAGACTGTTTCCAACAGCAGAAATGCTGGGTTTAGCAGTTTTATCAATTTGAAAAAATCAGGAGACAACTCAATGATCAACAGCACAAATACCGTCAACATCGATGGCGTATCTTTCAACGAGATCGATCTAAAAAAGGCATTCGAGAGCGACAACCAGGACTTTTTCAGTCGCTGGGTGGCAAGACCGCTTGCGCTGCTGGCCGCAGTCGGAGTTGGCGTTGCAGTATTTATGGCAAGCGCATTTATGGCCGTGGTGGCTCTGGCATTGTTACCGCTACTGGCAATAGCGCTCTGGGCGATGAAAACAAAGCTTAAGCGTGATCTCGCGTCGGCTGATACCACTATCAACCTGGGTGACGAAAACACCCAGGGTGATGTGCAGGCCAGCAGTTAATCAGTAGAATTCAGCCAATGAGAATCCTATTGGTTGAAGATGATCCACAGATCGGTGAGGCCATCGCCAGCGCGCTGCATGACGCTGGCCTGGTGGCCGACTGGGTCAAAGACGGTGAAGCTGCACTGGCAAGTATTGTTGCCGGTGCATTTGATTTGGTGTTACTCGATCTGGGGCTACCAAAACGCGATGGATTAAATGTACTCACCCGTGTACGTCAAAGGCGACAAGATACACCTGTGCTGATAATCACTGCCCGCGACTCAGTAGAAGATCGGGTAAAAGGACTAGATCTTGGCGCAGACGATTACCTGGTAAAACCTTTTTCAATAGACGAACTGATGGCACGTATCCGCGCCCTGTCACGCCGACACTCAGGGTCAACGAACCCTCAGTTGAGCAACGATCAATTTACGCTCGACCCTGTGGGAAAAACAGTAATTTTCAATAGCACGCCAATTGAACTAACGGGCAAAGAGTATCGCTTGCTTGCAGCGCTGCTAAGAACACCAGGACGCATTTACACTCGTGATGAATTAGAAGAAAAGGTCTATGGCTGGGAGGAAGAAGTCAACAGTAACGCCATTGAATTTCTAATTCACAGCATTAGAAAAAAGTCAGAAAAAAGTGCAATTAAAAATGTACGTGGTCTCGGCTGGATGGTACCTAAGCCTTGAAATTTCTAAGAACACAACGTCGCAGATTATCCACCAGACTTGCTATCTCTCTATTAATCACACTGATAGCTGTGATGGCACTTGCAACGGTAGCCGCAGCACTAACCGCTTACTTTGAAGCCAGTGATATTCAAGACGAAACCCTGCTGTCAGTTGCACACTTGGTAGAAACCAACCAAATACAAACACAAAACAACCATGCCTTGCTGCGCGACAGTGACTATGATGATGGCGTTCAGGTTTGGCAACTTGGTGTAAATAATGGCCGGCGTTCCATTGTAAAAAGCTCCACCGAGCCTGGCTACCACACCGTTACAGGCAGGGGTGGTATCTGGCGTGTGTATGTGACTAATAATCCTCAGTCAGGTAATCGCTACGCAGTGATGCAAAAACTGAGTGTAAAAACCGAAGCCGCACTAAACAGCGCCACCAACACTGCATTGCCGCTACTTGGCTTGTTATTTTTTGTACCGTTTTTAATCTACTTTGTTGTCAGGTACAGTTTCAAGCCGCTGAATGAACTCGGTGAAAGAGTCTCACGCGATGACTCACTTGAGCTCGATTTATCCAATCGTGCAGAAATACCCGTTGAGGCCATGCCGTTCGTCGATTCCATCGATCTGTTGCTACAGAAGAATACAGAATACAACCAGAAGCAGAAACGCTTTATAGCAGACGCCGCGCATGAACTTAGAACTCCTATCACGGCGTTATCTCTGGAAATAGAAAACCTTAATCGCGCAAGTGATGAGCAAACCAGATCCAAGAGGCAAGCAGCTTTAGAAAAGAGTGTCGGTCGATTGCAGCGACTGGTTAATCAGTTGCTAGATCTTGCGCGCGTACAGTCTGGCAACCAACAGACAAGAAGCATTGTCAGTTTAAACGAGTTGGTAAAAAACCAAATTGCAGATTTTTTTGTACTCGCTGAAAGCCGGGACATAGAACTTGTAGTAGAAAAAAATGACCCGGCATATCTTGTCGATGTACAAAATCAGCTTCAGCACTTAACCAGAAACGCTCTGTCTAATGCAATTAAATACACCCCTGCCGGCGGACAGGTCACTGTGTCAATCAGTACAGTGGACAACAACGTTATATTTAGTGTTACCGATACCGGCCCCGGCATTGACGATAAACATCTTCAAAGACTGGGAGAGCCATTTTATCGGCCAGTAGAACACGCCACCAGTAAAGGTGCCGGACTGGGTCTCGCGATTTGTCACGAAATCACCACCAGGCTGGGCGGCCAATTATCGATTGTAAATCTGTCTCAAGGTGGGTTGCAGTTTCTCTATACCCAAAAAGCCGCAAACAAGTAGAGGTGTTAGTTAGAGGTTATGGCGCGCCACTTATTTTCAGTGATCTGATTCAATGGTCTATTGAGTTTTTCAGATGCTATCAAGGTGAGCTCAAAAAGAGCTGTTTAATTCCCATTGATTTTAGCGCCCCGAAACTATGGTAGCGAGAGCGTTGGGAAGAGTTATATCCTATCCAGAGCCTACGCTTCAGAAGCCACAAACGCCTGATAAGCTTCATCGTCCATCATTTCTTCTACTTCAATCGCATCTTCCGGCTGTATTTTAAACAACCACCCGTCTTCATAAGGGCTGGTGTTGACCAGTTCAGGTTCGTCGGCAAGAGCATTGTTGGCATCTATAATCGTACCGTTGATCGGTGCATAAATATCAGAGGCGGCTTTTACCGACTCAACCACGGCAACAGGATCTTTCGCGCTAACAACTTTGTCTATTTCAGGCGACTCTACAAACACCAGATCACCTAACTGCTCCTGAGCATGCTCAGTTATGCCGACAGTGACCGTGCCATCATCGTTCAAGCGTACCCATTCGTGAGATTCTGCATAAAAAAGATCGTTGGGTGTATTCACTGCTGGCCTCCGGACACTTGTTTGTGCTCAGGTAAGGTTGTGTTTTGGGCTTTTGCCACTTACTCAGGCAAACTTTATACAAAATTCTGTATCTGGTGTCTATCGGCACTTATCCAGTGTTGGCTATTCACCCCTCCCCTTGAGACCCCCTTGGGCAATCACCTGGCCGATCAACTAGCCGATTACATTCGATCACTTGGCCATCATCAGGATCCTCTTCGGCAAGTTTGCCAGCCAATCAGCAACAATAGCACTGATGACAGTACGGCCAGCCAGTCTCCGAGCTTAACATAAGGTGTGACACCTTCTCTCGGAGTAACTACAACATCAATCGCCACCGCCTCAAACTGCGGCCCCTGCTCCACTATCTTGCCACGGTGGTTTATCAACGAGGTGATACCGGTATTGGTCACCCGTAACATGGGTCTCGCAAACTCAAGGGAGCGCATAGCTGCTATTTCCTGATGCTGATGTGGCGCTGTAGAGTCGCCGAACCATGCATCGTTGCTAACGTTAATCAGTACATTAGCATTCGGAAACTGCGCTCTCATCTCAGAACCAAATGCATCCTCGTAGCAGATTGACATACCGTACCTAACCCCGTTTACTTCAATCGGCTCGATTGGTCCGGTACCGGGAGTGAGATCAGACATCGGGATAGTGATTAGATCGGACAGCAACGAGATCAAATCTCGAAATGGTGTGAACTCCCCAAATGGTACTAAATGACGTTTTTCATAGACCTGATCTTCTGTACCGTTTAGCACTTTAATCGCGTTGTAGTATTTAGTGTAATCCTCATCACTGGTAAAACCACCACTGATAACTGTCGTCCCTTGCTGCTGAAGCCTTTGTGCAAAGGCAACCTCCCACTCAGCAAGATCAGTAAAGACTGTCGGAATTGCACTCTCAGGCCAGATTACCAGCTCAGCGCCGGATTCACTTAGCGATGAATATAAATCTATAGAGTCCTCAAGCAGATTAGGTTGAAATTTCAATTCTTGCGCGATATTACCCTGCGCCATGGTTACATCTACGGTTCTGTCTTCTACCGGCTGCGTCCACTCAATTTGTTGCAGAGCATAACCACCACCGACTATCGCCGATGTCACGGCTACTGCGGTAATTGCAGAAAGTAGACTTCTACGACATAAAAACCAGGCAAGCACACCACTGCACAAAGCCAATGCCAGGGAACATAAAAACACACCACCGACCGGCGCGTAGCCTGCAAGCGGCCACTCTATGGTTGAATAACCGACACTTAACCACGGGAAGCCGGTTAAAAACCAACTGCGAATCCATTCAAACAATACCCAGCCAGCGGGTGCCGTGAGAAAGAACCAGGTATTGCTTCTAGCAAAGCGGTTGAGCAGCAAGGAGAGAAACGCCGGAAACAATGCCAGACCCAATACAAACAAAAGTGTTCCGAGCCCTGCCAGAATAGCAATGGCCCCGCCAAAAAGGTGCAGGCTGTAGTACACCCAATATATGCCTGCCCCAAACAAACCGGCACCAAAAAAATAGCCAGTTCTAAAACTCGCACCAGAAGATTGCGAGTAATAAAGGATGCTGAAAAAACCAGCCAGTGTGAATGGCAGGATCATCCACAGACCAAATGGTGCAAATGCCAACACAGATGCAGCACCGCATAACAGGCTAAGCAACAGAGTCAGCCATTTATTTTTAAGCAATGCCGGAGTGTTGTGCACAATAACCTGACTGGATGACATCTGCGGGATGGTTTATGTTTAAGAAAAATGCATTTTACTTTAATTAGTTGCAGATATTGATAGTTCTGAAGTTACGGTTGGGGGAGTAATTGCTGTTAGTAGTCAATTGCAGTTACATCTCCCCCTCTTGCAAAGCAAACTACGCTTTGTATTCTCCCGAGGGAGAATGTCTGTTCGTGGCTTCGACTAATACCTATATCGACACCCTCCCCCTGGGAGGGTCGGCGTCTAAGCGCCGGGGAGGGTATGCCACTCCCCACACAGTGAATCCCTCTTGCAAAGCAAACTACCCCGCTCCAAACTAACTAAGACTCACTAACAGCAGGCTCTTCCGTCACCTTTAGCAAGTGTATCCGCCGAGACTCGGCTGCCAATACTTCAATCAAAAAGCGGTCAATCCGGGTGCGCTCACCAAGCTTTGGCATGTGACCGATCTTCTGCATCACGAGCCCGCCGATTGTATCGAATTCATCATCCGGAAGATCGGCATCCAACTCCTCGTTGAACTCTTCAATGGGTGTAAGCGCTTTGATGGTGTAAACACTCTCTTCCTGCTTGCGGATATTAATGCCCTCTTCCGCATCGTGCTCATCATCTATTTCACCGACAATCTCTTCCAGTACATCTTCAATGGTTACCAGCCCGGCTACACCACCGTACTCATCAACCACAATGGCCATATGATTGTGGTTAGCGCGAAACTCGGTAAGCAATACGTTTAACTGTTTGCTTTCAGGCGTGAAAACCGGCTCGCGGATAAGTGATTGCAGATCAAAAGCTTCTTCCTTACCAGGCACTGAGAACCGTAACAGATCTTTAGCCAGCAACACGCCCATTACTTCATCGCGGTTATCACCAATCACCGGAAAACGCGAGTGCCCGCTCTCAATTATCTGCGGTAGCAGCTCATCGAGTTGCTCATCTATTTCAACCACTACCATTTGCGCACGCGGAATCATGATATCGCGCACACGCATAGCCGCAACATCAAAAACACCGTCAAGCATGTGTAAGGTATCATCACTGACAATGTCGCGGTCAGCCGCTTCACGCAGGACGGTTTTCAATTCGTTTATAGTGTTCGGCGCATCATCACCATGTAATGCGATACGAATACGATCAACTAAAGATTTCGGTGACTCAACAGGCTCACTGGCCATCAGCTTTTTCTTATCCTCTGCGTCGCTGGGCATAGGTTTGCAGCCAGCTTAGTTTTTATATTTTCTGAACTTCCGTGTAACACAATACCTGATTCTGTATTCATGGCAGATTAATATTCATACCGGTACGGGTCCGCAATACCGAGTGTATCCAGTATTTCCTTTTCCCGTTGCTCCATCTGCTGCGCTTCCTGATCATTTTCATGATCAAACCCTTCTAAATGCAGCACTCCATGGACAACGATATGTGCCCAGTGGTCGTTTAATACCTTGCCCTGCTCTACGCTTTCACGCTCTAGCACTTCTGCACAAATGAGAATATCCCCCAGATAGCTGACACCTGCCTCAGGTGGAAACTCAGCAGGAAAAGACAACACATTCGTTGGCTTGTCTTTACCGCGCCACTGAAGATTACTCTGCTGCATTTCGGCAGAGTCAACTATACGAATAGTCATACCCGCATTTTTGTCAGACTGAATTGCTGATTGAGCCCATTGCACTACCAACGTATCCTCTGGGCACTCAGACTCCACATCATCTGATATTTGAATCTCTATGGTGTCTATTTCTGCAGTGTTTACAATCATGACGACAGGGCTAGGAGTCTGCGCGGTAGAAATCCGCGTAGCGAGAACGTGCCATGGCAAGGATGTTTTTACTATCATTTGAGGCGCATAGTTGTTCATACGTAACGAAAATGATCGATAAAAACGTACCGTCAGGGCGCGTTCGCAGTAGCGGATGTTCTGCCGCGCAGACTCCTAGTATAGTGTTTTTACATTGCACTACACTAATCTAACTTTTACTACTTTTATCAGCGCTACTCTCAGCTTTGTTGTACGCACCAACAATCCGTTGCACCAGAGGATGACGCACCACATCACGCGCTTTAAACTCGCAGAAGCCAATGCCTTCAACACCATGAAGTACACCCTGCACATGTTTTAATCCGGAGGTCACATGCTTGGGTAAATCAATCTGGGTAACATCACCGGTCACAATCGCTTTAGAACCAAAGCCAATTCTGGTTAAGAACATCTTCATCTGTTCAACGGTAGTATTCTGCGCCTCATCCATAATTACACAGGAATGATTAAGTGTACGCCCACGCATATAGGCAAGCGGGGCAACTTCAATAACATTTCTGTCTATTAGCTTGGCAACCCGATCAAAGCCAAGAAACTCATACAACGCATCGTAGATTGGACGAAGATAAGGATCAACTTTCTGTGTCAGATCACCTGGCAAAAAGCCTAAGCGCTCACCCGCCTCAACCGCTGGGCGCACCAGTACAAGTCGCCGCACCTGTTCACGCTCAAGAGCTTCAACTGCACAGGCAACCGCAAGATACGTTTTACCGGTACCGGCAGGACCAATACCAAAGCTTAAGTCATGATCACGAATGCTTTGCACGTACTGTTGTTGATTTTTACCACGACACCGTAGCTTGACGTTACGGGTAATTATATCTGCGCCTGATCGAGATTCACCGTCAGGCTGATCATCATCAGCACTCAGGTTAGCTTCCTGCAAATAGAGATGTATTTTCTCAGGCGTGAGTGTTTCATTTGATGTGGCATCGTATAGCCCTTGTAAAACACTACAGGCACTACGTACAACTTTGTCTTCACCAGACACGCGGAAGTTACTTCCGCGATTATGCAGCTCGACGTCGAGCCGCCCTTCTATTTGTCGTAAATGTTCATCGAACTGACCACACAGATTTGCCAATCGCTGGTTGTCATCCGGACTTAGCTGAAATTCAAGGGTCGCCAAGTTATTGAGTATCCTTAGCGCGTAACTTCCGCACTTGCAGGTTAATGAAGTGGATCATTGATCTGTTTGAATTCACCGCGTAATGAATTGGGCCGTGCCTCTGTTATTTCAACATCAACAAACTTGCCAATCATTGATTCATCGCCTGGAAAGTTAACCACACGATTATTTTCTGTACGACCAGCCATTTCTTTCTCATCGCGAGCGGATGGCCGCTCGACAAGGATCCGTTGCACAGAACCAACCATACCCTGGCTGATTACTGCAGCTTGCTCATTGATGGTTTTTTGAAGAATCGACAGACGCTCTTTCTTGACCTCTGCCGGTGTTTCATCATCAAGCGACGCCGCAGGTGTTCCCGGCCGGGCGCTGTATATAAAACTGAATGACTGATCAAATCCTATGTCTTTAATAAGAGACATTGTCTGCTCAAAGTCAGCATCAGTCTCACCGGGAAAACCAATAATAAAGTCTGATGAAATAGAGATATCGGGCCGCGCTTCTTTCAGCTTACGAATCTTTGACTTGTATTCGATGCATGTGTGGCCACGCTTCATTGCTGCCAACACGCGATCTGCACCGGATTGCACCGGCAGATGTAGAAAAGCAGCAAGCTCCGGCACATCTGCATAGGCTTGTATTAAGCGGTCACCAAACTCAATTGGATGAGAAGTTGTAAAACGAATCCGTTCAATACCATCCACTGCTGCAACTATGGAAATAAGTAACGCAAGATCACAGATCTCACCATCATCCATCTGGCCACGATAACCATTTACATTCTGACCCAGCAGATTAACTTCGCGCACACCCTGCTCTGCCAGTGACGCAACTTCTGCAATAACATCATCAAAGGGTCGAGAGATTTCCTCACCACGTGTGTATGGCACAACGCAAAAACTACAATACTTACTGCAGCCTTCCATAATAGAGACAAAAGCTGTCGGACCGTCCATACGAGGTTCCGGCAACTGATCAAATTTTTCGATGGCAGGGAAACTGACATCTACTAACGGTCGCTTTTCCAGACGGGTGGTTTCGACCATATCCGCAAGCCGATGAATGGTCTGCGGGCCGACAACCAGGTCAACAAACGGGGCACGCTGCTGCAGTGCTTCACCTTCTTGACTTGCCACACACCCTGCCACAGCGATCAGCACATCGTCTCGCTTCTCTTTATAGGGGCGCCAGCGACCGAGCTGGGAGAAAACTTTCTCCTGGGCTTTTTCACGGATTGAGCAGGTATTAACCAGCAGAATGTCTGCGTCTTCCGGATCGTCGGTCACATCGACACCGAAGCGCTCGTCGAGCACGTCTATCATTTTCGCCGAGTCGTACTCGTTCATCTGACAGCCGTGGGTTTTGACAAAAACTTTTTGTCGCGTCATTTATGTCGCATCAGGAGTTTTACGTGGCTCCGCCGTAGGATTAGGAATTTCGATACACGGGCGCTCGGCCCATCCGCGGAGCATAACTGTTTTCCTGCCACTGTTCCAATAACCACTATTGAATTACTACAGCACTACTCATTACAGAACAGCCGCGGCCCCAAGCACAAGGGCAAGGGGCACAAGGGCTCGGAGCTGCGACTCTGGTAACAGCAATACTAGTAACGGTAATGTTCAGGCTTGTAAGGACCATTCAGATCCATACCCAGGTATTTCGCCTGTTCTGAATTCAGTTCGGTCAGATTGGCACCGATCTTTTCGAGGTGCAGTCTCGCAACCTTCTCGTCCAGCTGCTTTGGCAGTACGTGTACGCCAATGTCGTACTGGTCGGCACGTTCCCACAACTCGATCTGGGCAAGCACCTGATTGGTGAAAGAAGCAGACATTACAAAGCTTGGGTGACCCGTTGCACAACCCAGATTCACAAGTCGGCCCTCAGCCAGCAAAGTGATGCGCTTGCCATCAGGGAAGATGATGTGATCAACCTGCGGCTTGATGTTGTCCCACTCGTATTGCTTAAGGCTGGCTACGTCAATTTCGTTATCGAAGTGACCGATGTTACAAACGATAGCTTCATTCTTCATCTTGGCCATATGATCGTGATTGATCACGTTTACATTACCAGTAGTAGTAACGAAGATCTCACCCTTGTCTGCGACATCATCCATAGTCACAACACGGTAGCCTTCCATTGCAGCTTGCAGTGCACAGATAGGATCAATCTCAGTCACCATCACTGTTGCACCCATACCGCGGAACGCCTGTGCACACCCTTTACCAACATCACCATAACCAAGAACAACACAGATCTTACCGGCGATCATTACATCTGTCGCACGCTTGATACCGTCAAGCAGCGATTCACGGCAACCATAAAGATTATCAAACTTAGACTTGGTAACAGAATCATTAACGTTGATCGCTGGAACCTTAAGTGTACCTTCACGAGCCATCTCATAAAGACGATGTACACCGGTAGTTGTCTCTTCTGAAAGACCTTTGATGTCTGCCAGCATTTCAGGATACTTGTCGTGGATGATTTGCGTAACATCACCACCATCATCAAGAATTAGATTTGGCTTCCAGCCATCAGGGCCTTCAAGTGTCTGCTCAATACACCACCAGAATTCTTCTTCAGTTTCGCCTTTCCATGCAAAAACAGGAATATCCTGATCTGCAATAGCAGACGCTGCATGATCTTGAGTTGAAAAGATGTTGCACGAAGACCAACGAACTGTCGCACCCAGAGCAACCAGTGTTTCGATCAGTACTGCTGTTTGAATAGTCATGTGCAAGCACCCAACGATGCGCGCCCCTTCAAGTGGCTTCTTGCCAGCATATTCTTCACGAATAGCCATCAGGCCGGGCATTTCCGACTCTGCAACTCTAATTTCCTTGTGGCCCCACTCGGCGAGTGAGATGTCAGCAACTTTGAAGTCGCCGCCCATTTTTTCTGCTGCTTGTCCCATTAGGTAATCCTTAAAATAAAAGTAATTATTGTTTAGTGCCCTGTAGCCGGAATCAGCTACAAGGTTTGAATCTGTGCATCATTAAATAACGCTTTGTTGCGCTATGCGTTGCGAAGCGCTTCTGCCTTATCTGTGTTTTCCCAGGTAAAGCCTTCATTTTCGCGACCAAAGTGTCCATACGCCGCTGTCTTTCTGTACTTGATTTTTTCTGCATTAAGCAGATCAAGCATTGTCAGAATACCGTAAGGACGCAGATCAAAGTGCTCACGAACCAGTGCAGTTATCTTTTCATCATCCATCTTACCGGTGCCAAAAGTCTCAACCATAATGGAAGTTGGCTCGGCAACACCGATTGCGTAAGACACTTGAATCTCACAACGCTCCGCAAGCCCTGCTGCGACAATGTTCTTTGCAACGTAACGACCAGCATAAGCCGCAGAACGGTCAACCTTTGATGGATCTTTACCAGAGAATGCACCACCACCGTGACGAGCAGCACCACCATAAGTATCAACAATGATCTTACGGCCGGTTAAACCTGCATCACCCATTGGCCCACCGACGACAAACGCACCGGTCGGGTTGATGTGATACTGGGTATCAGAATGCAACCAACCGGTTGGTTCAAGAATCGGTTTGATGACCTCTTCCATGATTGCTTCTTTCAAATCACTTTGCTTTGTCTCTGCAGAATGCTGGGTAGACAGTACGACCGCATCAATACCTGCAATCTTGCCATCACTATATTTAAAGCTCACCTGGCTCTTGGCATCCGGTCGTAACCAGTCAGCACCGGCGCGGCGATAATTCGCATGCTTTTCAACCAGAAGGTGCGCATAAGTAATCGGGGCAGGCATAAGCACATCTGTTTCATTGGTTGCGTAACCAAACATCAAACCCTGATCCCCGGCACCCTGATCTTCAGGACGAGCGCGATCAACACCCTGGTTAATATCCGGAGACTGTACCCCGATAGCGGTCATCACCGCACAGGTATCACAGTCAAAACCCATAGCAGAATCGGTATAACCGATCTCACGGATAGTCTCGCGGATAACCTTTTCGTAGTCAGGCTGAGCAGTAGTGGTAATCTCGCCCGCGATCATTGCAAGGCCTGTCTTAAACACAGTTTCGCACGCAACACGAGCATGTTTGTCTTCTGCCAGAATCGCATCGAGAACGGCATCAGAAACCTGGTCAGACATTTTGTCCGGATGCCCTTCGGACACCGACTCTGAGGTAAAAATGTGTTCCTTAGTCATTGAATAAATAGTCTCAGCTGAAATTGAATTCGTGTGTGCCCAGCCTGCAATCCGGGCAGGCGGGGTATCAAACGGCAAAAGTATAGTTCAGATATATTCATAAAGATATCTTTATATCGTTATATATGCGCCGCCGACTTATTAGCAAAATACTGCCCGACTTGCCTACGTAATCAGGGGAACTGAGTAACGGCACACAAAAATGACAGCACCCGGCCTCGCCGGAGACCGCCAGCTACTAAATTCCAGCGAACAGCATCACTGACGGCTCTTATGAACCTGCGACATTGACTTTCCCTATATGTCATGACAATAATAAATGTGTCATGAACTGTTAATGAGGTTACAAACAGATGCTCATACACCGATTGCCAGCATTGCTACTGCTGCTTTTCATCCATTCTGGCACCACCAGCGCACAAGTCTCTGGACAAGTGTCTGGTATCGTCAACAATTCCGGCAACGTGCTGGCACACATTACCGTCACTCTCACCAATGTTCAGTCCGGCGAGACACAGGTGCAACTGACCGATGCCTTTGGCAGATATCAGTTCTCGTCAATTCCTGGCGGCAGTTATCGGGTATCTTTCGCAGACCAGAACTTCATTAACTTCGTTGATGAGGATCCGTTACCGGATGAAGGAACCCTCTATCTGGATGCCATGCTTGCGCTGCCAATCACTCTGCAGGAAAACCAGAATCTTGATGTGGGCTTTTTTTCACTGGCACGTGTAGATAGCTCGGATAACCGCCTGAGCAACACAACAGTAAGTGACTGTGCAAACTACGGAGATGAGCAAACTCCTCAAACGTTGGCCTACGCATTGGATAACGCACGGGATATTGTTATCGATTGCGCTGGCACCATCGCTGTACCCGAATTGACAATAACTCAAGACGTAAAGATCACAGCATCGACAGACGTAGCATTTGAAGCGGCAGGTTTTAACCGAATTTTTCGTGTGCTGCCAGGTGTAACTCTTCAGGTTAACGGAATTAATTTAACCAACGGTGACTTTACTGATGGCATCGCTCTACAGAACATGGGTTCAACCACCATCGAAAATACAGAGATCACCGGCCACAGAGGTAACAGCGCCACCATACAGAATCGCGGCACACTGAATCTTCGCAACATTCGTCAGTATCGAAACAGCGTTCTCTTTGACTCAGTACTTACAAACACTGGTGTGATTACAGGCACTGATGTAACCATTGAGAGTCACACCTCAACTGGCGGCCCGGTTATTACAAACAGGGGAATAATGGAACTACGGCAATGCCAAATCAGCGGCTTGGGTACTAACAATGTCTGGTCAGTGAACAACGATCAAGACTCAACATTGAAGTTGTTTGACTGCACAATAACTCAAAGCAGCAGCCCTTTTTCAAACCAGGGAACACTGGAGATATTCGATTCATCTATCGACAACAACCCCGGCGATCAAGGCGTGATTGAAAGCAGCGGCGTTCTTAAGCTCGGTGGTACTGGTGTCACCAACAATGACGTCTCTGGCGCTATCATCGACAACGAAGGTTTAGCGGAAATCATCAACAGTACCATCAGCGGCAACAGTGCCGGCTTTAGTGGAATTGACGAAGATTATGCAGGCGTGATCAGCAACAGAGGCCTGATGCGAGTGACCACAAGCACTATTGCCAACAATAGACGACCGTTGTCGGGAGATCGTCAGATTGGCAACTCTGGCGAACTCACTCTTTCTAACACAATAGTAAGTGCTGTTGAAAGTGGCTCTGATTGCGGCGGCGTTACACCTGTCCAATCACTTGGGCACAACCTGCACACAGACGGGACCTGCGGTAATCCTCAACAAACCGACATATCATTTGGCAATCCAGGTTTACTGGCACTTGCTGACAATGGTGGCTTAAGTAAGACCCACGCTTTGCAACCTGGTAGTGATGCAATCGATGCGGGGAATTGTGGAAATGGAGCAACCGCCAAAGATCAGCGCGGTGTATCACGGCCACAAGGTAGCGCTTGTGATATCGGGGCTTATGAGTTGGTTGCTGCAGAACCTGATCCTGAACCTGAAACAATAATTCAACCAGTCGATGAGCAACAAACGACTGGCAATCAGTCAATTCAGGATGACAGTCAATCCAATACCGACGACAACCAATCTTTAACCCCTGACAACCAGGCGACCCCGAGCACTGATTTGCCAGACACCGCTGAAACTGAAAACACAACTTCATCTGACAGCGAAAATCCAGATACTGTGACCACTTCTGCAGATGAAACAAGTTCAGAGTCTGATACTCCATCAACACCCCCTACCAATTCAACAGAAAATTCCGGTGGAGGCGCTATAAGCATTAGCTTTTTCTTTTTGCTTTCCTTTTTATTACTGCCATACGCAAGATCTATTTTTAAAATTCAAAGCCAACGGCTCACTCTTGTCCGCAGTAATCAACAAAGTTAGTGTGAAGCAGTATTTAAGATTTACCAGATTTGAGGTTTGCTATGCCCATCTTCGGACTCACTACTCTGCTTGCAATTATCGCCATAGTCCACGCGATAAAAACCGGCCGAAATCAACTCTGGATTTCTGCCCTGTTGTTTCTTCCCGGTGTTGGTGTAATTGCCTACCTGATTGTTGAAGTTCTGCCAGAGTTACTTGGCGGCAGAACAGGTCGCACGGCGACTCGCGCCGTCGGCAACGTCATCAACCCCAACAAGTCTCTTGAGGAAGCCAAACGCGATTACAAGATATCTGCTACAGCAAGAAATGCCGTTGAGCTTGCAGACATCCATTGTGAAAAAGGACAGTATGCAGAAGCTTCAAAATTATATAAAGAAGCGCTAACCGGGTTAAATGAACACAATCCTGACACCATGCACAAACTGGCAACCGCGGAGTTTGAGTTAAACAACCACGATAAAGCAAAGTCCCTGCTGGATACACTAATTGAAAAAAATCCAGACTATAAAAATCAGGACGCACATCTACTCTATGCACGAACGCAGGAAGCACTGGGCAACCATGAAGCGGCTACTGAAGAGTACGAAACGCTTATTAAGTACTACACAGGGCCCGAACCTCACTATCGATATGGCGTCATGATGGAGAATTTAAACAATCACGACCGTGCCCAGGAGTTATTTAAAAGTGTAAAAGATAAAGCAGATTTGTCACCCAAGCATTATCGATCTATGCACAAAGAATGGATAAGTAAGTCGCGAGCACGGATTCAATAACTAAACCACTGCTCTTCAATCAACAATGGAACTGGTCGCACCAAAAGCATATCCACATACTGCCAAAATTTAAAGGGCGCTTGAGCAATCGGACACTGAAGTCGCACAGTTATAAAAACTCTTGTTGGAGTGCACTTAGCGATGGTTCCATTTTTTCGTAGGGGGGACATAAGCGGAAAGCGCATCCACCAAACTGCTGCAACCTACGCTACAAAATATGCGGCGGGTAATTACTATCTGACGTGCTGCACATTGGCGGATGCGCAAGCTTATCCTTATATGGACGCTCCCGTTGTTGCAAGCCCTGAATAAAGAAAATG